>CAZWZF010000006.1:0-171842 GCA_964638715.1 uncultured bacterium | reverse complement strand
ATTGCATTCATTATAAAATTTATCATTCAATTAGAAAAATGTGTATAAGGGTGAGTGCGTTGCCGTGGGCTATGGAATTGTGTTACTAATAAAATTAATGGGAGATATGTAGAATACTATGCAGTTCCCCTACCTTGCATCCAAAATTTAGCCTATGTATAAAGGTTTAACAGTACCAGGATACCCCTTTTTCATTGACTGTTCACCTTGAAAGGCGCATTATTTACCACAAAATAAGACTGGTAACTTTTTACCATTTTAGTGTCAAAATTATTGAGGAATCTATTATGTATCGTCACATATCACTGCTTTTTGCGTTTTTATTATTCACCGCGATGCTCTACGCCGCGCAAGTTATTAACTGGTCTGATACGGAGATTGGTACGGGTGCCGCTGCTGGCAGTCATACTGAGAAAGACGGGGTGATTACCGTTATTGGCGCGGGTACCGGCGACACCACCACTGGCAAGGACCAGGCGCATTACACCTATACGGCTCATCCTGGCGGCGATTTGGATGTTATTGTGCGGGTGACCGGTTTCAAAGGCGAGGCGAAGGGACGCGCGGGAATTATGCTGCGCAGCGGCAATGACGTTGACGCAACTACCGCCAATAATGTTTTCAGCTATCAAGCAAATGCGGATAAAAAACACAGCATTTCATTCACAGCTTATGATAAAAACTTGAAAAATAGCGCCAGCAGCGGAATCGCCACAAAAATGGAACTACCGATTTGGCTGCGCATTGTGCGGATGGGCAAACGGTTCGCGGCGTACAAATCGTCAAACGGCACATTATGGACGATGATGAGCAATACCAGCGGCGGACAATACAACGCCGTCGGTCCAATCGAAGTTGGCGTATTCGTCGCCAGCGGCAGCGCGGCAACCACTGCAACCGCGACCTTTGACAATATTACTATCGGCAAGCCCGACATGGGATATTCCACCAGTTGGTACGGAAATAATTTTGGCAGCAATGCCGACGACGGCCACGTTTCTAATGGCATCAGCGCGCTGTTTGTGGCGCCAGATGGCACTTGTTACACCAATTCCGGTTGGGATGAAGGCGGCGAACCGTCGAAGATTTACAAAGATGGAAAAATCATCAAGGGTCTCCGCGACGGCAACGAAAACCTGGGCAATTCATTTTGCGGCGAAGGTTCGATAACCAGCGACGGCAAAAATCTTTACCTGGCGGTATATAGAAACCTGTTTAAAACCGACTTGCTGGGTACCGCGGCATCAACAAAACCGATCTATTTATCCGTTGACCCCTTTGACGCAAAAAAATATCACTCCATCATCAGCGGGTTGGCAGTGGTGAATGACGAAATATTCATCAGCGATTCCCGCGACCAGAAAATCCGCGTGGCACTGCCCACCGCCGCCATTTATTACACCGCTGGCAATACATCGGTAAATATCACCACTAAAACTATCGATACCACCGGGGTGGCAAACGCGGCGCCGGTGGCAGTATACCAGTCACAACGGGAAAACGACGCCAACGCTTATGTAATTCCCGGATTAACCCCAAACACCAAGTTTAACGTGCGCTGCCATTTTGCTGAATATACCGAAACAGTAGCGGGCAAACGAATAATGAATGTGGCGGCGTCTGGCGCAAAAACAGTGACGGATTATGATGTCATCACCGCGGCAGGCGGGCCATTCAAACCGGCAGTGCTGGATATCCTAAACGCGCAGTCTGACGCAAACGGCAAGTTGACTGTCTATTTCGAGCGTGTCAGAGGCGGTGACGGCCATGTGGTAATTTGCGGTATTGAGATACTTTCAACAGACGGCAAGCAGGTTTTCGCCATCAATTGCGGCGGGCCGGATGTTACTGGTTTTAAGTCGGAAATTAATGAAGTAATATCCCGCGCCTTTGATTTTACCCGTCCGGGACCGATGACAGTGGACAGCCGCGGCGACCTGTGGATTATTTCGGAAGCTAATGATTTTCCGGTAGGAACCACCATTTCAACTAAATACCCCGGCGTTATAAAATGCTATCACCCCAACGGCAAATACGCGGACAAGCAGATTACCGACGTCGTTAACCCTGTCGCCATTGCTTATGATGCAGTTAACGACCGTCTACTCATTGCTGACAACGCTGATATGAATATCAAAATTTACGGCAGCCTGAAGAATACTCCGGTTAAAACAGGAACTTTCGGCGTACAGGACGGTCTGTTTTCCGGTAAAAATCCCGGACTGATTAATGACCCGGCGGCAGGCGGTTATGCGCGATTTTATGGCATCACCGGTGTGGGCATTGACGCCAACGGCAATATTTACGTTTCCAACGGTATGCAGGGAACCGACCTGCGAAAAATGACCCCGGACGGTAAACTGGTGTGGATGATGAACGGCCTGTTCTTCTGCAACACCCCGGATCTCGACCCCGATACCGACGGGCAGGACGCCTTCAGCGTATATTGGCATGGCAAACTGGATTACAGCAAAACCGCTCCCGGCAGCGAGTGGTCATTTAAGGGTTACAACTGGAATCCCAAACTTTACGGCGACCCGCCGCGGCAAGGTAACGCCCAGTCGATAATTCGCCGGGTTGGCGCAAAACGCGCAAAGATACTCTATACCAGCGGTCAAGGCAGCGTCGAATATGTCGGCATTTTCCGTTATGACGGCGAAATTGCGATACCATGCGGACAGATTCGCAACAGTGGCGCGGAGATATGGATTGATACCAACGGCGACGGAAAAGAGACCGCGGATGAAGTCACTACCGGCACTACCCCCGGCGGCATGAGCACATTTTGCGTAGATGACAACGGCGATGTCTGGCTGGCATGTATGACGGGCAACGTAGTGGTTGCGCGCCATTTCAAGGTTGCAGGGATGACACCGCAAGGCGCGCCGATATATACCTTGAAAAAAGGTGATGTTGAAGACGCCAACTTCCCCGGCACCGGTAAACTTATCAGCAATTGGGGCATGGGTGCCTCACTGTTTTACGATTCAAAACGTGATTCCATGTACCTGAGCGCCGCTGCCCAACCGAGATTGGCAGATAAAGACGACTCGGTGAATTACCTGGCGCGATACGACGATTGGAGCACCGGCAACCGCAAGGCGCGCTGGTTCATCACCTTGCCCAACCCCAATACCAGTTGCGATTTCATGTATGAAATCGGGCGTCCGTGGGGATGCGTGCATAAATGGATGGGGATGGATGTCGCGGATGATAAGCTGTTTTTTGCTGAATTATGGGGGCAAATCGACGTATTCAAAACCACCGACGGCTCACTGGAGCGCATCCTCAACGCCGGACCGGAAGTATCGGGCGGGATAGCCTGGGAAGACGCGGCGATGGGACTTTCCGCTTTCAAACGAAAGAATGGCGAGTTTATCATCTTCTCGGAAAACAGCGGTTGGGGCGGCAAGCCGAACATGTACCGGCTGCCGGCGTCAAAAGAAAATATCCTGCCGGTAACCAGCATCACCAGTCCGGCGAAAGATGAACAGTTTGTGCGGCCAACATCTATCACCATCACCGCCAGCGCGGTGGATGACGATGGTTCCATCAGCAAAGTTGAGTTCTACCAGGGTGCAAAGAAACTTGGCGAAGCTGCCATCAAGCCATATAGTTATACCTGGACGAATATTCCATTCGGCAGCCAGGTGTTGACGGTGAAAGCAATCGACGATAAAGGCG
This sequence comes from uncultured bacterium, assembly GCA_964638715.1. GTDB lineage: Bacteria > Armatimonadota > Hebobacteria > CAIYQO01 > CAIYQO01 > JBAXQQ01. The sequence goes on along the minus strand of CAZWZF010000006.1, from coordinate 168,158 downwards.
GCATCTCCACTTCAAAAGAAGTGAAAATTGCTGTATTGTCCAACGACCCGCCAAAGGTGAATATCTCGACACCGGTTAACAATTCATCATTTACAGTAGTGCCGGCGTCAATTATCATCGGCGCGACAGCCACCGATAGCGATGGGGAAGTGAAAAAGGTAGAGTTTTTCCGCGATGATATAAAACTGGGTGAGTCGACAACCGCTCCGTTTAGCATTACTTGGAATAACGTTAACCCGGGCAAATATGTACTTACCGCAAAAGCAACAGATAATTTAGGCGCAGCCATCGTTTCCGCACCGGTAAATATCATGGTGGTTAAATGCGCCACCACGGATTTAGTTGATGGTCTTGCCGTTGGCACCGTTGCGGATAGCCAGAATAACTGGAAACGCGACCCGATTGCGGATAACAATGCCGGCAATTATGGGCAATTTGAATATACTAACACCGAAGGCGGCCCGGTAAAGGCTCCCTGTCTGAAATTAAAGGCAGCAGGGTCATCCGGTCACATGTTCGCCTACCGTGATTTGGGGACAAATACCGGTCTTTCTTTCTGGAAAATCACCGGCGATATGAAATTTAATTATTCCAGCGACGACAAACGCACCCAAGTGCGAATATTGGTGAAAGATGCCGCCGACAAAGTAATCGCGAATTATGAACGCCTGACCTGGAATTGGGGTGATACATCTGCTTATGTAAAGTTTAATGGTGAAATGGTGCAAAAAGGGACATTTGCCGATACCACACCCATCGATAAGCTGTGCAATACATGGAACAGCTTCAGCATTGAAAGCGTCAACGGCATGCTGACATTCAATTACGGCGACCGCATAGTAACCGCCGCGCCTCTCGAAGGCAGCACCATCGGCAGCCCAAAAACCCTGAGCATCCTGGTAGGTGAGACCAACTACGGCGGCCAGTCGCTATATATCGATAATTTAGCGTTTTTAAAGGCAGAGGGGAAATAGGGGTAAAAATTTAACCACGAAAATCACGAAAGGCACGAAAAAAAGATGTTGTAGTATGAAAGAATAATAATCTTTTTAGCCTTAATCCAGCGATAGGAAATTTAATGGGAGTTATGGGAAGAATGAATATTTAGTCATGCTTCCCATTCCTCCTACATTTCCCATTCTTATCATTCTTTCCACAAAGGCGAAAACAGAAATAAACTTATATCCTTAAAATCCTATTAATCGATGTAAAAAAACCTGCAAACATTGACAATCCAATCACCCGCCGGTATTATTTTCTGAATGTTGAATATATTAAATAATGATTAAGAAACTATTTGGGGATGATTAAAGTATCATAAATAAGGTATAATTAAGTCATGAGACGAGATGGTTTCACTTTAATTGAATTATTGGTGGTTATTGGAATTATCGCAATTTTAGCGGCGATATTATTCCCGGTATTTTCGCGTGCCCGCGACAAAGCGCGGCAAACTACCTGTGCCAGCAATCTACGCCAGCAAGGGCAATCCATCATCATGTGGTCGACTGATCACGAGGAATCATACCCATCCAGTGCCAATATCTGGCAAAATATCGCCATGGATCAAAAGATACTCACCTGTCCATCCAACAACAGCCATACCGGAAGTTATGTATACAATATCTTTTTAAGCGAGCGTCCAACGGCAGAGATTGATGCCCCTAATGAATATGTGCTGACCGGCGATGGCAGCACTGCTCCGGCGTCATTTAACTGTATTAATGATATCACCTGGGTAGATGCCGCGTCATGGCAAGGCACTTTCGCAAGGTTAACCCCGGCACTGGGAAACCAGCGCGGGGCATATTGGTATACCCAGCCGGTAGACCCGTTTGGCGGTTTCATGTCCAGTTTTGATTTTAAAATTACCGGTCGCGGCGGTGCTGGCGGCGGGGCAGACGGTTTCACATTCACTATTCAAAATAACGCGAAGGATGCCATCGGGCCGATGGGCGGCGGGCTGGCGTATGACCAGATGCCGAACTGCTTGACGGTGGAGTTTGATACCTATCAAAACGGCGGCGCGCCGATAAATGATCCCAATAATAACCATATCGCGATTCAGGCCGCGCTGAATGGCGGCGCCAATAGCTGCAGCCACCTTTCTGCCCAGGCGTTATGGATTAACTCCGCGATTCCCAATATCAGTGACGGGAACATGCATCACGTGGATATCATCTATTTCGGCGGAAAATTTCATGTGGATATTGACAGCACCATGTACCTGGAAATGCCGTTGAAGCTGGAAAAATATGTCACCGGCGGCTCCGCGTGGATTGGCTACACTGCCACCACCGGCGGCGGTTGGGAAAACAACGATTTCTTCTCCTGGTCATTCATCCCCGCAAAAATCCCCGCCAACCTTGATTATCGCCACGGCAACCAGAAAGCACAGGCAGTATACTGCGACGGTCACGTGGGATTAGTCAATCTGATAAACAAGTAATAGTAATACGTGATATAGATTTTCTTTCTGGTGTATTAAATTTCATCGGACCGATATGTCTGATTTGACCGATCCGACTGATAAAAAAAGGGGCAGGTTTAAAACCATGCCCCAAGCAAAACTGTCCACTGTCAATTGTCCACTGTCCACTATTTACTGACTTCCACTTCTTTCATCTCAATTTTCGGTGCTTTATGTTCTGTTATACATTCGGTGTCGATGGTTACTTTTTCGATGTTTTCCATTGACGGTATTTCGAACATTACATCCAGCATGGCTTCTTCCAGAATGCTGCGAAGGGCGCGGGCACCGGTGTTGCGTTTCATGGCTTCACGGGCGATGGCGCGCATGGCGTCATCGGTGATTTCCAGTTCCACGTTATCCCATTCCATCATACGTTTATATTGTTTGATAACCGCGTTTTTCGGCTCGGTGAGGATGCGTACCATGGCGTCTTCGTCGAGGGCATCAAGACTGGTGACTATCGGCAGACGTCCGATAAATTCGGGGATAAAGCCGAATTTCAACAGGTCGTCGGGCATGACCATCGCCAGCAGTTCGCCGATATTCGATTCTTTTTTACCCTTGATATCTGCGCCAAAACCTACCGCATATTCAGTGACGCGCTTTTCAATGATTTTATCCAATCCCTCGAATGCGCCGCCGCAAATAAAGAGGATATTGGTGGAATCAATCTGCAAATATTCCTGTTGCGGATGTTTTCTGCCGCCTTGCGGGGGAACATTCACGATGCTGCCTTCGATGACTTTCAGCAGTGCCTGCTGTACGCCTTCGCCGCTGACATCGCGGGTTATGCTGGGGTTTTCCGATTTGCGGGTAATCTTATCAATTTCGTCGATGTAGATAATTCCCTGTTCTACCATGGCAGTATCGCCGCCGGCAGCCTGGAACAGTTTCAACAGGATATTTTCTACATCTTCGCCTACATAGCCAGCCTCGGTAAGGGCGGTGGCGTCGGCAATGGCGAATGGTACATCAAGAATACGCGCCAGGGTTTGTGCCAGCAAGGTTTTGCCGCTGCCGGTAGGGCCGATTAACAGGATGTTGCTCTTGGTTATTTCCAACTCTTCGGTTTTATCCTGGCCGAATTGTATGCGTTTGTAATGATTATATACTGCCACGGAAAGGATACGTTTTGCGCGTTCCTGCCCAATAACGTAATTATCCAGCACATCTTTAATTTCGCGCGGCTTGGGTATCCCCTCGTTCACTGGATGAAGGTCACCACTGGCTTCTACCTCATTAGCGCGTGCTTTTATTATTAATTCGTTGCATTGTTCTACGCAAATTGTGCATATTGCCACCGAGTCGCGACCGATAATCAGGCGCGTTTTTAAATCCTCGGTTTTACCGCAAAACGAGCAATGCAAATCTTTTTTCTTACTGCCATTAGATGACGACATTAAATATCCCCAAACATTATTTTAAATTTGATTGTTAATTCAACCGCGCTGTCTGATAACTTCGTCAACCAGACCATATTCAACAGCTTCTTCCGGCGACATCCAGTAATCGCGTTCGGTATCGCGTCTGACATTATCCAGTGACTGACTGGTATGGAACGCCAATATTTCGTTCAATCTTTCGCGGGTGCGCAAGATTTCGCGTGCCTGGATATCGATATCGGTCGCCTGTCCGCCAATCCCATAACTCATTGGCTGATGAATCAATACGCGGCAGTTTGGCAGCGCGTAGCGCTTGCCCTTAGTGCCGGCGGTCAGCAGCAGTGCGCCCATGCTGGCGGCAAGTCCAACGCAGAATGTCTTCACTTCCGGCTTGATTAACTGCATGGTGTCATATATTGCCATACCGGCGGTAACCGACCCGCCCGGGCTGTTTATATACAGGGTAACAGATTTATCGGGGTCTTCAGATTCTAAAAAAAGCATTTGTGCTACAACCAGCGCTGCCATGTGGTCTTCTACCTGACCGCCGATGAAAATGATGCGTTCTTTTAACAAACGCGAGAAAATATCGTATGCTCTCTCTCCGCGAGGGGTTTGTTCTACTACCATTGGGACTAACATATCTGTGTTCTCCTTTTAGTCACAAAAAACGGGACGGCTACCATTATAGTATGCCGCCCCGTCGTTAACGGGTAAATATTATATTCTGCTATTCAGCAGCTTCTTCCTTCTTTTCTTCAATAGCGTCAACGATTTCTTCGGTTGCCGCCATGATTTTTTCTGTTATCGGATTAGGATTAACCGGTCCGGCAACTTCTTCTTCTACGGCTTCAACATACGGAGTTCCGTCTGGATTCAGGATAACAGCGTTCTGCATCAGGAAACTCACTACTTTTTCGTAGCGCAGTTTGCCTTCGATATTATAAAGAGCACCGGATTTTTTCATCTCGCGGCGCAGGTTTGCAATCTCTTTAGCCAGCGACTTGCCGGACATCTCGCCTTTGTTGCGATAGATTTCCATGGCGAAAACACCGTCGATATCTTCGTCGGTAACATCAATGCCTTCTTTACCGGCGATGTCTGCAAGTACCAGTGAACGGCGAACCATATCCTGGGCAATCTTTTTCTGTTCATCCTGGATATCTTCAATGGTGCGGCCGGTCTGTTCGGAGAACTGTTCGAGAGTGGTATGGCGTTTCTGCAATCTTTCTTCCAGACCGATCATTAAGTGATGATACTCTTCATCAACTTCAATTTCCGGCAGGTCAAGTTCGCTTAACTCAACTACTTTGCGAACGACTTCGGTGCGCAGATTGTCGTTGTCATTATTATCAGCCATATATTTCAGGTTCAGTTTTACTCGTTCAACCAGTTCGTCTTTGTTGCTCAGGCTATTGTCAGAAATTGTGGCAACAAATTCATCGGTTAATTCCGGTATTACTAAACGGCGGACATTTTCGATTACTACGGCATATTCAACGGTTTTGCCAGCCAGTGATTCGTCAGCGAAATCTGTGGCGTATTCTTTAGTCACTACAAACTCTTCACCGCTTTTCTTGCCGATGATACCGTCATTCAGTTCCGGGAAAATGCTGTCATGACCCACCCATACCGGGTAACCGGTGGATGATAAATCAGCGGCTTCTTCGCCGTTAATTTTTGCGACGTAGTTAATGATGGCGTAATCGTCTGCTTTGATGTCATCGGTAACGTAGTCGTATTTAGCGGATGACTGTAAAACTCTATCTATTTCTGCCTGCACCATTTCATCAGTAACATCGGTTTTCTGTTTGGTAATTTCAACGCCTTTGTATTCGCCGAGGTTAATGGTCGGGCGTACGGTTAAAACAACAACAAATTTCAGGCTGCCGTCTTCTTCTTGGGTCATATCTTCAACCTGGGCGCGTTCCAGCGGGATGAATTTATGCTCGGATAATGCTTCGCGATAGGTTTTATCGATAACATTATCAATGGCATGATTCATAACAGCTTCCTGGTCAACCATGCTGGATATCATGTTTTGTGGGGCTTTTCCAGGGCGGAAACCCGGCACCTTAACACGACTGGCGTATTTGCGAAATACAGAGGTGGCTTCTTGTGTTACCACTTCCGCACCCACGGTGATAGTTAAGGCGACCCGGCTGCCCGGACGCTGTTCAACTGCAATCTGCATGATATTTCTCCCGAAATCCCTATGTTTTTTAGAACGAATCGGCTTAATTCAAAAAAAATACCCCGTCAACGCGACCGGCGATGGCCGTTATATTGCGTGACGAGGAACTCACCGGATGCCGATATTTCGTTCAAAAAAAGAATGGAGCGGAAAACGAGACTCGAACTCGCGACCCCGACCTTGGCAAGGTCGTGCTCTACCAACTGAGCTATTTCCGCTCGACACGAACATTATACTGCTTTTCAATCCCTAATGCAAGAGGTTTATTTCAACTTTTTAAATCAAAATATCCCAACAATCAAGACGCCTTCCCGACGTGCGGTAGTATAGCAAAAAATAATTTGCTATGCAAGAGATTTTTTTTGTTTTTTTAAAAAAAATGAAGATTCAGCAAAGGTGGTTTTATACAACTCACAACTAATAACAGATTTTCACCATTTATCACACATACGAAAATGCTGTTTCAAGATCGGCTATCAAATCATCGATATGTTCTATACCGACTGACACCCTAATCAGGTTATCGGTGATGCCGACAGCGGTGCGTACTTCTTCGGGCATTGATACGTGGGTCATGGTCCAGGGATGCTCAATAAGTGATTCTACACCGCCAAGGGATTCGGCAAGGGTGAACAATTTAACATTGGAGAGCAGACGAAATGCTTCATCTTGCCCGCCTTTTACCCGGAAAGAGAAAGTTCCGCCAAAACCGGTCATCTGTTTCAGTGCCAGTTCATGCTGCGGATGGCTTTCCAGGCCGGGGTGCAATACACATTCCACCTTCGGATTTTCCTGCAGCCAGTTTGCCAGTGCCAGCGCGTTTTTATTGTGTGCTTCCATGCGGATTGCCAGGGTTTTTACCCCGCGCAATACCAGAAAACAGTCTTGGGGTCCGGCGCAGGTGCCCATGGCGTTCTGATAAAATCCAATGCGTTCTGCCAGCACCGGATTGCTGGTGATGGCGGCACCGCCCACCACGTCTGAATGGCCGTTGATATATTTGGTGGTCGAATGAATGACGATATCAATGCCCAAATCCAATGGGCGCTGGAAATATGGGGAAAGAAATGTGTTGTCGCAAATTGAGGTAATGTTGTGACGTTTTGAAATAACCGCTATCGCTGCCAGGTCCAGCAGGTTCATCAACGGGTTGGTAGGTGATTCAGTCCATACCGCGCGGGTGTTGTCGCGTATTGCCGATTTGAAGGCGTCAAGGTTGCGCAAGTTGATGAAATCAACTGATATGCCTTTACCCTTCATAAAGCTGGATATCAGCCGGTAAGACCCGCCGTAGATATCGTCATGGGCAATAATATGGTCGCCGGGGTTGAATTGCGACAGTACAGTTGCCTCTGCAGCCTGTCCGGTGGCGAAAGCAAAACCAAATTTTCCACCTTCCAGCGCGGCTAAACAGTCTTCCAGTGCTTTGCGGGTGGGATTGCCGCTGCGCGAGTAATCAAATACTCCCGGCTGGTTGACCCCTTTAAATGCAAAAGTTGATGTCTGATATATCGGCGTCATCACGGCGCCGTAAGCCGGGTCGGGACCTTGTCCGGCATGAATTGCAAGAGTTTCAAATCGCATGGACATTTCTCCTTGTTTTATCTACATTCCGGCCATAAAACCCGCTGTGCATAGTCGCTGAAGGTTTCACCTTCCACGCATTCTGTGCGATATCGAAACAGCAGGCTGGTAATTACTGCCGACAGTTCATCTGGTTTTAACCGTGAAAATATTCGTTGGGCAAATGCCGGTTGTTTTGAAAGTCCGCCGCCAACCAGCAAGTCAAACCGTTCTTCACTGCCGGTGTCAATATTTATTGATGACCCGCGCAATGCTATGTCGGCGACGGAATGACCGCTGCAGCCATTCGGGCAGCCGCTGATGCGAAAACTTACTTCTGCGCCAAGCAGCAGATCGTTAATACTGCTCAATAAAGGCAAAGCAATCTCTTTTGTATGGGTGATGGCCTTCATACAATAGGTTTTGCCCACACAGATAGCAGTATTCCCATGCCGACTGGTATTTGAAACCGGCAATCCGGCAGTAGTAAGCTGGTCAAGGATAGCCGAGACGGCTGATTCTTTTATATCTGTCAGAATAATGTTCTGTAAATGGGTGAAGCGGATATGGCCTTTCCCGTGTTGTGCTGCGATATTCGCGAGAGATTTTAGCTGGGTGCTGGTGATTATCCCAACCGGGACAGGGATGCCAATATAAAATAGTCCGTCTTCACGCTGGCGGTTTACCCCCAAGTGGTCGCGGCGAGATGGCTGCGGTACCGGCTGGTCGTAAGGCGTTAATTTGTGTTTTAACCGCTGTTCTAATTCGCTGCGCAGCCATTCGACTCCATTGGCAGCTATCAGGTGTTTCACCCGGGCTTTCCCGCGATTTTCGCGGTTGCCATGTTCCTTGAATATCTGCACCAGTTGGGTTATAACTTCTAACGCTTCATCAGGACGAATCCATACTCCCAGGTTTTCTGCATAAGCCGGTTGAACAGACAACCCGCCGCCAACCAGTGCCGCATACCCAAGTTCGCCATCAGCATTTATTACGGCAACCAACCCAAGGTCGTTAATATCATAAGGAACACATCCGCACCCGCCGCCGGAGAGTGCTATTTTAAATTTTCGCGGCAAATTTGCGAAATGGGGATTTGCTGAAAATGCCGCTGTTATTTCGTTTGACAGCGGCATAGTATCTATTAATTCATCTTCATTAACGTCAGTCACCGGACAGCCGACAACGTTGCGCACCTGGTCGCCGCATGCACCCAGTGTTTGCAGGTTGACTGCCTGCAGCTCTGCGAAAATTGTCGGCAAATCAACCAGGGTGATGTGATGCAGTTCGATATTTTGGCGGGTGGTAAGGCTCATTTTCCCACCAGAGTAACGCTCAGCAAGAGATGCAGCCACATCAGCCTGGATTGCCGTTAACGCGCCATTAGGCAGTTTCAGCCGCAGCATAAATACCCCGGCTTCGAGTGGCCGCTGGCGATACATGCCATGCCAGCGCATGACGATATCATCTTCAGGAGATATATCATCCACAGTGCCACCAGCCAATCGTGCAAAGACTTCCTGGCCTGTATATGGATCTACATAAGATTTAACTTGTTCTAATGCTGAGAGTGCCATTATTTAGTTCTCCAATTTATCATGTTAAACAGAATTTAAATTGTGTAATTATCAACAACCGGAGCCAACGCGATGCCTCCGCCAGCTACATCATACCCATCTACCAGTACAAATCTACCTGTTTCGACAATATTAGTAAATTCATCAAATGCCACTGGTTTTTTCAGCGAAAATATTACATTTGCTACTTCATTTTTTGCCACTTCGTACTGATTTTTGCCAGTATCCAGGCTTGATGTATCCATAACGGTGATGATGCTGCTTATCTGGCACGGTATTTCCTGGGTTGCCAGTTTCAACACGTATGATTTACCGGTTACGAGATGCCGGTTTCCCAACCAGAATATATTTGTCAGCAATTCCGTGGTTTCGTTTGGCGCATTGGATATATGTGAAATTATCTCGCCGCGTTCCACGAATATTGGTTCCGTCAGGGTGATGCCAACAGATTCACCGGCAAATGCTGGACCATTGTTCGGGCTGTTCCAGCGTTCAATACTTTTTACCACGGCATGATGTCCCGATGGTGAAAATACTATTTTATCGCCAACTCCAATAGTGCCAGATTCAATACGGCCGGCTACGATGCGGCGATGGTCGAATTTGTAAACATCCTGCACCGGAAAACGCAGCGGTTGAAATTCGCGAGGTGGTCGAGTGGTGAAATTATCCAGTGCTTCGATGATTGACGGTCCGGTATACCAGGGCATCTTGTCGCTTTTCGAGGCAATATTATCGCCTTCACGAGCAGAAACAGGGATTACTGACGCCGGATGCACCCCGAGTTGATCAAGGAATGCAATATATTCGTCGCGCACTTCTTCAAATACTTCCTGGGAATATCCAACCAGGTCCATCTTGTTAATAGCGACGGTAACCTGTTTGATTCCCAGCAAATGCAGGATATATCCATGCCGGCGAGATTGTTCCTGCACCCCTTCGGCGGCATCTATCAGCAAAATTGCCGCCTCGGCAGATGATGCGCCGGTAACCATGTTTTTCAGGAATTCTTTATGTCCCGGTGCGTCAATCAGCACATAGTCGCGAAGTGCGGTGTGGAACTGCGCTTGTGCGGTATCAATAGTGATACCCTGGTCGCGCTCTTCCTCCAATGCGTCCAACAGAAATGCGAGTTCAAAAGGTTTCCCAGTCTCTTCGCAAACACGGGCAACCGCGTTGTAGCGTCCTTCCGGCAGGCTATTGGTATCATAAAACAGGCGGCCAACCAGGGTAGATTTCCCATGGTCAACGTGCCCGACAATAACTATATTCATTGATGATGTTTGTGCTTGTATGGTCATATCCATTCCTCCTTACATGTAACCTTTTGCCCGCAGTTTCTGCATGGCATAGGTATCTTCATGGTCTTGCGCACGGCCTGCGCGTTCGCTGGTATTGGTATTTCGCAACTCATCAATGATTTCATCAATAGTTGTTGCGTTTGACTTGATGCGTCCGGTGCACGGCCAGCATCCCAGCGAACGGTATCGTTCGCCATTTTTAGCGAAATAAAGGTCGATAATGGGTATCTGTTCGCGCTGAATATATGCCCACACATCAATCTCTGACCAGTGCAGCAGCGGGTGAATACGAATATGGGTATCCTTGTCAAAATCTGTCTTGAACTGGTCCCATAATTCGGGTGGCTGGTCTTTGTAATTCCACTCGAAATTTTTATCGCGCGGCGAGAAATAGCGTTCTTTTGCCCGGGTACCTTCTTCATCGCGGCGAATTCCCAGAATTAGACCAGTGTAACCCTTGTCTTCCATCAGCAGCTGCAACCCTTCGGTTTTCAACGCAGAGCAGCAAGTCATGCGTCCTTTTTCCGGTCCCATACCTTCTGTCAACGCCTGCTTGTTTTGTCCGACAATGAGTTTTAATCCCCATTCCGAAGCGATGTTGTCGCGAAAGGCAATCATTTCCGGTATTTTATAGCTGGTATCAATATGCACCAGTGGGATGGGGCAATGCCCCAAAAAGGCTTTGCGGGCAAGCCATAACAGTACTGTGCTGTCTTTGCCAATACTCCACAACATCGCCAGTTTCTTAAATTTTTTGTAGGCTTCACGCAGAATATAAATACTCTGGTTTTCTAACGCATCAAGATGTTCCATTTGTTCACCCCTTTATTTGCCGTTTTATACGGCCGTCTTTGAAATGCAGACCGCATTCTTTATGATCCGGTTCTTCCCACCACCAGCGTCCGGCGCGTAAATCCTCGCTTGGCTGAATTGGCCGGGTGCAAGGCGCGCATCCAATGGATGGGAATCCCTTGTCATGCAGTTCGTTATAAGGCAGGTTATGTTCGCGGATATAATCCCAAACCTGCTTTTCGCTCCAGTTAGCCAGCGGATTTATTTTGTATATTCCGCCATGCGCTTCATCAATTTCCACCACCTGCAATGTTGTACGGGTGACAGACTGGCTTTGCCGCAATCCGGTGAGCCAGGCATCTTTTTCAGCGAGTGCGCGGGAAAGCGGTTCTACTTTCCGCACATTGCAGCATGCTTTGCGAGCCTCGCGGGAACGATAAAAGCTGTTTGGTCCTTCGTTGTCCAGCAAATTTTGCAAAGCCTCGGTTTGCGGCACATATACCGTAAAGGCGCGCTTGTAATGCTCGCGAGTGCAGGCAATTACATCATAAGTTTCCTGATGCAATCGTCCGGTATCCAGCAGAAATACATTTGCATTCGGTTTGGCAAGCAGCAGCAAATCAAGCACCACCTGGTCTTCTGCGCTGAAACTGCTGGCAAAAGTTAATTTGTCATTAAATTTCTGCACTGCCCAACTGATAATTTCATCTGCTCCTGCAGTGGTTAATTGCTGCTGATAATGTGAAACAAGTTCGCTTTTATAAATTATCATAAAGAATCTCCCTTAAATCCCGCTGCCGAGATAGGATGCGGTAGACGCTTCCCGCGGCGAAGTTAATACCTGGTGTGCTGTGCCGTGTTCAACTAACTCGCCAAGGTATACAAATAATACATGGTCGGCAATACGCATCGCCTGGTGTATATTGTGCGTCACGATAACACAGGTGTATTTATCTTTCAGTTTTATAATTTCCTGTTCAAATTTCACTGTTGATACCGGGTCAAGGGCAGATGTCGGTTCATCAAATAGAATAACTTCCGGTTCGACAGCAAGTCCGCGCGCCAGGCATAACCGCTGCTGCTGACCTACTGACAGTCGGCTGGCAGGGTCTTTCAACCGGTCTTTTACTTCATCCCACAGACCGCCGGTACGCAGGCTGCGTTCAACCACTTCCTGCAAATCTTTTTTTCGTCGTGTTCCGTATAATCGCGGTCCATAAGCGACATTTTCAAAGATAGACATCGGCAATGTCGTCGGTTTTTGCATCACTAATCCAATACGTTTTCGTATGGCTGTTACATCGACACCGCGACCGTAAACGTCAAAATCGCCAATTTTTATACTGCCGGTAACACGAGTGCCGGGCACCAGGTCAATCATGCGGTTAATGCAGCGAAGCAGGGTCGTCTTGCCGCACCCGGAAGGGCCAATGATAGCGGTGACACTTCTTGGTTGAATGTGCACATCAACATCTTTCAAAGTTTGTGTCTGGTTATACCAGAGATTTAAGCCTTCTATATTTATCAATGTATCTGTCATTATTAACCCCTTTACTTCACTGTATATCTGTTGAATTTTGCACCTAACAGTCGTGCCAGCAGGCTTGCCGCTAATACCAGTATCATTAATATCAAGGCTGCGCCGTAAGCCCGTTGGCGAACTTCATCAAAAGGTGTGCCTAATTGAAAAAAGATAGCCAGCGGTAACGTCGCGGCGGCATCCATCGGGCTATGCGGAATATTATCAGTAAATCCCGCGGTAAATAATACCGATGCGGCATCACCAATTCCGCGTCCGAATGCCAGCAGCGAACCGGTGACTACACCGGGCAGCGACTGGCGAAAAATTACCTTTACCGCCGTCTCAAACCGCGTCGCACCCAATGCGTATGACACTTCTTCCAATTCGTGGGGAACCATCTTTACCACTTCATCAATTGAACGAATCATGATGGGCAGTTCAAATAACGCCACTGTTATTGTTCCTGCAAGCAGTGACGCCTTCATTCCCAGAAGTATCATCAGCGCAAATCCGAATGCGCCGAATACAATGGACGGCACCCCCCAGAGAATATCCAGCAAGGTGCGGATTATGCTGGCAAACCAGTGGGCAGCATACACCCGCAGGTACAGAACGGTGGGAATACTGACGATTAAGGCGAGTATTGTAGCGCCGATTCCCAGGTATAGTGAACCGACGATGGCATTGGCGATGCCGCCTTTTCCACCCAGGTAAAACCCGCCGGATGGTATCGAGGTTATCAATTCCCAACTCATTGCTTTCATTCCCTTGATGGTAATTACGCTGAGGATTGCCACCAGGATGATAACCAGCAAACCCGCTGCCCCGAAGGTTAAAGATTTAAATATGATATTGTTCAATTTTCGTTTAGTCATTTATGCCGCTCTCTTTATCGCGTGGTTTAATGCCGCGCGTGCAAGCAGATTGAATACCAGCACTATCAATAATAGAAATAATGCTGCCGCCAGCAGTGCTGAATCATAAAGGGGAATAGACATCATTTCCCCATAGTTATTTGCTATCAGCGCCGGCAATGGGTAGGCCGGGTCAAAGATGGATTTTGGTGTTAATGGCACGTTTCCAACTACCATCAGCACGGCCATTGTTTCTCCCAATGCCCGTGATACTCCCATTACAACAGCGGCTATCAATCCGGGCAGTGCCTTGCGAATTACCACCCGGGTGATGGTTTCAAAATGAGTTGCCCCCAGCGCAAAAGATACTTCACGCACTTCGCGGGGAACAGCACGCAATACTTCATCGGCAACGGTGATAATTACCGGTGCAATCATAATTGCCAGCACAACGGCACCGGCGAGAATGCTGAATCCAGTGGTATAATCCGTGCTGATAATTGGTATATTGTGCCAGTGCTTTGCGGCATAAGGCCCAAGAATATCCGCAATAAATGGTACCACCACCAATACACCCCAGACGCCATAAATGACAGAAGGAATGCCGGAAAGCAGATCAATAAGCGGCTTAATAATTCCCCGGGTTTTTGGCCCGGCATATTCAGCCAGAAAAATTGCTGCCAACACGCATGCCGGCACAGCCAAGATAATTGCTAAACCTGTCACCCATAAGGTACCGATGATGAAAGGTTTTAATCCGAATAAACCATTTGATGGCGACCATTGGGCACCAAAAATAACGTTGAATATTCCATTTGCAGCCAGCAAAGGCCAAGCGCGAAATAGCAGTGCCCCTCCGATGCTGACTACCAGCAGACCGGAGAATATCGTTGCCAGCAACATGGCATTCGCCGCTATGAAATCTGTAATTTTTCTGCGCAACTGCATAAATTTCTCCAGGAATAAAATATGTAGGGAACGCCGTCCCCGGCGTTCCGTTTGAGTTATAGATTAGGTGTTAGGTATTAGGGTCATTAGTTTTCAGTTTTCAGTGACCGAAAATATTACAATAAAAGTAAACTCCCCTCCTTGACAAGGAGGGGCGGGGGGTGGTTAGGTGAAAGATAAACCCCTAACCCCTTTTTTCTTAAAATCTCCCAAGCTCTGCCTTCTGTTCCTTATCAGTCAGTGGCACATAGCCGCCAACATCTTTCAGAACTTTGGTGCCTTCTTCACTCAGCGCATACTCAATGAAGTCTTTTGCCAGCCCTTTCGGCTGACCTTTTGTTACGAAATATTCTCGGCGTGAACCGGGGTAACGTCCAGCGGCAACTTCCTGATAGGCTTTGTCGCGGCTGTCGATACGTTCGTTCGGGTCGACTTTGCAATTGTTATTGGCATCAATAGGTACAATGACAATTCCCGGGTTAACATTTTCGTTGCTGAATACAAAACCAAGGTTGTTGTAGCCAATTCCCAACGGGTCGCGGCGAACAGCTTCCAATAATCCCGGGTCGCCATAGACCCCAATGCCTTTCAGGTCATCCTGTTTGTATTTCCCCAGGGTGGCAGCCCAGGCAGATGCGGCACCGCAAGCATCAGCACGGGTATATAAATGAATAGGTGAATCAACCCCGCCGACAGCTTCTTTCCAGGTAGTTACACGATTATTAATGAATATATCGCCAAACTTTTTCAGCGAGATGCCTTTTGCCTGTATATTGGCAAGTGATGGATTCTTGCTGCTGATGGTGGCAAATACGGCATCTTTTGCAATATAAATTGGGAATGCGCCTTTCGCTTTTTCAGCTTTATCCACTTCACGGGAAACCATGCCGATATCAACGGCTCCGGTTATCGCATCAGTCAGACCTTTGCCTGCTCCACCGGCAGATATTTCAAACTTAACATCGGGGTGCAGTTTCTTAAATCCCTCTCCCCACTTCACTGCCAGCGGATAAATGGCCCATGCCCCGGAAAGGCTTATAGTGCCGGAAAGCGGTTTCGGTTGTCCCGCATTTGCGATAATCATTGCAGCCCAAACTAACAATGAAAGAGTTGTAATAACATGAATAAATTTTTTCATACTTGCCTCCTAAAAACTTGTCTGGAATTGTGCCAGAATTACATCATTTGGCACTTGCACGCCAACTTCGCGTTTGCGTTCATAATTAAAAACAACGCGGGTCAGAGTATCTTTACTGAGAAACCAGTTGACCCCAAGGGTCAATACTTTTGTAGGTTTTACGGTATCTGTTGATTTAAATGCGCTGGTGCTGACATTATCGTAACGAACAACACCCTGGGTAACCGGTGTAATGTTGCGCACCAATGTGGCATAGTAGCCATGTTTGCTGACATCGTCTTTGCCAGTGATATACTCGCCTTTTACTGTCCATGCTCCATTTAAATATGTTGTTTCATAACCCGTGCGGCGATGGGTAACTTTGGCAGCACCGGTTGCTCCGCTGAAATACGACCCGCCAACGGTTAACCCGTCAACACCGGGTTTTACGATAATATGCCCGGCGATATCTTTACGTTTGTTGTCATCACCAACATTAATGCCCGCGCCGTTAAGGATAGCCGCGGTATATTCCAATGAACGGTCGGTACCGAGTGAACTCGTTCCGCTTAACTGCACGCCAATATCGCGTCCCTGGTTGCCGGTATCGCGACCGGGTACTAACTTTTCTGTTGCTTGTGAACGATTGATAGTATCCAGGCTGGCATCAGATGTTATGCTTTCCAACCCAAATGGCACATAAAATTGTCCGGCAGACAGTTTATCAGTTTGTGTTAATTTATAACCGATTACCACATCAAGCAGCAGCGGTTTGCTGAAGATGTCGGTCTTCGATTTAGCCGGCACTGCATCAACGGCAGTGACTGCTTTTTTTGATCCAGCAAATTCCAGTTGCGCTTTAAAATCAACTGTCGGTGTCGGGTCGCCAGCTATTGATAAGCGGAAGCGCTTAATTTCAAAGCCAATATTTTGCGCGGCATCATCAGATAATGTATATCTGAATTGCCCATACCCGGACAGGCGAATTGCACGTTTTGAAGTCACATTGTATGACTTGCGGGCAGCTTCTTCATCTTGTCTGATACTGGCAATTTCCGCACGGACGCCGGAAGCGTCATCTTCGGTAATTACTTTTTTATCAATGAGCGCTTTGATTAAAATATCGGTGGAATCCACCACAGCGACAGCCGTAAGGCTGAGTATTGTAAATGGTAAGACTGCTAACAGCAGTTTGAATAGATTTTTCATTTGGTCTCCTTGTTTATATTGTTGAGTGAATTGGATCAGGTGATAAGTGTTCAATGTCAACAATAAGGACAACCACCGCTGCTGCTGTTCAATAAGTTTTTTGTCCATATTAAAACAATCACAGTTGCTACTTTGCGAATTGATTGGTGAATCGTATTTTCTTTTTGTATTTGATTTTTTAATTGCATAATTTAACTTACCACACATTAACCATGTTATCTTACTGGAATACTTGGTTAATGTTATGCCCACATCATATAAAAGTTAAACATGGCTTGTCAAGAATATTTCCTACTTTTCCGGTATATTTACTAAAAAATATATTTAAGATTAAATTTTAGCAAAAATCGAACATATTAAAAAAATATGATAAAAGTCATGGTTAAAGTTATTAATTATGCTATATTTAGAATAGTTTAAGGGTGTAAAGAATAAATCGAAAGAGGGATATAGATGTCTGCACGTGAACGGTTAATAATAATAGGCAACGGCATGGCGGGTGGAAAATTGGCAGAAGAGCTGGTAGCGCGAGATAAAAACCGCTACGATATCACCATTATCGGCGATGAACCTTATGGAAATTACAATCGCATAAAACTGGTGGTAAAGCTGAAAGAACCATACTTGCCGGATCTTTTTCTCAATACGCCGGAATGGTACGCGGAGAATGACATCACGGCAATTCTCGGTCAGCCGGTTCAAGCTATCGATAAAGCGGTAAAAACTGTAACTCTTGCAGATGACCAGATTCTTCTTTATGATAAATTAGTGCTTGCTGTCGGTTCGCGTCCTATTATTCCCCCCATGAACGGACTTGATTTGCCGGGTGTATTTGCGCTGCGTCGGTTGGAAGATGTCGACCGGGTGACCGAATACCTGCAGGATAAGAACGAAGTGACGGTTGTCGGCGGCGGCATACTTGGGTTGGAACTGGCGTTGATGCTGCGGCTATTAGGCAAGCGGGTTACCGTGTCCCACCTGATGCAAACCCTGATGGAAATGCAGTTGCCCGAGGATGCGGGACGATATTTGCAGCGGCATATTGAGGCGCTGGGTGTAAATTTCGTCATGGGAACCTATATCACCGAACTGCTGGGGTCTACCGCCGGTGTATCGAAAGCGCTATTTAAAGATGGAACTATCATCACCACCGACGCAGTATTTTTCAATTGCGGCATCCGTCCCAATACCGACCTTGCCCGCGCTGCCGGACTGACTTTTAACAAGGGAATATCTGTAAACGATCGTCTGCAGACCAGCGACACGGATATTTATGCCTGTGGCGAATGTATAGAATACCAGGGGCAGATTTGGGGTCTGGTAGCACCGGTATACGAACAATCGCGCACCCTTGCTGCTATACTTTGTGACGAAGATATTTCATACAAACCATCACCGCCAACACCCACCAGACTGAAGTCGGACATTCCTGTTATCAGCATGGGCAAGTTTAAACCGGATGTAAGTGACGAAATAACGCTGTATACCGACCCGGCGTCTGCCACCTATAAACAGTTGATTATCAATAACAACACCCTGGTGGGTGCGGTAATGGTAGGTGAAGATTTAAATGCCGACCTGGTTTCACTGCACTATACCGCGAAAATACCGGTACCGACCCGACGGGCAGACCTGCTGTTTCCCGGTGCCCGCACCGGCGACTCTATTGTCGATGGCAAACTGATACCAGACGAAGCGCAAATTTGCGATTGCAACGGAGTATCCGCCAGCAGCATTAGAAAATCTATCCACAATGGCAATGATACTTTGTATAAAGTGATGAATAATACCAAAGCCGGTACCGGCTGCGGTAATTGCAAAAATAAGATAAAAGCACTGCTGATTTCAGAAGTTGGCGAATTGCGCGTTGATCCCGCGGAGAAATATTTTGTTGCTGGCATTACCATGGACAGGCAGACGCTGACTGATTTCATCGTGTCTAATTCCCTGCGTTCTGTGTCACAGGTGTTCGCTGCGATTCCTGATTCGGTGGATGATTCCAAAACCCGCATGGGATTGGATTTTCTGCTTAATTATATCTGGAAGTCGGACTATATCGTGGAGAAAGATGCCCGCTGCGCCAACGACCGCTACTCCGGGAATATCCAGAATGATGGCCGCTATAGCGTAATTCCCAATATTGCCGGTGGTGTGGCAACCAGCGCGCATTTACGCGCGCTTGCCGACGTGGCTGATGAATACAACACCATGATAAAAGTAACCGGGTCAGACCGGATAGGGCTTTTCTCGATTGACAAAAAAGATTTGAAAGATGTCTGGCACAAACTCCAGATGGGTTCCGGCCATGCTTTCACCAAATCTTTTCGCGCCTGCAAATCTTGCGTTGGTTCCACCCATTGCCGGTTTGGGCTGATGGATTCGCTTGCAATGGGGCAAAGGCTGGGCGACCGATATCGCGGCGTGATGGGACCGGCAAAGTTAAAAATGGGAGTAGCAGGATGCCCGCGCAACTGTTCGGAATCTACCATCAAGGACTTTGGCGTGGTAGCGGTAGAAGGCGGTTGGGATATCTACATCGGTGGCAACGGGGGTGCCCATGTATATGTGGCACATAAAATTGCCCAGGTGAAAGATGACGACGAGGTAATCCGCATCGCCGACCGGTATTACGAATATTACCGTCGCTTCGCAAAATATGGCGAACGTACTGCCTTATTTGTCGAACGGCTGGGATTAAATACTGTTGTTGACGCGATATTAAATGCACCGCCGCAGGAATTGCAGGAGTTGGAAGAGAGTTTCCAGCAGATGCTCGATAATTATAAAGACCCCTGGTTCTCGTCGGATGAAGATTTGAATAACGTAGCAGAAAGGCCAAATGATATGGATACTCATGGATTTAACGACCTGGCCCCGGCAGCAGATATCCCCGCAGGTTCATCACGTCTGTTCCACGTCAATGACATTCCGATAGCGATATTCCACGGCCGTGATGAACGCTGGATTGCCGCCTATGGCATTTGCCCGCACAAGAGCGGTCCACTGGTGGACAGCATCTACGGCAATGGCCGTCTTGTTTGCCCGCTCCACAGTTATTCCTTTGATGTGGTAACCGGTGCCTGCGACAACCCGGAAATAGCCAATGTGCGGATATTCGAGATAATGGTGAAGAATGAACGGGTGCTGGTTAAGGTGTGAAAAATACAGGAAAACTTTTATAAACAGTCACCGTTTGGAACTGGGCGGGAGCCCGGCTCACATGGCAGTATCCTATAATTTTTATCATTTTCATCTTAAAATCATAAGTAGTTTATAGAATAGCCGGGCTCCCGCCCAGTTCCAAACGGTGACTACAATCATCAGGTATATTTTGATTTTTATAGTATGATAAATATCATATCCATCCTTGCCTGTGTTGCTTATAATAGCTTTGTTGTTTAAAGTATAAACTAAATTGCGAAGCCAAAAATCCTGTCAATCCTGTTAATCCTGTCTAAAAAATTTAATTAGAATCTCTGAGGGAGTTAAAATATGTATCGTGACACTATTGAACAATTAAGCAGCGCAGCGGTTGCCAAGGCGGCACTGATGCGCAATAATCCCGGCGGCTACCTGATATCTTCCATGCTGGCGGGTTTATACGTCGGGTTGGGCATCGCACTTATTTTCAGCATTGGTGCGCCGTTGGCTGCCGCACAATCACCATGGTTCAAGACTATCATGGGTATCTGTTTCGGCATTGCGCTGTCGCTGGTTATAATCGCCGGGTCGGAACTTTTCACCGGCAACAATTTGTTGATGATGGTTGGCAAGTGGAACGGCAAAGTTACTGCCGGCGACGTGGCAAAAACCTGGTGGGTGTCATGGGTTGGCAACCTTCTGGGCGCGCTGCTATTGGCGGCGGTATTACAGGGATCGGGAGTGCTTAATGGTCCGGTTGAATCGGCTTTTGTTCAAAAAGTCGCAGCAACAAAAATGACTTTGCCAATCAGCGTATTGCTGTTTCGCGGTATTTTATGCAACATTCTGGTCTGTCTCGCTGTCTGGTGCGCCACCCGGGTGAAATCAGAAGCGGCAAAACTGGTGATGATATTCTGGTGCCTTTTCGCCTTCATCACCCTCGGATTCGAACACTCGGTGGCTAATATGACCTTGTTGGGTGTAGCCATGTTCCAAAACCCGCTGCCGGAATATACCGCCCATCTGACCTGGGCAGGCTTCGGCTACAATATGTTCTGGGTAACCCTGGGCAATATAATAGGCGGCACAATAGTGGTTGGCGGCGCATACTGGTATATCAGCAAACCGGTTGTTGTTGCTGCTGAATAAAATGCGCTAATTTCATCGGGGACAGCACGGTTTGAAACAAGATCTTCATTTCGGCGGACAAACATCAAAATATTGTCCCACTTCGACATCGAATGGCAAGGTGTCATTCATCAGTGATGCTTCCAGTTGCGGGTTGTCGTCGAATGGTTCCAGCACCAGGCGGTAACTTTTATTTACCGGCAGGGTGGCCAGCGAAAGAAGCTGTTTATCCAGCACTACCCAATGGGCGACGCGGATTTTTTTTGCGGTGTATTTGCCGGCGATGACTTTCTCTACCGCGTATTCATACATTCCCAGCGCCTGGGTGTATGGCAATATCGCTTTTGGCGACTGGATATCTGAGCATTTTAGTAATTTTGCCTGTATGATTAATTGCGGGATTGCTTTTCTGGATTTTATTTTCTTCTGGTATGCGGTGTAGTTTTGCTGTACTTCGCCGGCACTGATCTCCCGCGCGTATAAACCAATGCCTTCCAGTTTCCCCAACCACGGGTGTTTAAGATTGGCATCATTCCCAAATACTAACGGCTGGTTTTTCCAACTTTTCAAGTCGCCTTGAATCTTGTCATTCATAAATACAAGCTTGCCATTTTTGTAACAACTTAATTTTCCCGATTTATAAATGATGACAATATGATAAAATTCACCGCCGACAACAGGACAAAGTGGAATCGTGACAGTTTCCAGGCTGGTGATGAAATTTAAAACCAGCATATTTTTCTCTTGTCTAAGCTGCATATTCTGCCCGCTGTCAGATGCCATGGCGGCGATAACGGCGCCGGTTTGGGTGATATTCGCCGGTTTTATGGTGATTTCCATGCTGAATTGACTGCTTTCGCGAAATGCGTCCGCCAGCGGTGCGGCAATTTCCTCGGCAATATATGCCCCGCCGTGAAGCCACATGGCATAATTATGGTCGTAAGCCGATAGGCCGCGCGCTGTTGGCGCATAAAACCGCTGAAAAACCGCCGTGCCGTCATAATGTTGAACCCGCACCGGCAACTTGGCATTTTCCCACAGGAAAAGCACCCGGTCAGTGTTGCCTGGCCAGGTAGCAGCATTGGGTTGAATAGCCAATATGCCGGTTGCCATGGCTATACAAATAAACAATATAGCAAACAAAAATCGCGGATGATTCATGGTTTATTCCTTAACTTCAACAATAAAAGTAAAAAACTCCCCTCCTTGCCAAGGAGGGGGCAGGGGGTGGTTGAATAGAGATAAATCCCCACCATTAACACTACTAATACCACCTTTTTACTCAAAAATCTTCAATAAATCCTTCACTCCCGGACCGACTTTATATAATGATCGCACCAACGTTCTATGGCGGCCGGATGCCAGTTGATAAAAGGCGGATATGGCTGAACTATCGAGGTCGGTGCCGGTGCATACTATCAGCATAATATTCTTTTTATCGGTGAATGACATGGCGGAAAGCGGCAGCCGGATGGTTTGTTTGCTGTCGCTGACAATCTCTAACTGTCCTTTTACATCGACAGACTTGATGGTAGCGAATTCCATTATTGACGGTCGGAAAACGCGTACTGGTGTTCCGGTGGCTAAAGCAATTTTAATACGAGCCAGCAGTTTCGCGTCCCATTCCGCGGTAATGGCGGGTTTTAGATTGTAATCAACTTTTTCCAACGCAGATTTAGCCGGTACCGGTACTTTTACCGCCGGGTGGTCGTTTGACACCCACAGACGGCAATAACCTTTTTTCGCCACAACCGTCCAGCTATTGGTGGACATCTGGAAAACGCAGGGATCGTGCATGTTAAAACGCGACCAGTCATCCGGCACAGAAGGCGAACCGACGATATAATCGGGATTATTAGTCCATGACAGCCATTCAATATGTTCATACGCGCGCGGCGGTGGGATGAGGAAAGCCGGCGAACCTATTTCAACTTCAGATGAACCGCCGGGAGGGGTAAACAACACTTCTTCGTGCTTATTGTCTTCATACAGCATCGTTCCGCTATACCGCGGGTCCTGGCAAATGGTGCCATTGCACAGGTTTCGCAGACTGAATGTTATCTTTACAAAGGCGTTTTCCACCGCGTCCGGTTTTAATTCCGCGGTAGCAAAACCTGGCTGGGTGGTGCAGATATATTTGCCGTCCGGGGAGCGTCCGCCGCGGAAGGCATAGTTGTCCATCAGCACTTTCACCGCGCCTTCCGGCTCGCAAGTTCCTTTTTTTATCTGTTGGATGAAGGTTTTACCTTCGATGCTTGCCCCGCCAAAACCGGGAGTACTGGTATAAATCAAATATTCATCGCCGGTTTTCGGGTGGGTCCACCATGTTGGCGAAAAACCTGTGCCGATATATGTTTTCGCGATGCTGTCTTTCTGCAACAGGCGAAGATATATTTTTCCGTCTAACATAGATGTGATACGGGTACCATCACGGCTGATTTCGCCAAGACCGTCACTGGTGACATATTCCAGTTGCAGTGGATTTTTTGTGAAATCTATCAAATATAATGGCCAACCTGGTCCAGCAGGAGTGCCAGGGTAGGTAATCACCATTTTCGCCGGTCTGCCGGCAAAAAGTTCCTGCGCCTGAGCATAATTTATCTGTAATTCCGGTTTATCCACTTCTATCGGTGTAGCGGCGAATAGCGATAATGTGCTTGTTAAGATTGTTAATATAATTATGGATATTCTCTTCATTTGACCTCCCCCTGCCTTTATTTATTTGGTAGTGTTTCTGTTTCCAACAGTTCAATTCCGTTGATTGTTACCGACGGCATATTTGGCGCAGAAAATGTGATGTAAAACTCGCCATTTATCACTGTGATCGGCACTGTTTTAATTAATGCCCGATAACACCCGCCGGCTTCGCCGATTAAATCGAACTTGGGAAATTCTGTGCCATTTACGTTTATTTTAAATATTCGTGAACCCGGTCGGCGGTCATCAAATGTTTCGGCAAAATGCAGGCGCGCAATATAATTGCCATTAGGCACTTTCAATGAGAATCGCGACATGCCAAAATGTTCGGTGCGGTAAATGCGGACATCCTTCGAGTTCTTGATAATTACGCCTTCGCCGCGTTCGACGCACTCGCCATCGGCAAATCCGGTATCAGGCTGCCAAACATTCCCCTTGCTGTCGGTATAATCCATGTAGTCGCCCGCGTTGATACGAATGGCGAGTGGCTTGTAATTATCAATTTTAATACTTGCCAGACGCGGCAGCAGAAAATTAATGCCGGGTGTTTCATCCCAGATAACTTTGATAATATGCTTTCCCGCTGTGATTACCACTTTTTTACTTGTAACATCTGTATATTTCTTCCAACTGCCGGTATTTGGTATTAGAAGTTTGCCGGTAACATCAACATCATCAAGCTGAACCCGCATGCTTAAGTCAGATATTATACTTGCGATATTTAAGGTAATGGCATAATTACCAGCCTTTGCAGCCAGAATATCATAGGAAAGTTTGCAATTGCCGATTCCACGAACGACCCCACCGTTATAAATAATATTCCTTACAGGTGTATTTGCGATACCAGGCCATTCACCATGCTGATATTTGACGGCGGGGATTACCGCAGGGATAATTGGTGTCTCTAAAACAACAATTTCATCTTTTTCCTTAATAACATCCGCACTTGTCATAGTAACAGTAATAATTAAAAACAAAATTGCCGTTAGCACACCCCGCAAGGCGCGTGATTCTTTTTGTGATTTACCGATTTGCATTAAATATATCTCCTGACAGGTTTTTATTTTAGACACTGTTGTGTTGAAAAGTAACGAAGGTGTCTAATTTTTACAAATTAAGATTATACTTGTCCGGAAATAAATCAATATGTATTGGATCGCAGGCATTTTGCCTGCTCCCCGGCAGTGTTTTAGCGGCACGTTATATAAAAAATACAAGGTATAAATTTATTATAAAATGAAAAGTCTATCTTTAGTTTGCTCAGTGCCACTGAATTTCTGCCGAGGGGCAGGCTGGAAGCCTGCGGTCCAATACAAGCGGACGGATTAGTCCGATAAGACTAATCCGTCCGATTAAATGCTGTCCACTTTCCACTGTCAACTATCAACTGGCTAAAACAGTCCGTAAACCTCGCCGTCTTCGCTCATGCCTATCTTTTCTGCTGACGGGGATTTGGGGAGGCCGGGCATGGTCATTACGGTTCCGGCGTATATTACTACAAATCCGGCGCCTGCGCTAACCTTTGCTTCGCGCACTGTCATGGTGAATCCGCGCGGGCGTCCCAGCAGTTTTGCATCATCGCTGAGGGAGCTTTGGGTTTTGGCGATGCAGATGGGGAGTTGGCCGAAACCGAGTTCTTCGAAGTTCGCAAGCTGTTTTTCTGCCACCGGGGTGTAAAAGATATTTTCCGCGCCATAGAATTGCTGCGCCACCCGAAGGATTTTCTCTTTCAGGGTGATTTCCAGCGGGTATGAATAGTGGAAATATGACTTTTTGTCGGCGGCTTTCATCACCATGTCGGCGAGTTCCAACCCGCCTTCTCCGCCTTTTTCCCAAACTTCGGATAGCGAGAATTGCACGCCGATGCGGGCACATTCCGCCTGCAATACTTTAATTTCCTCGTCGGTATCGGTGGGGAATCGGTTGATGGCGACTATCGGGTTCAGGCCGACGGTGCGGACATTTTCGCAATGTTTTTCCAGGTTCTGGATGCCTTTGCGCAATGCCGCCGGGTCATTTTCTTTAAGGTTTGCCATTGCCGCGCCGCCGTGCATTTTCAACGCGCGTACCGTGGCGACAACTACTGCTGCCGAAGGTGATAGGCCGGCGGTGCGGCATTTGATGTCAAAGAACTTCTCCGCGCCCAGGTCGCTGCCAAATCCAGCCTCGGTCACCACATAATCCGCCAGTTTCAATGCCATGCGGGTGGCGATGGCGCTGTTGCAGCCATGGGCGATATTGCCGAACGGGCCGCCATGTACAAATGCCGGGGTGCCTTCCAGGGTTTGCACCAGGTTAGGCATCAAGGCGTCTTTCAGCACCACGCTCATCGCGCCGGCGGCGCTCAAGTCGCTGGCGGTGACCGGTTTTCCCTTGCGGTTAAAGGCGACTACGATATCTGACAGGCGTTTTTCCAGGTCGGCGCGGTCGCGGGCGAGGCAGAGCAGCGCCATAATTTCCGACGCGGTGGTGATTTCAAAACCGGACTCGTGGGGAATTCCGTTTGCCTTGCCGCCCAGACCAATGACAATCTCGCGAAGTGCGCGGTCGTTCATGTCCAGCACGCGCTTCCAGGTGATGGTGTGAAGGTCGATATCCAGCGCGTTGCCCTGGTGCAGGTGGTTGTCCAGCATGGCGGAGAGTAAATTATGGGCGGTGGTGATAGCGTGAAAATCACCGGTGAAATGCAGGTTAATATCAACCATGGGTATCACCTGGGCGTATCCGCCGCCGGCGGCACCACCCTTGACGCCGAAACATGGCCCCAGCGACGGTTCGCGAATGGCGATACATACCTTTTTGCCGCGCTGTCGCAAAGCATCGCCAAGCCCAACGGTGGTGGTGGTTTTACCTTCACCCGCCGGTGTCGGGGTGATGGCGGTAACCAATATCAGCTTGCCATCGCGGTCGTCGGCTCTTTTCTTCAAAACGTCCAGCACAACCTTTGCCTTGTCATTACCAAACGGGTGCAGGTCTTCAACGGTCAACCCTAATTCTTCCGCAATTTCGGACATCGGTTTCAGCACCGCCTGCTGGGCGATTTGTACGTCAGATAGCATAATTTCTCCAGTGTGATATCAACTGAACCGTTTGATGGTAGGGGAGCTGTCCTCAGCTCCCGCGACGGTATCAGTTCTATAAATGTGATAGGATGAAACGACAAAACATGGTCTGAAACGCTGCATAAAGCAAAAAAATCTGTCGTCACACCCATTTCCACATCATTTCACGGTTCAGTCGCGGGAGTTGGGGACAACTCCCCTACCTTTGACCAATTCTTTTATTTAATCAGATATTAAAAATTACAACCATTCGTAATTTTTAATTATTAATTATTAATTCTACACAACGCTCATCGGCAAGCGTTCGCCGGACTCATCGACATCAATCATCAAATCGCCGTCAATCTTGTATCCGCGCAATACGAAGTGGGTGCTGGTGCTGAGCACATTGTCGAGGGCGGCTAATTTGGTATTCACAAAACCGGCGATTTCGCGCAGGTCTTTTCCTTGTACCACCACGTGCATATCGTAACTGCCGGAAAGCAGGTATAGCGAACGAACTTCGGGGAATTTCATAATGCGTTCGGCGATGGCGTCAAAACCGACGTCGCGCATCGGGGTAACCTTCACCTCGATAAATGCCGCGGTTGCCTCAACAGAATCCACGCGTTCCCAGTCGATAACGGCTTTATATCGGCGAATGATACCTTTTTCTTCGGCATCTTTTATTATCTGTTCAACTTCTACGACTTCACGGCCGCTTCGTTCGGCTATCTGCTCCGGGGTCAACCGGCAATCAGCTTCCAACATCTTCAAAATATCTTTCATATCTTTTCGTCTCCCCATTTATAGCAAAATTGTACCCGTACCGGCGAAATGACGCAAGTAGCGATATTGCAATATGGTTTTACATCGATTTACAGGATTAATTAAGATATTAAAAAGAGGCGCGAAACGCGCCTCTTTAATTATATCTGTTGGAATTTTACTCGTCACCGAGACGGTGACGCCACTTTTACTCTTTACTCTTGCGCTGGTGGTGCCGGGGGTGCTTCTACTGCTTTCTTTTGTTGCACCACATTTTCCATTTTTTTAGTGGAAGTGCGGTGTGACTCACCCATGGTCATGCATTTTTTCGGGCATATTTCAACGCATACTCCGCAAACTACACATTTGTACGGGTTCATGGTCCAGGTTTTGGTCGCGCGATCCACTACGATAGCGTCGGCGGGGCATTTGCGCTGGCACATGCCGCAATAGATGCAGGTTTCTTCATCTATACCAACCAGGTTGCCGCGCGCATCCGCGAATGGTTTGCGAATGGCGAACGGGTAAAGCCGTGTTGATGGGCCTTTCATAAAGTTCTTTACTATATTATGCAGCATTTCAAGCATGGCTTTATTCTACCTTTCCGTGCAGCTTATGCACGGGTCAATTGACAATACGATTACCGGCACGTCGGCTAACTGACAGCCGGGCAGCATGTGGATTAGCGGCGGGATATTGGCGAAGGTCGGGGTGCGAACACGAACGCGGGAGAGGTTTTTCGTCCCATTTGCGCGCAGGTAGTACAGGCACTCGCCGCGCGGCTGTTCGATTCTGGTAACAACTTCGCCATCAGGGAACCCTTTCACTGGCACTGCGATATCGCCTTCCGGCATTTTTGCGAATGCCTGGCGGATTAAATCCAGTGCCTGGTAAACTTCGCGAACGCGCACAACGGTGCGCGCATAACAGTCGCCATCATTCTCTACGACTGTTTCCCAATCCAATTCTTTGTATGCGGCGTAGTTAAGGCTGCGCATATCCTGGGCAAGACCGCTTGCACGGCCTACCGGGCCTACCGCGCCAATCTTATACGCAATATCTTTTGGCAATACGCCAACGCCAACCAGACGATGCTTAACAGTGTAATCCTTCAGGAATACCTGTTCCATCTCTTTCATTTCTCTTTCCACTTCATCAACCATATCCAGCACCTGGCGCTGCAAGTCGGCCGGGATATCGCGGCGAAGACCGCCAATGATGTTGGTAGAAATCATGATGCGGCTGCCGGCGGTTGCTTCCATCATATCCATAACACGTTCACGGGCGCGCCATGCCTGCATGAATAATGATTCGAAACCGAAAGAGTCTGCCAACAAACCGAGCCACAGCAAGTGACTGTGAGTGCGGTGCATTTCACCCCAGATAACGCGCAGATATTTAGCGCGGTCGGGAACCTGCAATTCCATCATTTCTTCGATACCGTGGCAGTAATTCAATGCGTGCATAAAGCTGCAAATACCGCAGATACGTTCAACCACGTAAATCATCTGGTTCATATCTTTGGTTTCGGCTAATTTTTCCAACCCGCGATGTACATAACCAATGGCGGGAATCGCTTCGATTACTCTTTCATCCTGCATTACAAGTTTCAGTTGCAGCGGCTCAGGAAGTACAGGGTGTTGTGGCCCAAATGGTATAACGCTTGTCTTTGTTTTCATTGCCCCTTACTCCTTGCCTTTCTCTATTACGATAATTTGCCCGCCGCAAGCCATCGGCGCATCAGGCGCGCCATCGCTCAACAGCAGTTTTCCACCGTAATCCAGCACTAAATTAGAAAATTGTACGCCAAAAAGGTCTTTTATTTCATTCTCAACCAGCATGGCGCAAAAGAAAACCTTTGATATACTTGGGATAGTGATTCCCTTTGCCACATTCAGTTTATATTGTTTCAGAACCAGGTCTTTATCGTAGTGATAATAGATATCCAGAGTTTCGCCGTTATCCACACAACTGGAAGTAACAAAGCGATAGCCTTGAATCTCCATGTCCTGCGCAGAATGCAGCACTCCCTCGATAGTAATATCTGTGACATTGTATAACATTATTCGACCTCATTTTTATTTATCTTGCGTTCTTCCAGCCGGCTGAGCGCGGTGACGATGCCGTCAATAATAGCCTCTGGTTTTGGCGCGCATCCCGGAACATAAGCGTCCACGGGCAATACCTTGTCTACACCGCCAAGAACGTTATAACAATCGCTGAAGATGCCGCCGGTGCAGCCGCAGGCGCCAATCGCGACAACTGCTCGCGGTTCCGGCATCTGGTCGTAGATATTTCTTAATACGCGGGCATTGCGATAATTGACTGAACCGGTTACCACCAGCACGTCAGCGTGTTTTGGATTACCGACATTTATTATTCCAAACCGTTCGACATCATAAATTGGTGTCAGACAGGCTAAAACCTCAATATCACAACCATTGCAGCTATTGCAGTCGAAATGCACAATCCACGGTGATTTTTTTCTTGATTCTTTTATAATTCCCATTTACTTTACCGCCTATTTCGCTAAATACAACCAAATGATATTGGTTAGCGCGGTGCCCAGTCCCACAATGCCTGTCATCTTGAGCATCCATTTCCAGGTCGTACGGGCGCAGATATTATCGATGATAATTTCTATTAAATATATGCCGATTGCCAGCAGAATGCCTGCCCATATCGGCTGTGCCCAGAACATCACTACCAATCCCATCAGCAGTACAACTTCGTACCAGTGGGTGAGTTCAATCATTGCTAATTGCAGACCGCTGAACTCCATAGTAAGACCTTTAATCAACTCCTGGTGACCGTGGTGCGAGGTGGAGTAGTCAAAGGGCGATTTGCGCAGCTTAATAGTTAGTATGTAGCTGAATGCAAAGAAAAGCAGCGGTAAATCAGCAATCAAAGGTCTGCCGTATGAATTGAACGGCACGTTAATCATGAATGACCCGGTGATTTTATAGATACCAACAACCATTAATAAAATTACTGGTTCATACGCCATCATCTGAATAATTTCACGCTGAGCACCAATTTTACTGAATGGCGAACGGACAGACATGGCGCCCATAATAAGGCTGATATTGCTGAATGCCAGTACGAATACCATCATCAGCATATCCATGCCGGTGGTGAACATTATTAATGCAGTTACCGCGAAAAACAGGGTGCCAATGACATAAATCATTTGGGTTGAATTAACAGCAAACCGTTCTTTCCCTATTAATTTAAAGAAGTCGTAGAAAGGCTGCAAAATCGGCGGGCCGAATCTTCCCTGCAATCGCGCTGTCAGTTTCCTGTCGATACCGGTTATCAAACCGCCAACGACAGGGCCAACAAAAATCGTCAATAAGATGATATATGCGTAATGCATATCTATGTTAAGTAAATATTCAGTCATTATTTCACCACACCAAACATAATTAAGATAATCGCTCCAGCGATGATGCTCATCCAGATGGTGAGTTTGTCTTCGCCGAATATACTTGTCATGTAGTAATTATGCACTACGATATTTTCAACTTTATCCCCAGGGCCGATGAACTCAATACCGCGGATATCGTTATTTGCCAACTCACCGCCGAAATATGGTGGTTTAATAATTTCAGGCCGCGTATGTATGAGGAACAGCGGCACCAGAACAACCAGCAATAAAACAACTATCAGCAATGGTCCTATTAATACACCGCCAATAGTGCCGAACCTATAAAGCGATACCGTTAAGTCACCCATAGAGGACGAAAGAGTCATTGCTGTTGAGTATCCCAGACCGTCTAAATACGGCTTAACTAATGAATTGAAAAGCGGGGTAACCAGACCGGTTGCGCAAAGGACGCCGATGATTAATACCGCTAAAGTTATTGACATTGACGGGTGTAAGTTTTTTTCGATGAAGTACTCTTTTTTATACGACATTGTTAGAGTAATTCCAATCCATTTTGACCAGAAAACCACAGTGAACGCGCTGCCCAGGATTAACAGAATCAGCACTAACGGGAAATCAACCGCGGTTTCAATTGCCAGCCACTTTGTAATCAATACACCGAAAGGCGGCAGCAGCATTGAAATCATGCCGATTACCATAATAAAGGTGGTATAAGGCATCTTTTTCATCAGGCCTTGCATATCTTCGATATCTCGGCTGCCGATACCCTGTTCGATGGTACCGATACAGAGGAAGAGCAAACCTTTTGATATGGCATGGTAAATCATCAGCAGCACCGCAGCACCGATGGCCGCCGGACTGCCGATGCCGGCACAACAGACGATTAGACCAAGGTTGGCGATAGTAGAATAGGCGAGTACTTTTTTACCGTTGCTCTGACTGATGGCAATTGCGCTGGCGGCGAGGAAGGTGAACCCACCCGCAACTGCGATTAAATTGCCCAGTCCGGTACCGGCGAGTAATGTGGCAAGGCGAACTATGATGAATACCCCGGCTTTAACCATGGTGCTGGAATGTAAAATTGCAGATACCGGCGTGGGGGCAACCATGGCTCCCAGCAGCCAGCTCTGAAAGGGAAACTGCGCAGATTTCGTCAACCCGGCAAAGCATAACAGCGCAACGCCAAGCATGGCACCGCCAGCTACAATGCTGTGATTATGAATTAATGATTGTATGGAAATCATGCCGGTTGAATTGTAGATAACTACAATCGCCGCGGCAAAAGCAACACCGCCAAGCATGTTTAAATCAAGAGCGCGGAACGAGTTTTTAATAGCTTCTTCAGTCTGGTCGTGTCCGATGAGCAGGAATGAACACAAGGTGGTTACTTCCCAGAATGTATACATCCAAACCAGGCTGTCTGACATGGCGATACCATTCATAGCTGATAAGAAAGCGAATAAAACTGCGAAAAATACCGGCTGTCGCGATACTTTCAGATGCAGATGCTCTTCGTGCAACTCCATGTAACCAATGCCGAAGAAAATGATTAATGGGCCGATAACAGATGCCAGTAAAACCAGTACCAATGACAGGTAATCAACTACAAATATCGCATTGGTCTCGGCACCTTTCAAGACAAAAATCTCAAAATACCCGAGAATAAGAAGTTGAATAAGCGCCAGCGTAGGTGCCAGACCTTTTTTAGAAGCAATTCCGCGGAATATTACATAGAGCAATACCGCGACATCAATCGCTTTAACTACCCAACCGGCAATCTCGATAATGTTAACTGGTACATCAAAGGTTAGCTTTCCGTTGGCATTAGCAACCTGTACCCACAGCATAATTGACGAGCCAACAAGCACAACTAAGGTTAAAATTACCAGGAAATTCCGGAAGAATTTATTCTTGATTATGAGGGTTAGCACAGAACAAAGAGCGGGAAGCAACATCAGAGATGCAAGTATTATTAAGTTGTTATTATCCAAAACCTTCGCCCCTTTCAGCCCGAAGACCGAGTGATTATACACCCATACTTAAAATAAATGCAACAAAATTTCACTTGAAAAATGATAATTTTGTATTTTGGTATCGCAAATAGTTAAACTTAATGATACGAAAGTTCTATTTCATGTTGATTTTTTAAGAAAAAAACGTATAAAAAAGCAGCATTTATTTTACAAAAATGCTGCTTTTAGATGATATTACAGGATTTTCGATTACCACCTTATAATCCCCTCCCCAACCCCTCCCCGGGATTCGACCTCTGACACTACAGTATGCCTTTGTAGGTAGAGTGTCGAATCAAAGATACAAGAACACAAAGAGTTTTAATAAATTCTTCTTTTGTGATCTTTTGTGGTGAATAATTATGAGTTGTGGGCAAAGCCCACATTAGAGGATTATGCATAATGTATCACAAGCTTCCAGCTCGTGAACCGCAAGCAGGATGCTTGCGATACTTTTGGTTACACAGGTTTTGCAAGAGCATTCGTAATTCGTAATTAATAATTCGTAATTAATAACATAAATTGTGTATAATTGAGATGCAACAAACTGTGAAAGAGGAACTAATGTCTTTGCCAAACAGTAATTTACCCTACGAGTTTCATATTTCGCGACGGTCTCGCGACAAATATAATTTTAAAGATTCGCTTTTTTCTTCATCAGGTGCGGTGATTTTAGCTAATATTCAGGCGGCGCGGCTATTTTGTCAGCAAATAAATGAGAAGCGCGACCTTGCGCGTTACCCCGAGATGGCAGTAAAGGCCGGACAGATAAACGCTATCGGATTGATGGATGAGTTGTTTCATTTGACGATAGAAAAATATCGTGAAGACCATGACCCGGAGTTTAGCGGTAGTGCATTGGATTGGCTTGAACAGAAGATTAAAATAGAAAATTTGGAAGGTGTGTTGCGGCGTTTTATTGATGAGTTCCCCCCCGTCGCCGTTTATCGCGGCGAAATATCTGTGGATGAGTATATAGATGGTGAAAGCCAAGGGATACCCAATCGTCAAATCGCGCTGGAAGAGATGCTGCTGTTATGGATTGAAAATCAAAACCCCGCGCTGACCCCGTTTGTTGAATTAATTGACGACAGCAAATTAGGCGCAGAGACGCAATATAAATCTGTAATCGACGAACTCCATTTATTTTTCAAACAGTCGCCAGAGATTGATGGCGAAGAAACGCTTATAGATTTGCTGCGTGCGCCGGCATTGGCAAACCCGCATTCGTTGAATGGTCAGTTGGATTATATTTTAAAACGTTGGGGAAAGCGGCTGGGCGGCTATATTTATCGTATTCTTGGCGG
This sequence comes from uncultured bacterium, assembly GCA_964638715.1. Taxonomy (GTDB): domain Bacteria; phylum Armatimonadota; class Hebobacteria; order CAIYQO01; family CAIYQO01; genus JBAXQQ01. The sequence goes on along the minus strand of CAZWZF010000006.1, from coordinate 133,744 downwards.
TATGGATTACCTGCAGGAAGAAGAAAAGCCGGTATTTTTTGGCCCCGGACCCAGCAAAGTTATCGAGTTCACATCAGTCGATATGGAAGAACCGGAAGCATACAGCCAGGACTTGGATTGGATGCCGCGATTGATATTGATCGCGAAAAATAGTTATGTCTGGCTTGACCAATTGAGTAAAAAATATCAGCGAAATATATCATCGCTGGATATGATTCCTGAAGAAGAATTTAAGCTGATGGCGGAGCGCGGCTTCACCGGATTATGGCTGATTGGCCTATGGGAACGCAGCCTTGCCTCGCAGCGCATCAAGCATTTGTGCGGCAACCCGGATGCTGTCGCCAGCGCGTATTCATTGCTGGAATATGAAATTGCCGAAGATCTGGGCGGCTGGCCGGCACTGGAAAAAATGCGCGATAAAGCCTGGAAATATGGCGTCCGACTGGCATCCGACATGGTTCCCAATCACATGGGGATAGACAGTAAATGGGTGATTGAACACCCGGACTGGTTCCTGTCGCTTGATTACAGCCCGTTTCCGGCGTATTCATTCAATGGCGCGGATTTGTCCGCCGATGAACGGGTAGGTATCTACCTGGAAGACCATTATTATTCCCGTTCCGACGCCGCCGTAGTATTCAAACGGCTGGATAAATATACCGGCAGCGAGAAATATATCTATCACGGAAATGATGGCACAAACATGCCGTGGAATGACACCGCGCAGTTGAACTTCCTGAATGCCGAAGTACGGGAAGCAATTATTCAGACCATCCTGCACGTTGCCCGCAATTTCCCGGTCATACGTTTTGACGCGGCAATGACACTGGCGAAAAAGCACGTCCAGCGCCTGTGGTTCCCTGAACCTGGCCACGGCGGCGCGATAGCCACCCGCGCGGAACACAGCATGACCCGCGCCGATTTTGACAAGGCAATACCGATAGAATTCTGGCGCGAGGTAGTAGACCGCGTGGCGGTTGAAGCCCCGGATACCCTGTTGCTGGCAGAGGCATTCTGGATGATGGAAGGTTATTTTGTGCGGTCGCTGGGGATGCACCGGGTATATAACAGCGCGTTTATGAATATGATGCGCGATGAAGAGAACGCGAAATATCGGATAGCTATCAAAAACACCCTGGAGTTTGACCCGGAGATTCTGAAAAGATATGTGAACTTCCTGAATAACCCCGATGAAAAAACAGCGGTGGAGCAGTTTGGCAAGAGTGATAAATATTTTGGCATTTGCGCGGTGATGTCTACCTTGCCGGGCCTGCCAATGTTTGGGCATGGACAGGTAGAAGGCATGACCGAGAAATACGGCATGGAATATCGCCGCGCCCAGTGGGATGAAATAGAAGATACCGGGTTTGCTGAACATCACAAGCAAGTTATATTCCCCATTCTGCATCAACGTCGCATATTTGCAGGTGTGGATAATTTTTACCTATACGATTTTTATACTCCCCATGGCAATGTAGACGAAAATGTATTCGCGTATTCAAATATGCTGGGCAATGAGCGCGGATTGGTACTGTACCACAATAAATTTGGCTATACCCGGGGAACTATCAATAAATCCGCCGGTTATCTGAACAAAGATGATAAACAGATTTGGCAAAAAGATATCTGGCAGGGAATGAATCTGCCGGATGACCCGCATACGCTGGTACGCTGTCGCGAGTTGTTCAGCAACCTGGAATACCTGTGGAAATGCTGTGATATAAAAAACAATGGACTGACAGTAGAACTGAACGCTTATCAATGCATGGTATTTGTTGATTTCGAGATAATCGTCGAGGAAGGATGGGGGCCGTATTCGCAATTGGCCGATACTCTGGATGGCCGCGGCGTGCCGGGATTGAATGAAGCTATGCACGAAATGATGATGATGCCTGCCGTTACTCCGGTTTGCAGCATGATAGAAGACGGCGCAAACTGGTGGCTGAATCCCGCGAAAATGGCCGTCGACCAGCCGGATTTAATTCACGTTTCAACATTGAATATCGCAGACGGCCTATTGTCTGTAATACCGTCAGCGGACACCGCCAAAATAGCATTTGCCGATAATATGCGCGACAAGTGGCTGATAGCCCGTGAAATAGCAAAGGTGCATATTACTAATTTATCCGAAGCTACCGTTGCAGACAGTTTAGGAGAAATAATTAAAAATAATGAGATGGCTGACCTTAACTGGCGCGCTATTTTATCCGCCTGGCTGACTGTGCATGATCTGGCACAGTTGTATCCGACCATTACCACCTCGCGCGCGTTAATCGATGACCTGCACCTGGGACGCGCCATCGCACGTTCCTTCACCACCATCGGTTTAGACGCCGGGGCAGCGGAATACAACACCATGCTGGTGAAGGTATTAACGGAAGTGCAATTGCCCATTGAAAACCTGGCGATAACGTTATTTAAAAACCTTGACGTACAAAAACTACTCGGAGTAAATCGCCACCACAACGTCTTATATTTCAACCGCGAATCATTCATTGAACTCTGCGATTGGCTGACCCTGACCGCAAAACTGAATGGCGCAGATGCCGGCGATGCTATAACCGACTTGCTGCAAAAAGCAGAGAATGCCGGTTATCAGGTTGAGAAGGTGATTGAGGGTTAAAGATTAAAGATTGATGGGAAGTATGGGAGGAATGGGAGAAATGGGAGGAATGATTTATCGTAACTTCTCTAAATCAATCATTCTTCCCATTCCTCCCATAATTCCCATTCCTCCCAAAAACTCCCACCAAGGCAGACATCCCTGTCCGCCTTCGCTATCAACTTTCCACTGTCCACTGTCAACTAATTTAATCCTTAATCCCAATCTTCCATTCATCGCTGTTAGCCTTCAACTCCGGCGCGTACATGGCGCTTGCCATTGTTGGCAGTGCACTGAACTTGCCGGGGATTTCAGCTCTTACTCGGTAGCTCATGCTGTGTTTGCCTCTCGCTAACGAACGTACGAATAATGCTACGCGGTTATCACGGAACTCTACGTAGGCTCCCATTTCGTTGCCGGTGTAGCCGCTACGGACTTCAACAGTTTCGAAGCCGGCTGGTTTCATGTCTTCGAACAGGATGTATTCGTAGTCGTTCTTGGAATCAATTTCCAACTCTACTTCAACCAGATCGCCACTCTTCAGGCTCGCGCCGCTATCGATTAATACGCGCTCGTATTTCTCAACTTTTTGGCCAAGTACCTGACCGCGGCTGCCCTGACCGGCTACGGTCTTGTCTACGCGTAACAGTTTGTAGTATTTTCGGTTTACCTTGATTTCCAACCCGGCCTTGGTGATGTTATCTTCCAAGGTAAAGTTAGTCATGTAGGCATTGAAATACAATGGGCCGGTGCCAGTCTTTACCATCTTCACTTCGTGAGCGCCGGTAGTAAGGTCCGCGCCTTCCAGAACAAGTTTGTTATCAAAGGTGAACAGATTGCCGGCATTTATCTGCACGGTTTTTACCAGACGATTGTCGATGAATACCTGCAGGTTCATATCCGGCTTATCTTCGCCGCTGGCCTTCATATAGTCGGCAAATGCTTCGACGACATAAGAAGTGTCGCGGGTGGAGTTCCAGTAGGTCGCATGCTTGCGGTTGTTCAGCAGGTACTTAACCATGCCGGATGCCTTCGTCCCTTTCGGGTCGGTAAGAGTCAGCAGTTTCAGGTAGTAAGCCTGCGCCTCGTATTCGCTGCCGTACCAGTACCACCAGTAATTGTCGTTTGGCAGTTTCAGATATGCAGTCTGATTTTCGTTATCTTCAACCAGATACTGGTCGATATTTTTAATCAGCATATCGCGTTTTTCGATATCGCCAACGGTATGCAGGGCGATGCCGAACATGCACTTGGCATAAACCGGCAGGCTCAGTCTGTCTTCATACAGGTATTGGCGCATTTCTCTGTTATCAAGAGTTGCGTCTGCCAGCACCATGTAAATGAAGGCGTCCATGGCGTCGGCTTTTTCTTTCGCCGGCCATTCATGGGTTCCGGCGCGCCACAGTTTCAAGCGTCCCAACTCTTCATTCTGGAATTGCTGCAGGCGGGTTACGCCGCGTTCCAGCATGTTTGCCGGCAAGTTAGTACCGATTGCCTTGGCGCGCTGCAATCCGTGAACTACAACAGCGGTGGTGTGGGCGTAGCTCTGTTCGCCGTAACCGCTGAACCAGCCCCAGCCGCCGTCGCTGCATTGCATTGATGCCAGTCTATTGATGCCAGCAGTTACCATATTTGCGACTTCTGCTTCGTCGAATACCGGGTTAGTGTCAAAGCGTTTCCAGCCTTTTGCCCGTTCTACATCGTTGCCGATTTCCTGGGCATTCAGGTTAGTGCGTTTTGCTTCGATATCCTTCAGATTCAGGCCCATCCCTTTCAGGATTTTCTGGGTGGTCAATGTCGGCAGGAACTTGTTTAGTGTCTGTTCGGTACAACCATACGGGTAATCAGCCATGTATGGCAGCGCGTCAACCATTGCGCCTGCCAGTGTTGGCGACCAGCGCACTTCCAGTCGGCTCTGTTCCGGCAGTCTTTCTGCGGGAACAGTAACGGTAATCGCGCCTTCCTTTGCATTCGGACGAATAACGCCGCTGTAGCTTTCCGTCTTCAACATTCCGTGAATCTGTACCGGGAATTTCATTTCCATCGCGTCAGATTCTTCATCAGTAATCGCTTTCATGCGAACTATTGCCTGCCCTGGCTGAACAGCGAGTACGCGGAAATCTACGCGTTTTTCGCCATTGGCAGGTATTTCAATATAATCAATAACTGTTTTCTTGCCGCTGATGCCGGTTACAACCTTTCCGGTTTTCGGATCCAACGGAACCAGTGTCGGGCCGTCCAGTTCCAGCACTGCCTTGACCTTCTTGGTGGTGGTCAGGTAGTTATGGATATTGGCGGACAGTACAACTTCATCTTTCTGAGTGAAGAAGCGCGGAGCCTGCATTCTAAGGAGCAGGTTTTTAACTGTTACGGCCGCGGCTTCACCTTCGCCGACAGCGGTACCAGCACCCATTACCCAGCTCTTCATTTTCCATCCGGTCAGGTTTTCCGGCATTTTAAAGGTTACCTGCGCAGTACCATCTGCACCGGTTTCAACTGCGCCGGTCCAGAATGCGGTATCGGCAAATTCGGTACGGACGGTGGGTTCTACATCACCGCCATTACCGGCACCTGGCGCGGGTGCATTCCCGCCGCCACCGCCGATAGCTTTCTTATCTTTTCCGTCTGCCATTGCGCCTTTTTCCATTATGCTATCCATAGCTACTCCAGGTGCCGCTGCCATAGGCATGCCATTAGCTGCTCCAAATGATGCTTCTTTTCTATTCACTCCACGCATTTGACTAGTTTCTGTTTTTGCAGACAGCATGTCTCCATCACTTTTTGATTCATCTTCTTCATCAGCAGTATTTCCAAATATGCCCAACTGCTGCATCTGTTCCTGGTAATCTTTATATAGCGCGTATTCAAAATGCGACAGGCTATCGCCGGTCTGGGCACTGTGGTAACGACGCCATTTCCAGAAGAACTCGCGGATGTCCGGCACGTTGCTGCCGCCGCTGATATATTCAACCGCTTTGTCGTATACGCTGACAACTGCCTGTCCCTGTACCGGTTTGCCGTTCGGGTCAGTCACTTTCAGTTTTACGGTGGCGGATTCGCCTGGCTTGTATTTCTCTGCGGATGGCAGTACCTGCACATCAAGAGATTTCTTCACCGGCGGAACTGCAATTTCGCGGACTTCGGTGAATACCTTGCCGCGGCCGACAGTTACAACTTCAACGAAGAAGTTCGGCATATCTTTTTGTGCCACAGCAACTGACTGTATCGAAGTTTTGCCAACCATCTTAATCATTTGCGGTTGCTTGTAAACGCCATTTGTAGGCCGTATGAACAGCATTACATTGGTATCCGGGATGTCTGCGTTAATCATCAGGTTAACGTTTTCACCCGGGTTGTATTCTCGTTTGTCAGGTATCAGTTCAACATCGTTAAAGCGGAAACCAGCCGGTGATGCGCCTTCGCCGCGAACTGTGAAGAGATAACCGCCTTCAATGCTGCGTCCCTTGCCGTCGGTAACGGTGTATGATATGCGGTATTGCCCGCCGACACCCGCCTTCAACTGGACGGTCGATTTCCCTTCGTCATTGGTATCCAATGCCTGGGTGAATATCGGTGTCTCTATCGGGGTTCCGGCTTTGTATGATACTTTCATTACTTTCACTACGCCGGCACCTTTAACAGGTTTGTTGTCCAGTGTCTGCGCGCTGAAGTCTGCCATAATCGGGTCGCCGACGCGGTAATAACCACGGTCAACCCAGGCGTAAACTTTGAATGGTTTGCGGGTTGCCAGCACTTGTCCGCCGCCGGTAATAGTACGGCGCGACTGGTCGGTGACTTCCGCGGAAATTTCGTATTTATGGTCGGTATCGCCCTGCATTTCTTTTGCCAGTGCGGTGTCGATAGTTACATCTACAGTACCATCCGGGCCGATTGGCACTTCTGCCTCTGCCACTATTTCCGGCTGCGGCTGCGGACGCCAGCCTTGCCACCATGAGTATATCGGACGTTTGCAACCCCAGTCGCGCCAGCCCGGATACCAGTAATAATCATAGGAGTACCAGCAGTAGCCATTGCCATACATCCAGTCCCAATAATAAACCGGATACCATGATTTATTGTAATCGCTGCGGGTAACTTTATATTTAACCTTTGCTTCGGTTACTGGTGCGCCAAAGTAATATTTTGCCTTAATCTTTGCGGTGGCAGTTTCACCCAGCATTATAGGATCTTTTGGCGATTCTACAGTAACTTCAAACTCCGGCTTCTTATATTCTTCAATGCGGAAGGTTCCCTGGTTATACCAGACTCCCTTGTCCTCATTTACAGAGATGCGGTATGTCCCCAGTACAGCGTCAGCGGTTAGTGGCATTTCGCCGGCGATGCCGCCATAATTGTCTGCGGTGAAGTTTTTATCCAGTACCTTTTCGTTGCGCGGGTTCCAGATACGGATATTCATATTTTGACCGGCAAACGGGCTGTTGCCTTGCTGGTCATACTTCGCGGTGTTTACCCATACTTTAAATTTCACAGATCCTTCCGGTCGATATACTGGACGGTCGGTGATAAAGAACGCTTTTACCTGTTCATACTGCTGGTCGTACTGTCTGCCACCCCACCAGTAACCACGGAACCCCATGTAGGCGAATCGGTCATCTTTGCGAGCGGTTGTTATCCATGTGTAATTATTTTCAAGTTCGCCGGCGGGAACAATCAACTGTCCGTTTTCATCGGTGGTGAACTCTTTCTCCTGTACCAGGGTTTCGGTTCGCCCAGCACCAGTTTTTGGCTCATTAATCCAGCGGTTGTAATAACCGAAATATGAAACTGTAGCATTTGGTACAGCTTTGCCGTCTGCCGCGTCGGCAACAAACAGGTAGGTGCTGTTTTCCATCTGCTTGGTAACTATCGCGGTATCAGCCACCCAGATAATGATACGGCTGGTGCTGCCGTCTGCCATATTTGCGGTTAATAAATATGCGCCAGCTTTGTTTAGCGGGGTTTTGATAGTAATTCTGCGGTCAAAATGTCCGGCGCGCGGGGTCAGGTTCATATCCCAATTCGCGACAGCGGCGCCTACATATTGTGAAAGATTTCTATTTACCAACTGGTAGCCAATATTATCAATCTGCATTTTATTCCAATCCAGTTGTGCTGGTTTGGTTTTTATGTATGCTTTAACATCAGTCAGAAGCTGCTGGACATTGATAGCGTTGGCAGTAAGGTGAACCAGGTTGCCATTGCGGAATCTGAAGTCGACTTCGGCATTCTTTGCGTATGGCTGGGTACCGGCGGGTTCCAACGCTCCCCAGTTGCCGGTGATTTGCTTGATAGCTTTATCATCGCCTAATTTTTTATAAAATGGAATTGCGCGGTCAAACTGTCGGCGATCCATGTAGATATTGGCAAGCATTCTGAGAGCATTATCTTTGTATTCGCCGTTGCTGTCTGCCAGGCTGTTGAATAGTTTAATATAATTGTATTCATCCGGCAGGTTGAATTTCTTCACCCCGGTGGCGAGTTTCGCTATCGTTTCATTATCAGTCAGGGTTACCAGGCTGTATTTGCTCTTGGTAGTGGTATTTTCGTCGTCGCCCATGCGGGTGAACCAACTATACGACGCCATGGTGCGGACGTCAAACTGGGAGTAAGCGAAGGAGGCGAATTTAAATAGTGCTGCGTGGGCAGATACAGCGTCGGAATCGGCGGCTGCTTTCAAAAGCCAGCGCCAGCGTTCGCCATCATTTTTCGAACCGTCCCAATTTCCTGGTGTTTTATATACAACAGGATTGCCGGCTTCATCAACCGGGGCGCCACGGTCTCCATTGCCGCCGCGATAATATCTGTAGTAATATCCTTCATCGTAATCCGGCAATGTGGTGATATCGGTCAGCGATTGGAACAGCCATGCATCCATACCGTTGCGGCCATTCATCAGGGTGTCGGCATAAAACAGGTAAAAATCACCAGCTTCTTTGCCTTTCGCATTGGTCATCAATTCAGAGGCTGATGTCATTAACTGCATGGCGCGAACGCGGTCGCGTTCATACGAATTAACGTATTTGCCGCCGCCACGGTGATAACCACGGCTGAACTTGCCGACAATTAAATAACCGTTATGTTCGATATCAAGGTAGCTTTTCGCTGCGGTGAATAATAATCGCCAGTTTTTACCATGAGCGGTAATAACTTTCTCGCGAAAGTCATCTATCTCGTCAACTGTGCCCAAATTTTGCAAACAGGTTAAAGCATTTTTATAATCATCGCTAACCTGTCCGGCATCATCGGCAGCATTCAACGCGAGTGCCGAAAAATCGGCATAGGCATCTTTATAGTTGCCATTTTTCAAAGCGGCCTGCGCCTTCACGCGCGAATCAACAACCTGCCCCACCAGGGGACGATTACTGAAAAAGATTGTTCCGCCAACAATACTCAGCGAAACAGCCAAAAACAGAAGAAATCTAACCATCAGACAACCTCCAACTGACACGATTTTTTACTTACTGTAATAAAGACTGCAAAGAAACTGCGAATGTTCCATGATTTACAGAAATATTTCAATAATTTTACCACAATGTTTTATAAAAAGGTAGATTTTTTTAATTGATGTGAAGAATATGAAGAATGAGAATGAAGGGGACTGGCTTGAATACTGTAATTAAAGATAAACTTACTGTTAAATATAAACACAGTATTCGTGCCTGTACCCGTGTGTGTATCAAAAAAGCTCAACAACCGGGTAAAGAGTCCAGTAATATGAAAGTTCATCGCCTAATGTCTGATGCATAGTCGGGAATATCTGTGGCAGAAAACTTGTCAGCAAATCTTCCCAGCGGGTGTCTAACTGACGGTCAAGCAGACATTGTGCAGTCGCATAATCATCAATATGTAGAAACTTGTTGCCTTGCGCAAAATACTGAGAACATTGCGAAAATATAAAAAGTTTTGCATTCCAACCGCGAAAGATATCGGACGAATGCTACCCTTAAAAACTATGCGATCAAATCCGCGGTATTATCATGTAAAACATCCCATTCCTCTGCACCAATACCATAAGGGATATCACTAAGAATTAAATGAATTGAATCTGACTCTATTGTAGAAAGAAGTTGAATTGAATCACCATTAATAAGAACATCAGTTTCCATGTTCATTCTATAACCTCTTCTTTACAGGCTATTGCAAAACCTATTTTTCTTGTACGGAGTGTTGTCCCCGACGTTCCTCATTGAGTCGCTTCGACAAGCGACCTGTCACTTGTCGAAGTGACCTTAAGCGATAGTCTTGTTATTATAACCTTATCTTATCAATATATTGCTAAGTATCAATTTTTTCAATATATGAAATTACTTTACAGCATCCCCTGCAAAAACTTGCCGGTATAGCTTGTTTTAACTTTTGCCACTTCTTCCGGCGTGCCTGCTGCTATCACCATGCCGCCTTTGTTGCCACCTTCCGGTCCCATGTCTATTATATGGTCAGCTTGTTTAATTACATCAAGGTTGTGTTCGATTACTATCACAGAATTACCGGAATCTACCAGTCTTTGCAATACCGTAAGCAGTTTCTCGATGTCTGCGAAGTGCAGACCGGTGGTTGGTTCATCCAGCAGGTACAACGTTTTGCCGGTTCCCCTTCTTGCCAGTTCGGTAGCAAGTTTCACTCTTTGCGCTTCACCGCCGGACAGAGTGGTAGCAGGCTGGCCAAGGCGGATATAATCAAGTCCGACGTCACATAGTGTTCGCAGTTTATTGGCAATGCGGGGGATATTCTCGAAAAGCCGCAATCCTTCGGCTACCGTCATGTTCAGCACATCGCTGATAGTTTTACCTTTATAATGCACCTGCAATGTTTCGCGATTATAGCGCGCGCCTTTGCAAATCTCGCATGGCACATATACATCAGGCAGAAAATGCATTTCTATTTTAATGATTCCATCGCCGTGGCACGCCTCGCATCGACCACCTTTCACATTGAAAGAAAAACGGCCTTGCTGGTATCCGCGCACCCGGGATTCCTGGGTTTGCGAGAATAGCGTGCGAATGAGATCAAATACACCGGTGTAAGTAGCCGGATTGCTGCGCGGGGTGCGGCCAATCGGCGACTGGTCGATGTCGATTACCTTGTCAATATTCTCTATTCCCAATATCTCATCATGCTTGCCCCACAAAGTACGCGCTCCCTGCAGTCGGTGCATCAGACGTTTATACAAAATATCTTCCATCAGGGTCGATTTGCCGCTGCCGGATACCCCGGTGATAGCAACGAATTTCCCAAGAGGAATCTGAACGTCAATATCTTTCAGGTTATGTTCATGAGCACGACGGATTTCGATGCACTTGCCATTGCCGTCGCGCCGGGTTTTTGGTACGGCAATTTTACGCTTGCCAGTAAGGAAGTCGCTGGTGACGCTGCAATTGCAATCCAGCAATTCTGCCGGTGTACCGGCAAATATCACTTCGCCGCCATGTTCACCCGCTCCGGGACCGATATCGACAATGTAGTCCGCCGCCCGCATGGTATGTTCATCATGTTCAACCACAATAATGGTGTTGCCGACGTCGCGAAGAGAAAGCAGCGTTTCGATAAGCCGGTCGTTATCGCGCTGGTGCAAGCCGATAGACGGTTCGTCGAGGATATATAAAACCCCCATCAACCCGCTGCCAATTTGCGTTGCCAGGCGTATGCGCTGCGCCTCGCCGCCGGAAAGGGTGTAGGCGGCGCGGTCAAGGGTCAGGTAATCAAGCCCAACATTCAGCAAAAACTTCAACCGTGCCCGAACTTCTTTAACCACCTGGTGAATAATCAGCTTTTCCCTCGGGGTAAGTTCCAGGCTGTCAAACCAATCCATGGAATCTCCGATAGACATGCACGTCGCTTCAGAAATATTCTTTCCGTGCATTTTCACTGCCAGTATCTCCGGGCGCAATCGTCTGCCGCCACAGGTAGGACATGGCTTTACCCGCATAAATTGATTCAGATTGTCGCGGTTGTCATCGCTGGAAGTATCGGTAAATTCCTTTTCCATTAATTTTACCACGCCTGCCCAGCGCGAATCGTAAACCATGGTTCTACCGGCAGTATTGCGATGGCGAACGCGAAATTTCCTGTCGTCGCGGGTACCATACATGATTATATCAACTGCTTTTTTATCCAGTTGCTCCACCGGCACATCCATCGGTATTTCCAACGCCTGGCAAGCCGCGGCGAGGGTAGACATATACCATCCGCGAATACCGCGCCAGGGTAGGATTGCACCGTCTTTCAGAGATAGAGATGGGTCGGGGATAATCAAGTCTTCATCCAACTCGTTTTTTGTGCCCAGTCCCATGCAATCGGGACAAGCGCCATAAGGAGAATTGAAAGAAAACATGCGGGGAACCAGTTCCTCGAATGAAATGCCGCACTTTACACAGGCGGCTTTCTCGCTGAAGGTGAACTCTTCGCCATCGACAATCTGTACCGACGCGATGCCGGAGCCTATTTTCAGCGCGGTTTCCATCGATTCTGCCAGTCGCGACCGCATCCCTTCTTTTATAATCAAGCGGTCAACCACTACCTCAATGGTGTGGTTTTTATATCTCTCTATCTCAATATTATCGTCAACGTTGCGCAACTCGCCATCCACTCGGACGCGAGGGAATCCCTGCCGCGCGATATCCTGAAAAATCGTCTTGTATTCACCTTTTCGTCCGCGGATTACCGGTCCTAATATCAGCACCCGGGTCCCTTCCGGCATCATTTCCAACTGGTCAACGATTTGTTCCACCGTCTGCGAAGCGATTTTATCGCCGCAAATATGGCAATGCTGCACCCCTACCCGGGCAAACATCAGGCGCAAATGGTCATAGATTTCTGTTACCGTACCCACGGTAGAACGCGGGTTGCGGGTAGTGGATTTCTGGTCGATTGATACCGCGGGCGACAATCCTTCAATGGTGTCAACATCCGGCTTATCCATCTGCCCCAAAAACTGGCGGGCATAAGAAGACAATGATTCAACATACCGGCGCTGCCCCTCGGCGTAAATGGTGTCAAAAGCAAGCGACGACTTGCCCGAACCGGACAACCCGGTAATAACCACCATCTTATCGCGAGGAATATCAAGGTCGATATTCTTTAAATTATTTTGACGCGCACCTCGGATGCGCAGAAAGCTGTTAGACATATTTTTATTCACCGTGCGCGGTAATTATAGCATATTGGTATGGGGAATGGGGGGATTTTTGTAAAATATGCAAACAAATATTTGGGGGAGAAGCTATTTAATAAATCAACCCGGGAACGCCAATCTCCTGATTGGCCACTCGGCACAATAGTAACTTAAGAAAAGAAAAAGACAACATCCCTAACAAATATAATTTTTATAAAACAGATGAATTAACTATAATGACTACACAACCTGATTTTCTCAATACAATCATTCTTAGATAATTTTCCCTGCGCAATGTCTAAAACCAATATAATCCATTCTTCTTCATCAATACTGCACTCATAACCATTAATATCAAGAAATGTAAGACATGCTAACATAGCTGCTCGTTTATTACCATCAATAAATGGATGATTATTAACTATATGGTATAGATATGCTGCTGCCATTGCAGGGATATCTTTATGAAGGAAATTTTCTCCAAATCCTGCTTGTGGTATAGCTAATGCGGATGCCAGCAATCCTGCGTCGCGGATTCCATCACTACCACCAGCTTTTTCAATAGCTACTTGATGCAAGTCACGAATATCAACTTCAGAAAGGAAATCAGGCATCTGCTTCACGATATATCTTTTCCTCCCAACACTTGCATCGCACGCGGAAACTTATCTGCATATTTACGTCCGATAGCTTTAATAGTCTCACTTCTGTTTTCTTCAGTTACAGGTGTTATAATTAAGCTTTCCCCATCAGTATGCAATTGCAATGTGGTCGCATCATCAATACCCAACAAATCAAGAATTGGCTTTTCAATAACCAATGCCCGACTGTTTCCATGACGTGTCAATTTTTTAGTCATCATAATTTATTCAACCTTCAATTTACAGATGTACTTACTATAGTACCACATTTGTATTGAATTATAACATGATATTTCTATCTTCTCATTAAATATGTCTGTTTTTTACAAATAACAGTTTTTTTATTCGTTATCACTTGCAATGCACCCCGCCAAGAATAGAACCATCCTCAGCATCTACCCATACCTGGGTAATATCCCAAGGACCATCAAGATTTATTACCCATGCTAATCGGGTAATTTGCTGTTGTTTATATTCGTCAGATTTTATTTTCTTTCCTGCGATATCCAAATAATTATCTGGTTGTACGATCATTAATTCTGCACTAACTAATTTCCCCGGTATTTGCTTGATATTTTTTAGGCATACACCGGCATTTTTTATTGCAGTTTCTTTTTTTAACTTAACATCAGTATTCACTGGAACTAATGAGTTACAATGATAATTAAATGAAATTAATGCGCCATCAAGTGGATCTATACTAATTGCCAACCACTCGTCCAAATATTTGTATATTTTATATTCTCTTCGATATTTTATCTGCCACACTGATGAATTTAATTTTGGTTCAATCTTAATTGTTTCAAGAACAAGATCATCAAATGAAATACCGGCGGCTTTTAAATGTTTTTTAGCAAATGAAATAGCAGTCTCTTTAGTTATTTTAGTAAAATCTTTTTTACCTTCACTAATCATACCTGATGTATGAGCAATAGTAACATTACCTGTAAACTCATTACAATAAACGGTACTATTTTCATCTTTAACTCCCCACACATTTGGCTGAACAACATTCTCTTCAGGTGGTTTTACCTTAACATTTCCACTCCATAACCATCCCACATTATGAAAAAAATTCTTGGCACGCGCTATTGCCTGGGTCGAATTAGTTATAACCTTTTTGGGTTCTGACTCTTTTTTAGTCTCTGCACATATAATACTGCATACCATCAACATCATCGTAATGTAAAAAATAACCTTGTTTACCATGTGAAATCTCCTTTAACTGAAAGATATTATACCATGGTTTACAGCTTTATAAATAATGATCTTCAATAATAAAATGGCAGACATTTCTGCCTGCCATTTTACTTTTCAAACTGTATCCGCCTTTCATTTCTCAAAAGCGAACTCTACCTCGTTAGACCAGTGGGTTTCCCACAATGGGTGGAAAGTCAGCGCGTTGTGTTTTGATACGCTTCGGTCGGCATCAAATTCATAGCTTGGGCCTTTGTCATCGGTGACGCGGAAGGTGAACTTTATATTTTTCCCGCCATCTAATGCCGCTTTCACATCCGGTATTTCCGACCATGGCAGTGCGCATTCTACAACGCGAGTGGTGTCTCCCTGGATTACTGAAAGTTTGCCATTTTCTACCGGCCCGCCATCTTTATCAGCCTTTGGCTGGCGCGGATAGAAATGCTTGCGGGGGACGCCCGGTGCCAATAGCCGCCAAATTTCGGTTCCGCCACCCCATTTATTGCCAACTGCGTGCAGGTAATATTCATAATCGGTATCTTTATACACCTGGAACTGCGGCATGGTACCGGCGGGATATTCAATCATATCTTTTTTGTCTGCCGGCAGTACATTGAACGCAATCTGTATGCCGTCGTCGCCCATGGGGATATCCGGGTTTTTGCGGTATGAATATCGACGCACATCCTGCGGCCAAACCAGCGGTTTTTCATGTTTGGTATCGGTTGACCGGTAAGATTTTTCCGGGTAGTAATACTGGTCATCATCCCGGGTGCTGTAACGCAATTCACCGCCGTCCGGTGTGCTGTCTGCCACCTTGGCGGCAAAGTAAAAATTATTCGCGTCATAAGCGAGATAAGCAACAGTAAGTCCGGTTCCGCTCTTATCCGGGAACTGTACAAATGGCAGCCAGGCCTTTTCGGTAAGGTTCGGACCGCTGTCTTTCCCCTTGACCATCTGCGGCAATACGTCATTCCAATCATCCAGTTTGCCATCAACGGTGATGGTCTTCTGGCTTATCACATTCACATGCATATTTTCGTTAAGCGTCGTGTAGCCATCTTTTGCGGCATCAAAACGTACCGATAGCGGATATGTATTATTATCTACTGCCGTTCCGCCAACAACCTGAATTGTAATTGTTTTAGTTTCGTTGCCATTCAGTTTCACGGTTTGTGTTGGCATATTCATCAACGATAACGCGCCAAGTTTTACGGTCAAAGTGCCGGTCACCGGCCGATTAAGGATATTTGTCAGTGTCACCTGAACAATAGGCTGTTTGCTCAATCGCGCGGTCATATCATGAGCCTTTATCTCTACTGGCTGATAACCGTCAATGCGCGCGGTGCTGATTGCTTTTATCAACTTGGCAAAAGTGCCGCGTTTGCCGTTAGTGCGCAGGAAATACGCGCTCATGGTTAACGGAATTGTCAGTTTCCCTTTTGCTGCCGGTATCGGATTGCCATTGTAGTCGTATAAAATAAATGCGCTGTTGTTTTTCACAACGAATGTTGCACCGGTCAATTCCCTGGCTGCCTTGATTTTAGCTTGAATCTCGGTCTTCGCTGTTGCCTGTGCGTCTGCTGGCAGTGCGGCAAGCTGTGCATTCAAAGCATCAACGGTCTTCACCGTGTTCATGCCGCGAATAGCCTCAAATTTCACCAGACCTTTTTCATAAAAATAATCAGCCGCCAGGTCGCCTACTAATACCACGGTGCCGTCGTCTGGGTTATTCTTGCCATCTTTGCCCGGCAAGCCGTCAAATACGAATACCCAGGGAAGGCCGTTTTTGAAGAGTATCTCTTTGAAGTCGCGCTGACCGATATATGCCTGGCAGGCGGCGATACCAACGCCACAAGCGTAAGGAACCACCACATGCTGGCGTTTATTGCCTGTCGCGGTGCGAATAGTGACATCAGTTGTGTCGCGAACTGCGTCATGCAATACACCGGCGGTGCGTTTTAACCCCTGGGCGCGCATGGATGCAATAACTGCTGCCACTCGATCTTCAGAATTGGCGACCCAGCTCTCGGTATCCCATGGCTGCACCGCGCCAAATTCGCTCTTGCGGTTTGCCCATGATGGAATAATAGCCGGTACATTGCCCATTGGCTGATAATGAATGCTGGTGAAGTCAAGCCATGGCAGGAAGGTATCCTTGCCATCGCCAAACAGTTTATCTTCAGTATTCATGGACGAACAGGTTCCGCCAATGAGCACTTTAACTTTTTCTTTTTCACGGGCATCAAGAACGCCAAGTGCCATTTTTGTATACAATTCGCGGTAACGCGGCAAGTCAGCTCCCCAACCGGAGATAGACGAGCCTTCCCACGGTTCATTCCATAATTCGACAGCGTTAACCGGGCCTTTTGGCCAGCCATAAGTGCTGCAAATTGCGGTAGTCCACTTCTGAAAATCTTCATCATATTTCGGCTGCCAAACAAAATCTCCCGGATAATCCATTTTTCCTTCGTCTTTGTCATTAAGCAATGAACGAATAGTACCCAGCGGCATGGTTCCCAGATCGCCGCCTTCGATACAAAGCATGGCGGTAATATCATTATCTGCCATCGTCTTGCAGTTATCACCCAACTCGGTCATCATTCTTTCCAAACCGCCATCTTTGGTTTGGCGATATCCCCATTCATTGCGGGTTCCTTTAATGCCTATTCGCTGCCATAACCCGCACATCTCCGGGGTGTATTCACGCAGGTCGAGGGCATAGGTCGGGTTTTGCACTTTGCCCGGGGTCGCTTTCGGAGTATATAGGAAAGGCGTTACAAAACAGCGTCCCTGCCCGGGAATATCTGCTACCAGCGCATAAGCACCAAATCGCTTTGGCAGCACCGATTTAATGTCGATATCTTGAAACCCTTTGGCGGCGATATCCAGCGTTACCGGCACACTGCCGCAATCGGCAATTTTATGCGAGTATTGCGTCCACCCGTCATACGGGTCGCAGGTGGTGGCATAATTAATAATTTCCACTTTTCCTGTTGCCTTTATTGCCTGGTCGGTCTTGTTGACGAACTGCAATTTAAAACTGACAGCGTCGCCAGGCCAAAAGACATTTGCCTTTGCACTGCATGATATCTGCTGAACAGTGTAGCTTTTCGCCACTTTATCCGATTCAATCCCAAAGGTTTGTTCGGCATTTTTGAAGGAAAAAGAGAACGCGTTAATGGCGGCAAATGCCAATAAAAGGCAAAGCGCCAACAGACGCATACGGGAACTGGTGATTGATTTCATAACGATATTCCTTACTGTGAATTTTCAAAATCAAGTTATTCTATTTGTTACAGCGATGCCTGTCAATATTTTTTAACACAAATGTAGTAATTTTTATTTTCGGTGTTCAGTTTTCGGGTTTTCAGTGTTCAGTGTTCAGTTTTTATTTAACCACAAAGAACGCAAAGACCACAAAAGAAAAAATTTAAAATGCTCTTTGTGCTCTTTGTGTTCCTTTCGCGGTGAATATCTTGATTACATTTATTTACGCAAAACTTGTTTTATTTCAACATTATTTAGATTTAAGGTACTATTCCTGTAAATCCTGTTAATCCTGTCTAAATAACTCTTTAAATAACATGATGCAATCGTTTACCTTACTTTTTTTGAATTATTTTTAACATAACCTTCAATACCCCTTTACCATTAACCTTATTAGCGGTATTATTCGCGCGTTAAAATAAAAAATCATGTAAGAGGTATCTACACATGACTCTGAAGTTAAAACCTGTAAATGTTGGTATTATCGGCTGCGGTAATATCAGCGATGCCTATTTTGGCACCTTCCCCCGCTACCCAATCGCAAAGATGGCAGCGGTTGCGGACATGATCCCGGAACGCGCGCAAGCGAAAGCCGAGAAATACGGCATTGAAAAAGCATACTCGGTAGCCGAAATGCTGGCCGACCCGGAAATCGAAATTGTATTGAACCTGACCATCCCCAACGCGCATTATGACGTATCAATGCAGGCTGTTCGCGCCGGCAAAAACGTTTATAATGAAAAACCTCTGTGCATCACCCGCGCCGAAGGCGCAGAGCTGATTGCTGAAGCGAAAAAACGCAACCTGCTGGTTGGCTGCGCACCTGACACCGTACTGGGCGGCGGACACCAGATTTGCCGCAGTTTGATTAACAGCGGCGCCATCGGTTCACCGGTAGGCGTAGTTGCCAACATGCTGTGCCACGGTCACGAATCCTGGCATCCAGCCCCAGAGTTCTATTACAAAGTCGGCGGCGGCCCGATGTTCGACATGGGTCCGTATTACCTGACCGCGCTGGTTACCATGCTCGGACCAGTGAAAAAAGTTGCCGGCCTTACCCGCATCACCTTCCCGGAAAGAACCATCACCAGTGAACCATTGAACGGAACCAAGGTGAAAGTTGATGTGCCGACCCACGTAACCGGTCTGCTGTTATTCGAAAGCGGCGCTATCGGCAATATCACCACCAGCTTTGATGTTTGGGCAGCCAATATGCCATGTATCGAAGTGTTCGGAACCGAAGGTTCATTATCAGTTCCCGACCCCAACGGCTTCGGCGGAGTTCCAAAAATCAAGAAAGCCGGCGACGCAGAATGGTCAGAAGTTGAATGGAACAGCAAGTTCAGCGAAGGCAGCCGCGGCCTTGGCGTTGCCGATATGGCATATTCCATCCGCACCGGCCGACCACACCGCGCCAGCGGCGCAATAGCCGACCACGTACTGGAAATCATGCATGCTATTCACACCGCCAGCACCACCGCCAGCTACGTAGACATAACCAGCACCTTCGATGCCCCCAAAGTATTCCCAGAAGGCCTGGAAGCAGGAATGTTGGACGAATAGGAATTAAATAGTAAATAGTAAATAGTTGAATATATCCCCCTGACATGTTTTTTGTTGGGGGGATTTTTTATTAATATACAGATGCGTATAAAGAATAGTCACCGTTTGGAACTGTGCGAGAGCACGGCTAACCAAACTGTATCTCTCTGTTAAAAATAATTGAAAATGCTATATTTTTTCACCATTTCATGAGATAAAAAATCAAATATAAATATTCCTGCTACAAAACTGACAAGATTTGCAGCAATTACCTTTGGTATAATATGATTAATTTTTATTTTGTAAAAATCGTCTAAAATATAGATATACAAAAATGGCTCAAATATCATTGGAATAATTTCTGCGTAATATCCAAAAAAGCCACTGACAAGCAACGTTATTGGGTAAGAAACTATATGAATTATAATAAATGCAATCAAAGTTTGCTTTATAGTGATTTTCCTGCCGAACAACAAACGAATAGTCAGGTATTCCAATGCTAATGCAACAGTTATCCCCAGTAATAAGAAGAATTTAGTATTTCTGTCAGTATCAGTACCAAAAAGTGTTATATATATATGTATCGGATTAGCCATCGCCGCAATTGATGACAAGATGAAGATTATTAATAAATAATGCCATTTTTTCATATTTGTATTCTCCATATTTTGTATATATTCGTTCATTTCAGAAATTATCCTTGAAAAATTTTCTATTTATACCGGATTTCGCCGGGCTGCGACCAATAACATTCTTCATGTCTCTATCCAATTTTATTTATACAACAAAAACAGATAATTATTACTTAATGAAAAACAAATGAAAAGAAATGTGGATTTCGCCGGGCTCCCGCCCAGTTCCACACGGTGACTGTTGTTTTATAGTGATGCTATATTATACGACTAAAAACACTCTATGAATAATATCTGAAAAATTTGGTATAATTAATATGTTGGAGAGTATATGAGCGCAACACGATTACAAAAAATGAATAAGCTGCTGAAAGAGGAATTGAGCCGTATCATTCGCGAAGATATGAATGACCCGCGGTTGGGGATGGTCTCAATTACTGACATCGTGCTTTCATTCGATTTAAAACAGGCAAAGGTTTATATCAGTGCGTATGGCACTACTGAAGAACGCAAATCATCCATTCTGGCATTAACCAGCGCGTCGCGTTTTCTGCGCGGCGAGGTTGCCCGCCAGTTGGAACTGCGCCACACCCCGGAATTGAAGTTTTTATTTGACGATTCGCTGGAACGCGGCGCACGAATATTTGACTTGTTGAACCAGGTAAAAGAACAGGGGAAAGCTAAAGAAACAGAAACCGAGGAAGAATAATGCTGACGGAAGCCGCCATCGTAGCACTGGAATTATTAAAATACCCGGAAGCGATAGTGATTAGCCACACCAGCCCTGACGCCGACGCGATAGGGTCGCTGATGGGAATTACCCTGGCATTGCAGGATAAGGGAATTAAAGTAACACCATTTTTGAAAGATGGCGTTCCGTATTTCTGTAAGTTCATGATAGGCGATACTCAATTCATTCGCGAATTACCCGAAGTTTTACCACCGCTGTTGGTATTTGTTGACGCATCAAACCTGCAGCGATGCGGGTTGAGCACTGAAGAAATAAGCGGGTTAAAAAGCCGCGGTGTACATCTAATCATTCAAATCGACCATCATTTTAACGATAACTTCGATTCTGATCTCGCAATTGTTGATACCCTTGCACCGGCAACCGCGGTGTTGATATATCATTTATTGCCATTGTTGGGTTGTTCCCTTACCCAGCAAATAGCGACGGCATTGCTGGCGGGACTGACCGTCGATACCGGCAAATTCTCCTTTGGCAATACTACCGCCGAGTCTCACCGTATTGCCGCCGCATTAATGGACGCCGGCGCAGACGTGACGGGAATCAACCTGCACCTATACGAAAGTATGAAGCGCGAGGCTTTTGACCTGTTGAAATGTGCGATGAACTCGATAAAATCAACCGCTGATAACAGATTAGTCTGGGCAATTCTGCGGGCAGAAGATTACACCGGCTGCAATGCGAAAAGCGAAGACACCGAAGGAATCATCGACTTTGTACGTAGAGTAGATGGCAATAAAATAGCAATCTTATTTTCAGAAAGAAACAACGTGGTGCGTGTCAGCCTGCGCTCTCGCGGTGGAATAGACGTCGGCCTGTTAGCTCGCACATTTGGTGGTGGCGGCCACGCCGCCGCAGCCGGCATAAAGTTCGAAAACGGCAATCTTGATGAAATAATAGGAAAAGTGCTGGATGAAGCGACAAAAATAGTTAAAGAGTGAAGGGTGGAAATGGCAAATTAAATTAAAAATTGAGGTGATGGCAAAAAAAATTACAGGGTCTCGCAGATACCCCGTAATTTTTAATTTTGCATTTTTAATTTTTAATTGAGTCCTACTTCGGCAAACTTATTATGAATTCTTTTTGTACTAATTGGGATGTTATGGGGGTGTTGCCGTTCATATACATGGCGTCGCCGCTGATAACTATTATGTAATCTCCGCTTACCAAGTCTGCCGGGTCTAACACCAGATGGCCATCTGAACTGACAGTCATCGGTTTGGTGCCCCCATTGCTTACACCGTTTCCTTCCCTCTTTGTAGTCAGATGAATGGCGTCGATGTTGCCGGTGGCGAAGGCGTTAATTGTTATCGGGCGGGTTAATACCATGCCGTTTTCTATTCCGGTTATTGATAATCCGTTTACCCAATCTATCAGCACATTCTTTGCCGGCGGCGAGAATGATTTGTCCTGGGTGAGAATGACTTCGCCATATCCGGCATAGCCGGCAAATCCTGTCGCCATGACACTAACATTTAACTTTGTTCCTTCCTGTATGGTAAAGCCGCCGACACGGTACCATCCATCCGGCTGATTTGCGTTAATGGTTCCGTTCATCAGCAGGTCATTTGTGGATGCGGCGGTTGATTTTCTTTCGACTTTCACAGTGATGCCGCGGTCGCGCGGGGCAGCCAATGCCCATACGGAATAGGTACCGGGACGACCGTAAATCATGCTGCAGGTATCGATGGCGGATGTGGCTATGGTGCCATGACCAGTTCCATTCCATAACGGGTCATTGCGCATATCGCCGGTCAATTCGCGGCCAGCCAGCAGCGCAACGCTGTGCGCCTTGTTTCTGCCAATGGTGACGGCCTGTAATGGCGTGATGGATTCGTTGCCTTCGTTATCCTTCGCATAAATGCAATATACCAGTACAGTTCCATCCGGCTGCGGCGGGATTACTCCAGTAAAGATTGATTTCAGGCGATCTCCCTGAAGCGCAATTTTTTGCAGGGATTTTGAGGATGAGCCATACATTAATTTAGCTTCGCTTATTCCTAATGGCGAGTAGACGACAGCCTTAATTGCGATAGGCATTTTACCGGGCAGGATATCAATAGCGCGTTTATCTGCGCAAGTTAATTCCATATTATCAAGGAACGGGCCTTTTGGATTGCTTATCAACCCGACAGACAACACCTTGATGGCTTTATCCTGAACCGGGAACTTAATATTCATGCTGCCATTTGCCAGTATTTCCGGTGAAAGTTTGGAGTATTTAACTTCCGTTACCCAATTGCTGCGGCCGGCATTTTCCACCACGCTGGCGGTTACTATGCGCAGAGTAGCAATATTGGTGCCGATATCGCCGACGGGCAATTTATAGATAATAGTTGTTCCTGCCGGTATGTCGCGGCCGTCATTGCCCATTACGCTGGTGCCGGGATCCGCCAGAATCATTTTATCTGCCGGTGCGCTGTATGATGGGGTCAGCGGCTGAATATTGGTATTTCTGATTAATGGCTGCGGGTCTATGCCATCCGGCAACCCATCGCCATCAGTGTCTGCTTTCGCCGGGTTAGTGCCAAGGTAGCTTTCCCACGCGTCGTTTGCGCCATCGCCATCAAGATCGGGAGCGGCAAATTTTATTTCTAACGCCGGCGAGTATGATATCCCCGCCTGAACGCCATCAACCATGCGGGCGCGAATACGATAAGTTCCTTCCTGCAATGATGGCGGCACTATGGCAGTCCAGATATATTCTTTGGCCTTTCCAGTCTTAACCATATCAACTGCGCCTACCCGACCATCCGGCGTTTCGTATTGCAGGCGCGCCAGCATTACATTGGGTGCGCCACCGCCGGCCGATACGCGGACATTCACGGTAATTGGCGAATATACCTGCGGAGCCTCGCCACCGACAACAACCGGTGTTGATATTATAAGTGTCGGCTCACCGCGGCCTTTGCCATCCAGCAATTTGTTGACTCGGGTATATTCTTCCAATTCCCTAACCGCCTGGCTGGGACTGATTACGGTATTAGTTTTTTCAATTTCCGGCAATAAACCTTTTAACACCGCGGGTGGTATGCCATTGGGGTTAATGAATACTACGCGGAAACTGCTTTCATTTTTCGTATCCAGTATTTTCATTAAATCAGCCGGGCTGTTCGCACTGTCAAAACCGAGGAGAGCGGCAAATCCGGCGAACGCTCCGGTGGTGCCGGCGCGCTTTTCGGTGAAGTTTTTAGTGGGGTATAAAAATGTGCTGCGCCATCCGGCGGCGGACATCATATCGTATAATCCTTTGCATTTTTTCGATTCCGCTGAATTATCGAATGACACCACACTGTTTAAATCTAACTTTTTGCCGATTTCGGCGGACCTGATAATATAATTGCTGTTATCAGCCATAGATATTGGCAGTGCGTAACCGTCGCCGTTTGGCGCGGCTAACAGTTCCGCCATGGTGGAGCGCTGGCGGGCGATAAGCTGCGAATAGATTGGCGGTGCCAGTTCATTAATAGTCATCGGCACTTCAATACCAACCGGGATTTTTTTAATCGCGCTGTCATCCAATAATGCCAGTACCGACATCGCGTTATCAATGGATTGCGCGCCATCATAATTAGGGTTTCCGCCATCGTAAATCAGCACCAGCCAGTTCGGGTATTTTTTATCTTCTGTTTGTTTGAAAGGAACAATTTCATCGCGCCACTGGCGATACGGACGGACGGATTCAAAACGCATGAAACATGAAAGGTTGCCGGTAGTGCGGGCAGGCAAATAACGCAGATCGCGGTCGCCAATTATCTCCATCAGGTTAACCTGGGCGGTGTCAACACTATCGACACGCTTGTCAGGATATCCGATAATTTTACCGCCATCTTTAACATCTTTTATAAACTCTTCCAGCAGTGCTTTTTCGGCTTCCTCTGCCGGGTCCAGGTCGATTGCCATCATCTTGTTAACAGCAACCAGGTCTAATATTGCGCTGCCGTTTTCCGGCAATAATCCCAGCCATTCTTTAACTGCTTTTTCGCCAATATTCTGTTTTTCCCATTTATAGGCGTCCACCCGGTTATCCCATCCATCCTTCGGGAAATCCAATGCAGGCAGGCCCAGGTCTTCAGTAGTTGCAATCGCTGCTTCGTCAGATACCCCGGCAAAAGCCACGGCTACAGAACGATTCCACGGTTTATCAGTTGCGGTGTATAGAACTTGAAATTTTAAGTTAGCTTTGTTTGCTTCGATTACCTGGTCTGCGGATAAATTTTCGCGTTTCAGCCGATATGTATTTGTTAATACATCTGCCCAATATGAATCACTGTTGCTGCGAATCAGGAAAATCGCTGGTAGGTTGCGCTCAACCTGGCGATTAATGGCTCCCTGCAGCGACATCATTTTTGTCATAAAGTCAGCATCTGCAACTTTACTGCGCAAATCAACAACCTGCAATGATATAGGCTGTACCGCAAATATCAGCGTTGGCAGCAGGCACAGTAAAAATATATATAGCTTAAATTTCATATATCCCCCAAATCTGGTAATCTATACAGTTGTCATTATAGCGCGGAAATCACTCACTGTCACGAGTAAATTATTAACCTGCTATAATACATACACATTTATACGAAAATATTTTCAAAATTTAATGAAATAACTGTTTAGATGCATAAAAACAAGTCGATAATAATAATAGAATGGTGCTTTCACCATTACGAATAACCGGCAAAAAACAGGAGACAAGTTCTCCAATATCAACAGCTTACAAAAGCTAACTGACCGGAAAGCGTATGGTCCGAAGTACATTTAATATAGACCAGAGATTCTGGATGGGAGTTCAATAGGAATGACAAAGGAAACCTGAAACCCCGATGAAACAGTATATCATCGGGGTTTCCATTTTTGGTAGACCTATAGCAGTTAGCAATCAAATCCGAACAATAAAAGTCACGATTTTAATATTAAAATTCAGTCACCGTGTGAAAGGGACGCAAGTCCGGCTTGATTTACAGCAAAGTTAACTTATCGGGAATGCCAATCTCCTGATTGGCGAGTAGTTAAAATGATAGATTATGGGGAAATCCGCCGGACTTGCGTCCCCACACGGTGACTATACATTTTTGCTATTCTTATGCAAATAAATCTTATAGAAAGATTATTTATTCAATAAATAAAACTCCCCTTGCGCATTACGGTACAAGGGGAGTTTTTACTCTTTAATTAGCCGCCTGGGGGTGGAGGCGGTGGTCCGCCGCCGCCGTCTGGACCGACGGGGCCAGGGCCTTCAGTGGTAGTTTTTCCTGCACCGCCATCACCTGGGCCACGACCATTACCGGCTTCCATTGCTTTTTTCTGTTCATCTGTTAATTTAACAGCAGGCTTGCCATCAGCACGGTCTTTAAACGCGGCAAATAACTTGTCATACCGTTTTACCATGCGCTCGTTGCCTGTGGAACTGAATGGGTTGAAATTCTGTTCCATTTTAAAGCCGCCGCCGCGTCTGCCTTGACCGCCTTGACCACCAGCAGCTCCAGCAGCACCGGGAGCACTCTGGCCGCCTTGGCCGCCAGCCGCGCCTTGTCCGCCACCCTGACCGCCACCACCGCCTGGCCCATTAAATCTGCGGGTGCGTTCTTTCATCTTCGCAATGTTGTCGCGCTGGTCAGTTGTAAGAACTTCCTGCAATTTTTTGATGTTGTCTTTCGCTTCATCCTGGTTCATTGATGTTGCCTTGCGCAATGGTTCCAGTTGAGCAAGAATCTTTTTTGCCTGATCCTGAGTGAGCGGGGTATCAGTTTCGCCATCTAATCTGCCGATATTGCCGACTAAACGGGTTAGCTGAAATGTGAATTTGTGGTCAGCGCGGAACTGTTCCATCTGAGCGCGCATATCAGTACCACCTGCAGCGCCGCCATTGGCACTACTGGTGTTATTTCCACCAAAACTGCCATTTACAGTACTGCCACTTTTTGACTTAGTGAAGTACATTACCCCACCTGCGATAACTGCAAGTACAATAATCGCAATAATTAAGTTTTTCTTTGACATTTTATGCTCCTTTTTTACTCGTATCTTAACGCATCTATCGGGTCCAGCCGCGAGGCTTTTAATGCCGGATAAATGCCGAATACTATACCAATTAATGCTGAGAAACCGAATGACAGAATAACCGAGAATGGCGTTATTGCTATCGTCCATCCTGTTGCCTGTCCCATTATCCACGCAATGAGCACACCCAGCAATATGCCCATTATACCGCCTACAAAAGATATCACCAACGCTTCTACCAGAAATTGCGTCTGAATATCATGACGGCGAGCCCCGACAGACATGCGAATACCTATTTCACGGGTGCGTTCTGTCACTGAAACAAGCATTATATTCATAATGCCGATACCGCCAACCAGCAGCGATATAGCGGCGATGCCACCCAGAAAAGCAGTGATCATGCCAGATATATCGCTTGCCATTGTCATAGCTTCTGCCTGGTTGCGTACAGTGAAGTCGTCATCGGCACCATCGGCTATCTTGTGGGTTTTTCGCAGCACTTTTTTAATTTCATCAGTTGCCACATCCATTACATCCATACTTTTAGCTTCAAGATTTATTGAACGTACATAGCGCAGGCCAAATAATCTGCGCATAGCAGTTGTAACCGGAACAACTACCTGATCGTCCGGGTCACCGCCAAAGCCGCTGGATGCACCTTTCGCTACTAATAATCCAATAATTTTAAATTTCGAACCTTTAATGCTGATGATCTTGCCAACAGGATTGCTGGTACCAAAAAGATTCGTAGCAGTAGTAGGTCCGATTACTGCTACTTTCTGCATAGCTTTAACTTCGCGTTCATTAAATACTCTGCCATCTGCCAATTTGAAATTTCGCACAGATAGAAATGCCGGAACGCTGCCAAGGATAGAGGTATTAGTGTTTTTATTGCCATATTTTACCTGGGCGTTACGCGATGCCTCTGGTACAGCATTTATTATTGATGGACAACCTTTTAGAATGGCATCAGCATCATCTAAAGTAAGATTTTGCCGACTGCCCATACCGCCCATTACACCGCCACGGGAAGTTGATCCGGAAAAAACCATCAATACATTTGTACCCATTGATTCAATTTGCGTCATCATTTTTTTGCGCATACCCTGGCCAATGGCAAGCATGGCGATTACCGACCCTACGCCGATAATGATGCCCAACATGGTAAGTGATGCACGTAATTTATTCGCTTTCAAACCTTCTAAAGCTACATAAACGGATTCTAACAGGTTCATACTGTTTCCTCCTCTTCATCTTCTTCAATTGGCAGGCTTGCGAGCACAGCCACGGCAGATGTCCTGTCTTTCACCTGCACATCACTGACGATATGGCCATCTTTGAACCTTACTATCCGCTGTGCATGTTTTGCAATATCTTCTTCATGGGTAACGATAATTACCGTTTTCCCTTCTTCGTGCAGTTCCTGAAATATCTGCATTATTTCTTCTGATGTGCGGGTATCGAGGTTTCCGGTTGGTTCATCGCCGAGAATAATCCTGGGATTATTCACTAACGCCCGGGCGATAGCAACACGCTGCTGCTGCCCACCGGACAATTCATTAGGTTTATGATGCATTCTTTCGGCTAACCCAACTCTCTGCAATGCTGTTATTGCCCGCTCTGTCATATCAGTTTTAGTATGTGCATCATACATCATAGGCAGCATAACCTGTTTTAGTGCCGGCTGGCGCGGTATTAAATTAAAAGTTTGAAAAACAAAACCTAACTTTTGGTTGCGCACCATTGCCAACGCGTCATCACTCATGCCTGCTACTTCTATATCATCTAATGTATACGACCCCGTTGTTGGCTTGTCCAAACATCCTACTATATTCATAAATGTTGATTTACCCGACCCCGATGGTCCCATGATGGCGACGAACTCCCCGGCACCAATTTCAATCGATGCCGACTTCAGCGCCCGGACGGATATATCGCCTAAATGATACGTTTTACTAAGGTGTTCGATTTTAATCATCTCATTTAACCTCATAAGAAATCTTATTCTTACAGTAACTCTAACTGGCATCTTCCCCGTCCTTATCATTAATTTAATAAGGACGGGATGGTTACACCAGTCTAAAACATTCTTGGACCCGCATTCCTGTTAGTTGCTGGGGTAGTTGTCTTTTTAACATTCGGATCAATTATAGATGTTATCACCGATTCACCTTCTTTCAGTCCGCTGGTTACTTCAATATCGGTGCTGCCGGTTAATCCAATGGTTATTTTACGTGTTACAATCTGGCCATCAACCTGCATGCTCACCGTCACGCCGTCATCAGCTTCTTTAATTGCCTCTGCCGGTACGTAAAGCACATCTTTTTTCCGTTCTATAACGAAGTCGCAGGTTGCATTCATGGCCGGTTTCAGTCTTTTATCTGCAATATTCATCTGCACGGTAACCGGCACGCTGGTAACGCTCTGGTCAACTATCGCCTGCGGGGCAATCTTTACAACCTTGCCATCAAATAATTCATCAGGATAAGCGTCGATGGTTACATCAACATCCTGACCTATTTCTATACGGGCAATGTCGGTTTCATCTATATTTGCCAGTATTTGCATTTTTGATACATCAGCAATATCTACAATCGAAACGCCGCTGCCGCTGCCGATATTTGATGATCGGCCGCCGGTAACAATAGAACCTACTTCAACATACTTTTTCACTACTACACCATCGCGCGGGGCGGTGATGGTAGTATATCCAAGCTGAGTGGTTGCATTGGTCACTGATGCCTTGGCGCGGGATAACGATGATTTTGCCTGAATAATGTCCCCCGCTTTAATACTTTCCTGCAATTTATTTGCAATGGCAGTGTCCAGGTTAGATTGCGCCTGCTTCAACGCTGCCCGGGCTGCATCTACATCTTTATTTTTCAATTTGTCCTGCACACTGTTGTCGCGGGCATTTTTCAGGTTTATCACAGCCTGGTCAACAGCATTTTGGGCAACATCAACATCTTTATTTCTCAATACATCCTGGGAACGGTTATCTCTCGCATTTTTCAAGGTGGTTTCTGCCTGAGCGACAGAAGCTTTGGCAGATTCTAAATCCTGCAATTTCAACTTATCCTGCGCCTTATTAATTTGTGCGTTCAACAACTGGGATTCAGCCTGTTTCACTTTTAATTTGGCATTCTGCAAATCGTCATTGGTCTGATCTTTAACAGTATCTAATTTGCTTTTCGCAATATCATACTGCGCCTTGGCAGACTCGTATTTTCCTTCGGAATCATCAACGGTGCTTTTTGCTACATAACCTTTATCAAGCAGTGCTTTCTGTCTTTTTAAGTCATTATCGGCATTTGTCAACGATACTTTCGCGGAATTGAAATTAGCCTGCGCACTGCTGATCTGTTGCGGAATCAATGAGTTTGTTAACTGATTCAAGGTTGCTTTTGATGAATCAAGACTACTTTGAGCCTGATCTATAGCAGCAGCAGTTAACTTGGGTTGAATGTCCGCGGTATCCTGTGCCTGCGACAATTTCGCCTTAGCTGCCAACAACGACTGTTCTGCTTGTTTGATACTATTATCAGTTAATTGCGGCTGCAGTTTTGCCTGTTCTACCGCCTGGGCAAGTTTCGTCTTGGCGGATAGCAGCGACTGTTCTGCCTGTTTGATAGAGTTGTCAGTCAATTGCGGCTGCAGCTTTGATTGGTCTATTGCCTGGGATAATTTTGTATTTGCAGATGCAACAGCCTGCTGGGCAGATATTATTGACTGGTCTGACTGTAATTTCTGCAAGGTCTTATTTTTTTGTGCCTGATCTATTTTTGCAACTGCGCCATCATAATCAGCCTGTGATTGTTCCAATGTTGTCATTGTATCGCTGGGGTCAATCTTTGCTATTAACTGTCCGGCTTTTACATAATCGCCTTCATCAACGGCCAATTCTATGATGGTACCACCGGCGTTTGATTTTACTTCAACCGTGGTGATTGGCTGCAATGTGCCGGTCGAAGATATACTGGATGTTATTGTGCCGCGTTTAACCTGTGCCGTTTTAATCGTCACCGGCTTTTTAACATTCATTTGTTTATAAGCGAAAAATCCGCCTGCAATTAACACTATCGCCAGAATAATCCAGCCAGTTGGTTTTCTTTTAGTTACCATAAAGCACCCCTTGTTTCCCGGTAGCATACTCAAGCTTACTGATGTTAATATAATAATCGTAGTTCGCCTGTACTGCGTTGTACTGTGCGCTGACTAATGTGTTTTGCGCATTTAATAAATCCAACGGTGTGACTAATCCTAATTTGTATCTTTCTTCCTGGGCATCATAACTTGCCTGTGCCGATTTCAGGCTTTGCGCGCTGGCGGCTATCTTTTCAACGGAGTTAAGAACATTTATATACGCTATCTGCACATCAGATTCTATATCTTTATTTGCCTGGTTTTGTTGAATTTTCGCGCTTTCCAGATTTGTATTTGCTACATTTAAAGCTGCCTTATTCGCACCGGCATCGAATATCGAATATACTACACCGGCCGTTACTGAATAGTTGCTCTTTCCGCTGCCAATTAACGGTTCGCTCCACGTACCATTTACTTGAGGTCGTATTCGAGTCTGCAGTTTCGCGATATCTACATTTACTTTAGCGCTTTCTACCCCGGCTTTTGATATTAATATTTCCGGCCGGTTCGCCTTTGCGACCGTTATATAGTTTTCCAGGGAATCAACAGTAATTTGTTTCAAGTTAAAATCATCAATGTCAAAATCTGGCGTAATCGCAATGCCAATCGCGTTTTGCAACAGCATCGCAGAGGTGCGGATATTGTTATTTGATGTCAGCAAATCAAAACGGGCATTGGCGGCACTCGCCTCTACCGGCAATGAATCAACCGCCGCCGCGTCGCCAACTTCAATACGTGCCTTGATTAAATCCAATTGACCATTCAGCAATTTCAATTGAGATTTCACAACATCATTCTGTTTTTTCGCTTTTAACAGGGTGAAATATGCACTGGTGACATTATTTACTACCGCCTGTTTAAATTGTTCCAAATTGCTGGTTGATGAATCAATTCCTAATTCAGAACTCTTTACATTCAATTCACGCTTGCCGCCATCATAAAAGTTCATGCTTGCGTTTAAAGCAGCATTTCCGGAAGCCTTACTCTGAGTAGAGTTGAAAATTCCTTGAGTGTAATCTACATTCAATTGCGGGAAATAGTCCGACTTTGATTGTGTAAGCCGGTACTTCGCCGCAGCCAGGCTCTGCTCGCCACGCAAAACGTTCTGCTGGTTTTTTAGAGCGAGCGCAATCGCATCTTTCAGCGTCATTGCCGGTGCGGCAAATGATGCAATACATGCGAAAAATAGTGTTGTTACAATGACTTTTTTCATTTCATCTCACCTTGTCTCATGATTTTTATATGTTCTGGTTCCATGGGGGCAAATATCGTGTGCAAAATATTTCCAGCTTTGTGTAATATAATGCATTCTTCATCAGTTAAATCTTTCAATAATTCTGTGAAGTATTTTAACTTCGCTTTGTGGTGTTCTTCGATGACTTCCTTTCCTGCCGGGGAAAGCGACAACAAAGTTTTTCGACGATCATCTACTGACTCCGCCCGTTGTACCCATCCGCGGTCAACCAGTCCGTCAATTAGTTTTGATGCTGAAGAAAGAGTGACGTCAAGATGCTTTGCTATACCTGACATGGGGATTTCCGGGTGAAAACGTATCGTCATCAAAGCGCGGAATTGCGGCATGGATACATCAAGTACCTGCCGTTTCCGCATCTCGCGGCCAACGCCGCCCATCACCATGGGTATAACTTCAAGCATTTTCTTCGCAGATTCCAAATTAGTTTCGTTTGCCATTAGTTGCTTACCTCAATAGTTCTCTACTCAAATAGTTGAGTAATGAAAGTATATTACCATTCTACCAGTAATACAAGGGTTTTTAAACATTTTTGCAAAATAAATTGATATATTTTCCAAACCCAACAATTTCCCTTATCAACAGAACTATTATGCCACCCAATCCTGAAAATTCCTGAAAAATATATAATAACGGGACTTTCGCTTAGAATTATGTAGGGGCAATCCCTTTGTGGTTGCCCCTTCGCCTACTGCATTAATTCAGATAAGGAACTGCAAAGGATAATTGTTACGGATGAAAATCATACTGTAGGCGCGGGCAACCACAAAGGGATTGCCCCTACAGTCAAGAAAAAGTCCTATAATAATCAAATATTTGAGTAATGAGAGTAAATTTTTTATGACACAAGATGCACAGAGAAGACACAGAGCAAGATACACGGAGGTGGGAATTTAATTGAGAATTGAGAATGGTACGAATAATTAAAATGCAAAATTAAAAATTAGAGGGGTGGGAGAAGGCTAATTAAATTGTCTGAACCATGATTCACTGGATTAACAGATTAAATGATTGTTAAAAAATCTTCCCAATCCTAAAATCCCCCCAAATCGTGGTTCAGACAAAAAAATCGCAGAGTCTTATAAAAATAATTTTTAATTTTGCATTTTTAATTTTTAATTTTTAATTTAAACTTACTTCTGCAGTCTTGCCAAATTGTGGTTATGGCCGAATAGCACCATGATATCGCCTTCTTTCAGCTCTACATCCGGACCGGGGGAAGGGATGAATTTGTCGCCTTGTTTCAGAAGCAGCAATTGCAGACCGCGGTTGGTTGGCAGTTTCAGGTCGCCGATTGTTCTTTTTACCCATCCGCGCGGAGCGTAAATTTCATGGATGCCAAAGCCGTCGGGGATATCCAGAGAGTCTATCATATCGGTAGAAGTGCCTATCATGTGGGCGAGTCTTTTTGCCATATCGCGTTCAGGCTGTACTATTTCATCAGCACCGATGCGTTCCAGCACTTTGCGCTGCTGGTCGGTGAGTGCCTTGCAGATTACACGGCGCGCGCCTAATTCTTTCAGGTTAAGGGTAATGAGTACACCTTCCTCAAGGTCTGACCCGCGACCAACTATGCAGATGTCAAAGCTGGTAATTTCCAAAGAGCGCAGTGCAGTAATATTGGTCGCGTCCAACTGCATGGTATTGGTCAGCAGCGACGAATTGCGTTCCACTACTGCCATATCAGTATCAATACCTACTACATCATGCCCCATGTTAACTAATTCCAGGGCAAGGTTTTCGCCAAAATAACCAAGTCCGATAATCAATATATTTGATACGCCCATTTATTTTGCCTCATTTTAGATTAATATCAGGTTGTCGCGATGCACCACTTCATCATACGGGTGAGTGCCGAGGATTTCCTCGATTTGCGCAGTTTTTTTGCCGGCGATTTTTTGCAGTTCTCCGGTCGGATAATTCACCAGTCCACGGGCAATTTCGCTGCCGTCCAACCGGCAAACAGAGACCACATCGCCAGAGAAAAATGACCCGGTTATCTGCTTTATACCTACCGGAAGCAGACTGCTGCCGCGCTGCAGCATAGCATTTGCCGCCCCGTCGTCAACCGTAAGGGTTCCTTTGGGTGCCGCCGCGAATCCCAGCCATTGTTTGCGCGCCGCCAGTTTCTCATCCATTTTAGCGGCAAACAGCGTTCCTGTCACTTCTCCGCTTAAAATCTTTGCGATAATACCAGGGGTATGCCCCAGTGCCACTACGGTATGCGCACCCATGCGGGTGGCTATTTTCGCCGCTGTAACCTTTGACTTCATACCGCCGCGGCCAACGCCGGAAACGCTGCCGCCCGCCATCGCTTCAATCTCTGTGGTTACATCAGCGACTTCATCAATCAATTTTGCATCCGGGTCGATTGATGGATTAGCGGTATACAAACCATCAACATCGCTGAGGATAATCAGCAGGTCGCACTGCACCTTGCCGGCAATCAGTGCCGCCAACCGGTCGTTTTCACCTATCTGTACGCCTTCAATTGAAGTTGAGTCGTTTTCATTTATGATTGGCACAATATTGTGACGGTGCATCATCGGCAACAGGGTGTTGCGAATATGCAAGTATCTCTTACGCGCGGAAATATCGTCGCCGGTGAGGAGCAATTGCCCCACCACACAGTCGTGACTGGTGAATAATTCGTTATAACAGGCGATTAAATCGACCTGGCCAACCGCTGCCGCCGCCTGGCGGGTGGATAAATCCGGTCGCGGACCGCCGATAAGCCCCATACGGGCAAGTCCCAACCGAACGGCGCCGGAAGTTACCAATAAAACTTCGCGTCCCTCTGTCACCAGCGCCGCAATTTCTGCGACAATGCCGGATAACAAAGCGGTATTGAATTTGCCGTCAGCCGTCGCCACCAGATTGCTGCCGATTTTAATAACAATCCGCCGGGCATCAGCCAATTCGCCGCGCGCGGAATCACCTGATTGTTTAGTCGATTTTATCATCACTATAAAATTTCCGGTAAATAGGCGAAATATCCTTTTTTAACCACAGATTAAAATAATTTTGAGTGATGAGGTGACTAAATGAAACTATTGAGCTAATCAAAACCACCGGAGTTTTGTTACTTTTGTCTTTTAAAAATCTTATAAATCAATGTAAAAATTCTCAATTCTCAATTCTCCAACGGGGTCTTGACACCCTATTCACAACCCGCTATAATTCTTTTCGGTTTGTTCCGCCGGAGACAGCAGGTGCATTTATGCATAAAGGTTTCTTACCGCCTGCCGAGGTTCGTGTACAGATAATAATCTTGTCTACGCTATAACTTCGTGTCGCTGTTCCGTATGGTTCAGGGGCATTATTTTTTTTATATGGACGGGCGAACCAAAAATCTTGAAAAGGAGGTGAGTACCTGTGCCAACGACAAAAAAAGCGGCAACTATTACCCAGTTGGAAGAATCCATTGATGCAAGTCAAGGTTTGATTGTGACTGATTACCGCGGTTTGACTGTAGAGCAAATCACGAACTTACGCCGCAAGTTGCGCCCAGCTAACGCGAAATACGTTGTATGTAAAAATACATTGTTGAAACGCGCTTTAGCAGCAAAAGGTAAACCAACTCTTGATTCGATTTTGGAAAATCCATCAGCGATTTTATTTGCTGAAGGTGATCCTGTTGAGGCGACAAAGATTCTGACCGCATTCATCAAAGAACTGCGCAAAGATATGCCGCAAATCAAGGGTGGAATCCTGGGCACCAGCGAGTTGAACGCCAAGGATGTTGCAAATCTTGCCACATTACCGCCGCGCGAACAGATTCTCGCAAACTTACTCGGCACACTGCAATCGCCGATCGCCAACACAGTATCCGTACTGGGTGCTGTAATGTCCAATCTGGTAGGTACCATCGAAGCGTACCACAACCAGAAAGCCGGGTAAAGACTGGCAACGTATTGAATGCCGCGTAATGCAGGCAAGGCGGATAAACCGCTAACAAAAATTTGAGGAGAATACCACAATGTCCCTGACAAAAGATCAAATCATTGAAGCCATCGAACAGATGAATCTGTTAGACATCGTAGACCTGTACAAAACCATGCAGGATAAATGGGGCGTAACCCCGATGGCAGCCGCTGCTGCTCCTGCCGCTGGTCCTGCTGCTGAAGTTGAAGTTGTTGAAGAGAAGACCGCTTTTGACGTAATTCTGACCGGCTTTGATGCTGCTAAGAAAATCAACGTTATTAAGGTTGTTCGCGAAATCACCAGCCTGGGCTTGAAAGAAGCCAAGGATCTGGTAGAAAGCGCACCTAAAGCTGTTAAGGAAGGCGTTACCAAGGAAGAAGCCGAAGAAATCAAGAAGACCCTTACCGAAGGTGGAGCAACCATCGAAATCAAGTAGTCATCTCTTTGTTGAGTATGATACTGCCGCGACACCGCGCAAGCGGGGTCGCGGCTTAAACCGTTTTTATTCGGGCATTTTTTTGACATCATCATGACCGAATGGTATATTATCCGTACCGCCGCGGGACAAGTAATGTGCCGGGGCGTAAAGTGTCAATAATAACCAATGTTTGAATCATTATCAGGAAAATTACAGAACTTATTCAGCGCGTTATCCCGCAAGGGCCGGCTAACGGAGGCAGATGTCAACGAAGCCGCACGCGAAATAAGGGTTGCATTGCTGGAAGCGGACGTCAATTACAAGGTGGCGAAAGATTTTATCGCAAAGATAAAAGAATTGGCTGTCGGTTCGGAGACGTTGTCCGGCTTAAATGCGGCGCAAAATGTAATTAAAATAGTTCGCGACCAGTTAATTGAGTTTTTAGGCGAAAATGGCGGTCCGTTAAAAACTGCGCCGAAATCGCCGTCAGTATATTTAATCGCTGGTTTGCAGGGTGGCGGTAAGACTACCACCAGCGGTAAATTGGCAAGCATGTTGCGAAAACAGGGAATGAACCCGCTGCTGGCAGCAACTGACGTAACCCGCCCCGCGGCGGTGACCCAGTTGCAGGTGGTTGGCGAAGCGGTACATGTGCCGGTTTTTCAGATGGGAACCCGGGTATCGCCGGTGGATGTGGCGCGCGGCGCGTTGATATACGCGCGGGAGCATGGACACACTCACCTGATTATCGATACCGCCGGACGTCTGCATGTGGATGGCGAATTGATGGATGAAGTAGTCGCCGTACGCGACGCTGTAAATCCTGACGAGATATTGCTGGTGCTGGATGCCATGACCGGGCAGGATGCGGTGAACGTCGCCGGACAATTTAATGAACGGCTGGATGTAACCGGATTCATATTGACAAAGATGGATGGCGATGCCCGCGGCGGTGCCGCCCTGTCAATACGCCAGGTAACCGGAAAGCCGATTAAATTTTTCGGCATGGGCGAAAAATATGACGCCCTGGAAGTTTTTCACGCCGACAGGCTGGCTTCGCGAATTCTGGGGATGGGCGATGTATTATCGCTGATCGAGAAGGTGGAAGCATCTGTCGACGCGGATGAAGCGGCAAAGCTGGAAAAGAAGATGCGCAACCGCACCTTTGACCTGGAAGATTTTCTGGGGCAATTGGAGCAGATGTCGAAACTGGGTCCGCTGGACCAGTTCATGGATATGATTCCCGGCATGGCGCAGATAAAACAGCAGGCGGGACCGATAACCATCGACCCGAAAAGAATTGCCCACATGCGGGCGATTATCCAGTCGATGACGCCAAAGGAAAGGCGCGAACCGGAACTGGTGAGAGGCAGCAGACGCCGCCGCATCAGCCGGGGAAGCGGCAGGCCGTTGGAAGAGATTAACATGCTGCTGAAGCAGTTTGACCAGATGCGCGAAATGTTCGGAAAGATGGGTGGCGCGTTTATTCAAAAAGGCGGCAAACCGAATCTCGGTAATTTAGGATTGGGTAAAATGGGCGGCGGGAAGTTTAAGTTGCCATTTTAAAAAGATTTCAGCTGTTGAGCGCGTCAGCGTTCCGGCAAAAAGTATCGCAGCAGCGAGGTCGGCACGGCGGAATAATCCGCCCCTCCGGCCCGGGGAGTTACCCCGCAAAAACTAAGGAGACAAGACCATGGCAGTAAAAATGCGCTTGCGCCGTATTGGTGCAAAGAAACAGCCGGCTTACCGTGTAGTAGTAGCCGACGCCCGTTCACCACGTGATGGCAGATTCATCGAAATCCTCGGTCATTACAACCCGCTGACAGAACCAGCAACCATCCATTTCGACACCGAAAAAGTGTTGTATTGGTTGAAAACCGGCGCTCAGCCGACTGATGTTGTTGTCCGCTTGCTGAAAAAAGCTGGCATTTGGGCTGTATACACCGGCGATGCCACCGAAGTTATCGCACCAGCAGTACCTATTGCTCCAGTAGCCGCCGCACCGGTAGTTGAAGAAGTTATCATTGTTGAGGAAGTACCGGCAGTTGAAGAAGTTCCTGTAGTTGAAGAAGTTGCAGTCGTTGAAGAGCCTGTAGTTGAAGAAGTGGCTGTAGTTGAAGAACCGGCAGTTGTAGAAGAAGTAGTTGCTGAAGTTGCCGCCGAAGAAAAACCTGCAGAGGAAGCCGTATAACGGCAAAATATTATTTGAATGTGCGGCGAGATTTTTCGCCGCACGCTCGAAGTTATGGAGGCCGATGATGAAGAACCTGTTAAATTATTTAGTTACTTCCCTGGTTGACCAGCCGGAAACCGTAAATATTCGCGAGCAGGCAGGCGACCAGAATATTGCATATATGGTATATCTTGAAGATGAAGATATGCCCCGAATAATAGGTAAAGGCGGTCGGGTTGCTAATGCGATACGTATTATTATGCGTGCCGCAGGCGGATTATCCGACAGGTCAGTTTGGGTTGATTTTTCTCGCCATGGCGCTGCAAACACAGACCGCCGCGGTAGATAAAGAGGGTATTTAAAGATGGATAGTTTAGTATTACAGCAAAATGTGCGCATGGTATTTATAGTAACACCAGAGTTGAAAAACGCCCTGGTTACCGAAATAGATAACGCAATCGCTGAAGCCACCCGCCAGTCGGAACAGTTCGATTTCCGCGCCCGCCAGGCATTAGCCGAAATTCAGCGTACCGATCTGAATCGCGCCATGCAGGCACGTCAGCAAATCGAAACTGAAAAGCGCCGCATGGACGCCATCAAGTCTGAATTAACAGCTCAGAAAACGCAGATTGACGCATTGGAAATGGGTGCCGAATACCAGCGCGGCATGATTCATGGCCAGGTAGAAATCAAGGTTGGCGATAAGATTTTTGACAAATTATCTGCTATCGATTTGATTATTGAAGACGGCGTGGTGAAAGAAATCCGCGAAAACGACCTTTCCGCCGCCGGATTCATTCTGCCGCAAATGGCAAGTAATGAGCATGGTGAATAACGAACCTTACGATTGGCTGATTGGCGAAATCACCTCTCCCCTCGGATTAAAAGGCGAGATGAAGGTCTATCCGCACACAGATTTTCCGGAACGGTTTGATAACATTAAAAAAATTGGTATTGAAATCGATGGCGAAGTGCGGGTGGTTAAGGTGAAGTCTTCCCGGTTCGCATCAGGCAAAGTCATGATAGCGCTGGAAGGCGTTGATACCATTGATGATGCAGAAAAACTGCGGCACGCAAAGCTGTACGAACAGAAGTCAAAAGCTGTTAAACTTGAAAAAGATGAGTATTATTACGACCAGCTTATCGGGTTGCGGGTAGTCACTGATACCGGCATAGAACTCGGAAATATTAAAGATATCTTGCGCACCGGCGCAAATGATGTCTACGACACACCGTTGGCATATATTCCGGCAGTGAAAGAATATGTGTTGAAAATTGATTTACAGGCCGGGGTTATGACGGTGCTATATCGACCCGGTTTATTAAAAGCTGACGACGGTAATTAGTTAATAGTTATATTGTAGCCAGCCTATGAAAGGAGGCAGTTAATATGCAGACAGCTAACCAGTTGGACTGGAAAAATCTGTCATTCCAGTATATACCGACAAATTGTTTCGTCCGGGTAGAATGCACGGGCGGAGTATGGGGTACTCCTGAAATTATTACAGACCCGATGATATCCCTGCATATTGCCGCAAATGTGCTGCATTACGGTCAGGCATGCTTTGAAGGATTAAAGGCATTCACCATGAAAGACGGAACCATCGCAATGTTCCGCCCGGAGATGAACGCCCGGCGATTGGCATATTCAGCAGGAAGATTGTATATGCAGGCGCCATCGGAAGAACTTTTTATTGAAGCATGTACACTGGCAATTAATAAAAACCGCGAATTTGTGCCGCCTTACGGCACCGGCGCGGCATTATATATACGACCGCTGATTATCGGTACCGAACCGATGGTAGGCATCGCGGCATCGCACACATATTCATTTTACGTCATCGTTACTCCGGTAGGACCTTATTACAAAGAAGGTTTCTTCCCCGTTGAAGCAATGGTGATGGATGAATTTGACCGCGCTTCGCCTCGCGGGACCGGCAAGGCAAAAGTGGCAGGCAACTACGCGGCGTCGCTGAAACCATATTACACCGGCAAAGAACGCGGTTATCCTATCATACTTTTCACCGACCCGGCAGAGCATAAATACGTTGACGAATTCGGAACATCAAACTTTATCGGCATCACTCCTGATGGAATTTACAAAACTCCGTGTTCATCATCAATCTTGGAAAGCATCACCAACCTGAGCCTGCAGCAATTGGCGACAGATATGGGATTGACGGTACATTGCGAACAGATTGAAGTTGCCAGTCTTGACCAGTTTGAAGAAGTCGGTGCTTGCGGCACTGCCGCAGTTGTTACCCCGATATACGCGGTACATTACGGCGACAAAGTATTCAAGTTTGGCGATCCTTGTTGTGCCGGCGAAAAACTGACCCAGTTATTCACTCAACTGCAAGGTATCCAATACGGCGACGTCGAGGATAAATACGGCTGGATGCTGGCGGTAAAATGAATGAAATGACATCCGATAATTCTCCGCGTATGCGGTTTGACGTAGTATCTTTATTGCCATCGGCATTCAATGCCTACTGGAACGAAAGTATGCTGGGCAGAGCGCAAAAAGCGGGAATTATCGAATGCAATGCGGTGCAATTGCGGGATTTTACCCACGACAAGCACCACATCACCGACGACACTCCTTATGGGGGTGGAGTTGGAATGGTGATGAAACCGGAACCTATTTTTGAGGCAGCGGAGTCGCTGGCAATCGGCGGAGATGACGAATTAATCATCGTTATGACCCCCACCGGCGAGCAGTTTACCCAGGCGCTGGCTCAGGAATTGACGGCGTACCGGCATTTGATTATAATTTGCGGGCGATACGAGGCAATGGATGCCCGGGTTCACACCCATCTCGCCCAGCGGGAAATATCTGTAGGTGACTACATACTCACCGGCGGAGAATTGCCCGCCATGACAGTCATTGACGCGGTGTCGCGATTGCTGCCCGGGGTATTGGGCGGCGAAGGCGCGGCGGATGGCGAAAGTTTTGTTGCGGGGCTTCTGGAGCATCCGCAATATACCCGCCCCCCGGTTTTTCGGGGATGGGCGGTGCCGGAGGTCCTTCTCTCCGGTCACCACGAGGAAATTCGGAAGTGGCAGCGGATGCAATCGCTGATGCTGACACTTGAAAAAAGGCCGGAACTGCTGGAAACAGCGGAACTGACCGCCGAAGATCTCAAAATGCTGAAAAGCATTAAAAAATAATGTCGGGAGAAGGAAAAATTACCCCGACCGCTTTAAAAAAGGGGACCCATGAAAAAGGTCAACTTCAATTTAATCAAGGAATTAGAGGCTCAGCAGGTTATACCTGGGCGCCCAGAATTCCGTACTGGCGACACCTTGAAGGTTCACTTGAAGGTAAAAGAAGGCAACCGTGAACGCATTCAGCTATTTGAAGGCGTGGTTATTCGTCACCAGAAAGGCCTGCTCGGGGAAAGATTCACCGTTCGTCGTGTAACCCATGGCGTTGGCGTTGAAAGAGTATTCCTTGTGCACTCGCCAATAATCGACAAACTCGAAGTGGTACGTTTGGGTAAAGTACGTCGCGCACGTCTTTACTACCTCCGCGATCGCGTCGGTTCACGCGCAACCCGCATCAAAGAGCGCGGCCGCATCAAAGGGTAATTATATTGCCCGTACAAATTGCCCGGATACCTGCAAAGGTGCCCGGGCTTTTTTTTGTTGGTAGAACCGCGGATTTACAACCTTTGGGACAGACACGGGTTGCCGTTCCGGCACATCCATGTCAGTCCCAAGGCACTACCGGGACTGACATCAAGCGGCGAAGCCGTATAGGTGTCTGTCCCAAAAAGCAGATTCTGTATAAATATATTACCAATTCTCAAAAGTAGTAATTATTCTATCAT
Source organism: uncultured bacterium (assembly GCA_964638715.1). Lineage (GTDB taxonomy): Bacteria > Armatimonadota > Hebobacteria > CAIYQO01 > CAIYQO01 > JBAXQQ01. The sequence goes on along the minus strand of CAZWZF010000006.1, from coordinate 91,261 downwards.
TTCATTTATTTTATCTATAAATTCTTTTGAACCAACTGGTTTTCCGCTAATGGTATTAGTCCTAATCTTTGATATAATTTCAAAATTCTCAACAGTCAACCATTCAGTCCAGTTGGGAATTTCATTAGTAATTGGAAATTTGTTTGACAATAACATGTCAGCACTTTTATTACAGTGTGTTGCCGCACTGCTCCAATTATATTCTGCTGCAGTAGCTACAATTTTTGCTCTAACAGGATTTCGTTCGACATATCTTATAGCATGCCATAAATGCTCTTCATCCATTACACATGAATAAAACCTTCCATGCCAAATATGACCTGAAATATTCTTACTTGAATTGAAATATTTGGAATATGATGTGTTTATATCTCGAAATGTATCGGAGAAACTTTCTTCTGATACAGGAATAGCAACAAGGTGAATATGATTTGACATTAAACAATATGCCATAATATCAACTCCATATTTCGCACAATATTTAAATACAAAGTTTTTATAAATATTATAATCTCTGGTGCAAGTAAATATTTCTTCTCGATGATTACCCCGTTGAGTTATATGATGAGGTAATCCTGGTAAGATTATTCGTGCAGAACGAGCCATTTGAATATCCTTTTTAAAGTATTTTTTACCGGTTCTTAACCTTTGGGACAGACACGGGTTGCCGTTCCGGCACATCCATGTCAGTCCCGAAAATCACTTTTACTTAACAACTGTCTTATACCGCATATATGCGTCTGCCCACATGTTCACATCCTGCGGTTCGTAAGTGGTTAGTCCAGTGCTGCGGCGTACAACTTCGCGGCATTCGTCAAGGTTTTTCAGTTCTCCCAGTGCCATCAGTTGTACCAGCATATTGCCAAGGGCAGTACCTTCAACAGGACCTGCTATTACCGGGCGCGCCAGCGCGTTTGCTGTCCATTGGCAAAGAGCTGTGTTTTGCGAACCTCCACCGGTGATATGGAGTGCCGGGATGGTGATGCCGTATATTGCTTCCAACTGGTCAATCGCGTTGCGGTAGGAGAATACCAGGCTTTCCAGCAGGACACGCATGATGTCGTCTACGCTATTGGGCACAAATTGTCCGGTCTCGCGGCAATATTCCTGGGCGGCTTCCACCATGTTTGACGGGGCGTAAAACTTGTCGTCATTTACATCAACCCACGCCTGGAAAGGCTCCGCGCCGGATGCCTTGAATGCCAGGGTTGCATAATCATATTCTTCGCCTTTACGGGAAAATACTTCGCGGGTGCGTTGAATCAACCATAGACCCATAATATTTTTCAGGAAACGATAGGTTCCGCAAGCGCCTTTTTCATTAGTGAATCCAGCGTTCATTGCCTCTGGTGTTGCGCGCGGGGTAGTCATTTCCAACCCCAGCAGCGACCAAGTGCCGCAACTGAGATATGCCGCGTTTGGTGATATTAATGGAGTGGCAACAACGGCAGATGCGGTGTCGTGTTCTGCCGGGGCGATTACCTTCATCGATTTCAGTTTCGTTTCTTCAGCCACATCGGTGCGCAAGCTGCCCAGCACGGTTCCGCTGGTTACCACTTCAGGCAATATCGCCGGCGGGATATCAAGGGCGGCCAGCAAATCGTTAAGCCATTCGTCTTTATCTACCGACAATGCCTGAGATGTGCTGGCGATTGAACGTTCGGTGGTGCGTGAACCGCACAGCCAGAAATTCAGCAGGTCCGGGGTGAATAACAGGGTCTTGCCTTCAATGAATAAAGGCGATCCCTGTACCGCCAGGGCGCGCAATTGATACAAGGTATTGAATGGCCAGAATGCGATGCCGGATTGGTGATAAATGGTTTCGCGTTTTATCTCTTTGGTTACTTCATCAATCAGTCCATCTGTGCGTTTATCGCGATAATGCACCGGCACACCCAGCAGATTACCGTGAGCGTCCAATATGCCAAAATCGCATCCCCAGGTATCAACCCCGGTGGATGCCAAATCCGGTACTACTTCGCCAGCCTTACCCAAACCCGTTAAAATATCTTTGTATAATGACAGAGTATTCCAGTGCAGGGTGCTGTTTAGAGTTAATGGACTATTGGAAAAACGATGGACTACATCAATATCCAGGTGTTCACCGTCAAACATGCCCACGCTTACCCGACCGCTTTCCGCGCCCAGGTCGATTGCTGATACTGCTAAATGCTTTTTCATTTCATTTCACCTTGTGAATTATTACTTGCTATTACTTTAAAATTATACCTTAAAAATCAAGAAATAGTCACTTTTACTTACTGCGTTCATGTGCCATCCGCGTTGCAAATCCGCCTTCGCGGAATGCTTTCAGCGGGTCAATTGGCAGTCCGGCTTCTTCGCGCATTATCGCAAGCAGCGGACGGACATCTGTCTCGAATGCTTCGTGTATCATGCGGTGCGCACCCAGCACATCACCGGCAGCCTGCAGTTCTGCCAATGTGTTGCGATTAATGCACATTGCCTTTGCGTAAGCCATTTGCACATTCATGATGGACATTATCATCGCTTCAATTTTGTTTTCAATGTTATGGCTCTGATCCAGCATATATGCCGTTTCCGCTGCGCGGCCGTTGGTACCACCGTTGATTAGTTCATGGAATATCATGAACAGTTCAAACGGGTTGCTGCTGGCGACGATTAAATCGTCATCGGCATATTTGCGGCAATTAAAATGGAAACCGCCTAATCGTCCCAGTGCGATGAGCCACGACACGATATATTCAATATTGGTTCCCTGTGCATGATGTCCGGTATCAACCAGCACCTTTGCCTGCGGGCCTAACGCCTGACAGGTGGTCAGCGACGCACCCCAATCCGCCAGGTCAGTATGATAAAAAGCCGGCTCGAAAAATTTGTATTCCACCAGCAAAGTCATATTCGCCGGCATGTGGGCATAACATTCCTGCAAGGTTTCCAGCAACCGCAACCGGCGTTCGGCGATGTTATCCTGTCCCGGGTAATTTGTCCCGTCTGCCAACCACAGGCTGACTTCATTTACCTTTGCTGCCACTGCTATGTCGATACATTCCTTCACATGGTCAACCGCTTTCTGGCGGATTGCTTTTGAAGGGTTGCATAGGCTGCCCAGCATATAATCTTCATCCTGAAACAGGTTCGGGTTTATCGCTCCCAGCTTTACTCCCTGGGTATTGGCATAAGTTGCGAATTCATCCCAGTCATCCACCTTGTCCCAGGGTATATGCAATGCTACCGTCGGGCATGCGCCGGTCAGACGATGGGTCAGACCCGCATCGGCAATACGCTCGCGCGATGTTCGTGCCGCCGCCGCGTTATGAAACTTTTTAAACCGTGTTCCGCCATCACCATATCCCCATGCCGGGGTTTCTATAGCCAGCGACTGTACCGCCACGCGAATGCAATCAGGGTTTAATCCACGTCCCCGCAGATATTCCGCCAGCGCGGCATAGCCTAAATTATTTGATGATGACATTAAGTGCAGCCTCCCAAAAGGAATAAGTAACTGTCCCGAATGGTAATGTATATCAGTATGAGGTTAAAAGTCAAGGGGAAGCGAGGAAAAATTGACAATTGACAATTGACAATTGACGATTGACAATTTTGGTATGCATTTTTGCTGACATATTGCTATAATTCACCCTAACAGAGGTGATTGTTATGAGCGGTATGCAGGCTATTACGGGTGAGGTTACGGTTCCCAGTTGTTTGAATCTGTTGTTTTGGGTGCGGGAAGATGTTACTGAAGAAATGCTGCGGGGTGAGATTCGCAAGTTGAATGATAATGGTGTGGGTGGTTTTATTGACCTCATGAAGGTTTTTTGGGTCCGTCTTGATGGTGGATTGATGCAATTTTGATGCGTCAATATGTCGTTTTCTTGCCGTTCATCAAGTAAAATGGTAACCTCTTGGTGTGCTTTTTGAATTTGTAGACAAACCGGTATTTTTTGCTATTCTCATCCTGCTGTTAGTCAGTATAAGGTTGATTTTATCCTACCACAAGAAGGTTGAGGTAAAAAAGAGTTATTTTATTGCCGAGGATGGCGATGGTGATTGTGGGAGCGCGGATATTGTCGCGCCAGCTTTGGATTACGACTTGCCGGCGGATACTGATATGACGTATGCCGGACCGTCGGAGATTGTGCAGCCGCGAGGATGCCGGGGATATATCATTGATTTTCTCGACGCCGCCGCCATCGCCATCGCTTTGGTTTTCCTTATTATTCAGCCATTCATAGTCGAACCTTTTTTCATTCCGTCTAAAAGCATGTATCCCACGTTGCGCGAGGGTGACCGCGTGCTGGTGACGAAATACAACTACAATTTACGCCTGCCGCATCGCGGCGAAATGGTAATTTTTCACGCCCCTCAACTCGCCTTGATGTTAAACAGCGAGATTTACGACCCCGCCAAGCCGGTAGAGTTCGTCAAACGGGTAATAGGGTTGCCCGGCGACCATATTAAGATAAGCCCAAACGAGGGAGTGGTCATAAATGGCGACAGTATAACTGAGCCGTATCTCCGCGGCCTGAAGATGGACTACACTTTTCCACCCTCGCCATACGAAGACACGTCCTATCTGACCCCGATAGAACAGCGGGCATACAGTAAAATATTAAAAGATGTACGAGACTGGGAATACATTGTCCCCCCTAACCAAATTTTCGTCCTCGGCGACAACCGCCCGGTAAGCCTCGACAGCCACCGCTGGGGCAGCGTACCGCTAACCGATGTAATAGGCAAGCCAGTATGCGTGATAATGCGCGATAACAGAGTGAAGTTTTTGCTGGTGAAGTGAAGATTTAATTAACATGGATGGGCAGTTGAACGTGGCGTCACCGTCCCGGTGACGCTGGCTGCGCAGGAAGATGATAAACACTGAAATTTATTCTCGGTTCATCCTTTTTCCGAGCGGGACGCTTTGACCACCTCTCGGTGTGCCGACATGTATGATTTTGTCTGCTCCGGCTCCCGCGATGAACCGGAATAATGATGTAATAAAGCGAAGTAGCGATAGATTTCTCAGGTAGTGTTGTGTTTCGATTCGTTTTTATTAAAAGACGCTGTCGTGGGAGCTGAGGACAGCTCCCCATCCTCCAGTGGTAGGAAATTTTATTAAAATTTAATGGGAAGAATGGGAGATATGGGAATTATGGTAAAATATTCATACTTCCCATTCATCTCATTCTTTTCATAACTTTCATTAGTCTTTCACACTACGGCAGCGTAATCCCATACTTCTTTCCCAGGTATTTCTCTATTGTTTTTATGTCGCCTGGAATCAGTGGTTGCGAGTAGATGATGAGTTCACCCAGTCGGCCATAGAGCGAAGATGCATAATTGCGATCATAACCGATTGTCGACGCGGTCAGGTTGCCAGTGGTATTGGGTGACGGGTAATACCCAGCAGGGATGTTAATCGTTGCTGACGGTACAGATACCAGAGATATCACAGCGGGAGTTGTTGGAAATCCTAAAGCTGTATGCGCCATTGCCACACCATTTTTACGCACAGTTCCTTCCCGCAAAGAAGGATTGGTATATTGATTGAGTATAGATGAGCCATTCCAACCGCGGTCGCCGCAAAAATCGTAGGCGGTAGCGTCGCCAAGTATCATTCCTGTATAATATATGCCGCTTGGCATGTTGTCATAATAAACGAATAAGACGGAGCGAATGGTGGTTAACCTGGTGAATTTAAGATAGTTAGTCGGATAAAATCCCCCGACAACCGGCACACACCCGTCGGTAAAATCGATATACGAATTGCCGTTATATGTTGCCGTGGTCATGATGCCCGCGCCTACGGTGGCGTTATTCTTTTTGCTGCTCTGGTCTGCCCATCCGGTAACATTGCTGCCGGTTACTGTTACTCCGGCATCAGCCTTGTACCATATCTCCAGCCCGGTCATTGGTATTGTTACGGCGTATGGCGAGTATTTCTTCGCTTCGACATGTCCGTCCATGCATGAGTAAATAACCAGCCCGCTGTGGCGAAAATCGGTTTCATCCTGGCTGATGGCAACATTAGAATTGTAAGTAGTGTTTGGATTGCCATCTTCTGACAGGAATACTGAGGTTGGGTCTGGCGTTGCGCCAAGTGATGTCCCACCGATAGCATCATTATAATCATAACCGTTGGGGACAGCCTTGCCTTTGGTCGGACAAACCAATACAGCGGGATCGACTTTGATATCCTGCCAAACTGAAATGGTTGCCGGCAATGTCTCTTCATGGTCTTGCGCATACATCTGGATTAATGCTGCTATCTGCCGTTGATTGCTGGTGCAGGTAGTTTGACGTGCTTTTTCGCGGGCGCGGGCAAATACCGGAAAAAGAATAGCGGCGAGGATGGCAATAATGGCAATTACTACTAACAATTCGATAAGAGTAAAGCCTTTTTTAAACGATTGTCTATACATTACTTATCTCCTTTTATTAAAGCATTTTTAAATATAATGTTAATCTTATTGCTAATGTTGATATATGTCAATAATTTCATGAAAAAGTCTGGAATTTTATAAAATATTTATAATTAATATCAGGCAATTGCAAAACCTTGCGATACCCCGATGGGACAGACACCTTCCTGGCTTCGCCACTCGGTGTCAGTCCCTGATTTATAATCAAAATTTCAATGTAAAATAATGAAATATCAGGTTTTACAAGAACCTGAATATAATCCTCATTAATCCTGAAAATCGATGTAAAAAATCTCTTGTAATCATTGACAAACTGTATTAATATAAATACAATCGTATCAAGTAGTCACATTGCATTTTCTCCCCGTTCCATGTGACATTATTGTAGGAGAATAAACATGTTTTTCGATCATCTCATCGGGTATGTTGGCCGCACACCTTACCTTGGGCATATTTTGCTCTGCTGCCTTGCCATTGTTTGCTGTACTGCGCCGCTGCAGGCGCAATCAACTGCTGGATGGCAGGCGAAGTTTGCACCGGTTGGCGGCGCTTTCAGGATGTTTAACCGCTCGCTGCCGGTACGCGGACAAGAGTTTGAACCGGTGGTTTTGCGATTAACCGCGCAAAGCACTGACGGATTAGCACACATTTTGACGGTTTCATGCAAGGCTACCGATATTTTCGACCATCCAGTTGCCAACTGGGACAAAGCATTTACCTTCACCGTCGGAACCGATAAAAAGCCGGTTACCCAGGATGTTACAATAGAACAAATGGGATATTTCCGCATCAACGTCATCATAACTGAAGGTGATGTGGTGAAGAAATTAATGACAGATGTCGGCATCATTCCTCCATCGCATCCCGGCATTCGCAAAGATTCTTTCTTTGCGTCAAACACCTCCGGATTGCGATCTGATGCGGAATTAGAAATGCTGCAAGCTGTTGGCATGAAGGTTCAGAGGGCGCATTTCCAGCCTGATATTGCCAATCCTGACAGATTATGGGCAAGCAAACCAGCTACAGGCGAGGCGCAGCCATTGAATTTCACCCGCAATGATGCCGCTTTTAAAGCCAGCAAGGCACACGGCGTGTGGGTTTTGCCAATTGCAGGATATGCGCTGAGTGGTGACGCTAAAACAGAAAACGCTAAAAAAACCGGCATGCATGGCCCGCCGCGTGATAATGATGAATTTGTTAATACCTGGGCAGAGATAATCAAACATTATCCTGAAATAGATACTTATGAATTCTGGAACGAGCCGTGGATATTTGGGTGGACTTGGTGCGACACCCCGGGCAATTATCGCAAACTTCAGACACAATGGTGCAAAATGGCACTTAAGATAAATCCGAAACTGAATATTATCGCCGGCAACAGTTCCATGTTCACCGAAGATAATATTGAACCTGATAAATCAAGCTGGAAAAACCTGATTGTCGGCACCACCCATCATCCGTATGGTTGGGGAACCGGGCAGGCAAGCTGGCGCGAAGCAGACCAATTCCGCTCGCAGGATTACGGCATGCTGGTGACAAAGCGAATGGGATTGAAAAAATATTACCTTACCGAAGGCGGCACCGAATACCGCACCCCACCGCCGGCAGCATTGACCGATGCCACCGCGCAAATGAAGGACGTCGACACAAAACTGGCAGCATTGCCCGATACCCCGGAAAATGCCGCGGCACGCCAGCCCTTAACCGCTCAAAAAACTGCATTGGCAGCACAAATAAGCGCAATAAACGCGTTAACTCCGCTTGTTCAGAATAACCTGGAAAATGCCAATAAAATAGTTGCTTACAATGTACGCCAGGCATTATGCGGTGGTTATCAGGGAAACGCGCAATGGGGAATCGGTTATGGCGCAGACTGGACAAAACCGAATGTCGCATATGCCACTATGACAAGTATGCTGGAAGACCGTCCCATCGTGGCAGAGATATGGCCGGCTCATGAATTGATCACCGGCGCGATTTTTGCCAATCCATCGCAGGTAACCCCGGAAGTTAAAGCATTGCCGCGGGCTGACGAATTATCAGTTCGCTGGTCGGTGCCAATACCAGAAGATCGCGCTGGCGACATCACCAAAGTCGCAGTGTTATGGAGCCTTACCGGAAACAGCGTAAACAACCTTGACCAGACCGGCACTATTACCATTACCCGCGCTCCGGATTTACGTGCATTCGATATTTCCGGTCGTGAAATTCTGCCGAAAGGCGCGACCCTGACTGTACCATTAACCGCAAGTCCGGTTTATATCACTTCAGATAAATTAAGCGTAGTTGAATTACGCCAGCAGATCGCTGGTGCTGGTATTGATAAAATTACTCCGGTGAATATGTATGCGCAGTCACTGGCACAGCCAGCCAATTTGCCGCAGACATTGACTGTCCGCATTGAAAACCAGATGAATACGGACATTTCAGGCAGCCTGATTCTTAAAATTGGCGGTAAAGATGCCGGTACAACACCATTTGTCATAGATTCCGGCAAATTAGCTGATGTTGCAGTAGCCTGGCCGGGAGTTGAGTTGTCAGCGAATAACCAATACGGCATTACACTGACAGCAGAAACCGCAACCGTAGTTGCAACAAAAACTCCGCAATTGGCATCTGTGCAGGCACGAAAATTAACAATAGTTACAGCAACCCAGCTTATTCAGGCGGCAAGTTTTAATAAGCGAACTATAAAAATGGATGGGACACTGGATAGCTGGAAGGGAATTACTCCGGTAATTTTGGACAGCAGCGTTATTGCAAGGGGCTTTGATCTGACCCAATACCTGTTGAACCCGGGAATGGAAAAACCCACTGGAACAGCCGCAAACCAGCGCATTGTGGCACGGGTATATACCGCGTATGACGATAAGAATGTTTACCTTGCCACTGCGGTGAATGAAGACAGCTTTAAATGCAGCGCCGGGCAGCCGGTTATTAAAGGACGCGGTGAAACAAAAATAGAATTGCCATATAAAGAAGGTATGCCGGGTGGATTGAATTATGTTATTAATTGCGGCGATGTATTCCAATTCTCCTTTGGATTCTGCGACCACGTACCGGGATATGGCCGTCAAATGGATGACCCCTGGGCATGGAAAGGCATGTTTTACGATACCGATTATTGCTATGTCGCACATACATCGACAGAAGGCGACCAGTTAATACGCCTGTGGGGTGATAACACCGAACGCCGCAATGGCTACCAGACCGAAGATGTCCCGAATATGGGGCCGCTGAAAGATGGTAAAATAAAAATCACCCGCAACGAAGACGCGAAGTTAACTCTGTACGAAATCGCTATTCCGCGAACGGAATTGAAATTGTTTAATCCAACCGCCGGAAAATGCCGTTTCGCATTCCGTCTGTACAACAGCGAACACCTCGGTTCCTCCAACTGCCTTAGTTGGGCAGAAAGCGCTGGAGTATTCGATTACTGGCGCAATATGGGTTCAATGCCCCCCACCTGGATGCAGGCTCTGCCTTGCCAGACCGAGTTTGGAATAGAGAAGTAAAACCTTCATACTGTCTCAGATAGCGTCTTTATTATTGTATAGGGAATACCGGTAACGGCGTTCCCTATGCTTTTAAGTTTTAAGACCTTATATATTAACAACGTTGAGATATAACAAGTAATTTATAAATTAATATAATTGGCTGGTATTCACCGCAAAGGAACACAAAAAACACAAAGATTTTTTATAATCTTCTTTTGTGGTCTTTGAGTTCTTTTGTGGTGAATTATAATGGGTTGTGGGTAAAACCCACATTGGTTATATATATTGAAAAAAACCTTCTGCAACTACGTTGTAACCCCATTTACCATCAACACCGCCTGCAAATCTTTCACATCCAATTGCCGGGGTAATACATCTTTCTTCACACATAACGCGGCGGCGATGCCGGCGGCCTGGCCCATGTTGGCGCATATCGGCATAACGCGGAAGTTTGAGTGAGCCTTGTGGGTTCCGCTGATGTTGCGGCCAGCCAGCAGCAGTCCTTCTACCTGCAATGGCAGCAGGCAGCGATATGGTATGGAATAGCCATTTTGCTGACGGAAATGGCGCTGGGCACCATCTTTGTCCAGACCGGCGCCGTCGATGTTGTGAATATCAAAATTGAAATGCGCCTTGGTTACTGCCCAGTCATCAAAAAGTATTGCTTCATTGATGTCATCTTCGGTAAGGGTATATTCGCCATGAAAATGCCGGGTTTCACGAACACCGATTTGCGATGCGGATGATATGATGTAGCAATTTTCAAATCCAGGGGCATTTTTACGCAGGAACGCGACGATATATTCCATTTGCCGTCGGCAGGTAAGGTCAGCCTTCGTTAAATCCTCGGCACTGGTGCCATCAACGTTTATACAATTCGTCATGTTAATAGTTACCACGCCTGGCAATGTCGAGTGATACAGCAATACATGACCGGCGGGATGCGGTATTTCCCTACGGGCGATTTGCTGCAGGTTGCCAACCGGCACATCGGTAGAATCCTCAAAACCGCCGGGAAATGAAAATTGCGTGGTATCAACGCCGCCGACCTTAAACATCAGCGTCATCGGCTGCATTTTATTATCCTGCGGTCTGCCCTTGGTGAATGGCGCGCCGGTCTTTGCCGCGATATCGCCGTCACCGCTGGCGTCGATGATGATTTTGCCAATGAACGCCTATCTGCCGGTTTTGCTTTCTGTTATCACGCCAGCGGTGATTCCTGAATAAAGCCTGACATAACAAATATCCTCTGAATTTTTACAAAAAAAAGGACGGTAAAAAATACCGTCCCTTAAAAATGGTGCCCGGGGCGAGATTTGAACTCGCACTCCCTTAACGGGAACCAGGCCCTCAACCTGGCGCGTCTGCCAATTTCGCCACCCGGGCAAACGACTTATCTTGCTAAACCGTGGCGTATCTGTGCATCAATGATGCAAACGATAAATGCCAGGCTGATAAAGGTTACAGCGAGGATTGTGGTGATTTGGCCAAGTTTTGCTTCCAACCCAAACTTCTTGATGCTGGTTGATGCTTGACCACCGATGGTGCCCCAGCCCATGCCGGCTCCACCTTGTTCACTTTTTGTCGTCTGTATGGCGATGATTGTGATGAGTAATATGGATACTATCACCAATACAACTATTAAAATTGTCAGTAGGATGCTCATTTTTGCTCCTGAACGCATAATTTTATACGCGCGAGGGAAATAATAGCAAAATAATCCACACAATGCAAGAGGAGTATGCCCATCAATGGCAGGAATTTGATAATATTAGCAAGAAATGGCAAAAAAAGATGAAGGAAGTGGCGAATGTCGGCAGTTGATATGTGGAAATTTGAAAGAAAAGCAATATCTGATGGCTATACTTTGGTGGCAGGTGTGGATGAAGCAGGCCGGGGTCCGTTGGCTGGACCGGTTACTGTAGCGGCGGTAATCTTGCCATTTGAATGCAGATTATCCGGCCTGAACGATTCCAAACAAGTAACCGAAGCAGACCGGGAAAGGCTGATAGATGAAATAAAAGATACCGCCATCGCCTGGGATGTGCAGATAATCAGCGCGAGACAAATTGACGATGTAAATATATTGCGCGCCACCCATATCGGCATGCGGCAATCAATGGCTGGTCTTACCCCCAGCCCGCATATAGTGCTGATTGACGGCCTGGCAATACCCGAACCACCATTCCCGGCACGCAATATAATAAAAGGCGATTCACTGTCAGCCAGCATCGCCGCCGCATCGATCATCGCCAAGGTAACTCGTGACGCGATAATGGTGCAATTAGACGCGGAATATCCCGAATACGGTTTCGCCAAACATAAAGGATACCCCACCCCGGAACATCTGCTGGCACTGAAAAAATACGGCCCCTGCAAACACCACCGCTATTCATTCAAACCGGTACGCGATTGCCAGCAAGGGGAATTGTTTTAGATATTTTACATCAAGGTGTATTAAGCAACACTATCTGAAAACTGAACACTAAAAAACACTTGCTCAATTCATTGGGCTTAGGTATTATAAGTTCATGAAGGCTCTTAAACATCTTTTTGAGAATAATCAAAGTTGGGCAGCGAAGATTACGGAAATCGATTCTGCTTTCTTTGAACGGCTGGCGCATCAGCAGACGCCGGAATATTTGTGGATAGGCTGTTCGGACAGCCGTGTGCCGGCGAATGAAATTATCGGACTGCTGCCCGGCGAGTTGTTTGTTCATCGCAACGTGGCAAATTTGGTTATCCATACCGATATGAATTGCCTGTCGGTGATGCAATATGCTGTTGAAATTTTGCTGGTAAAACATATCATCGTCTGCGGCCATTACGGCTGCGGCGGCATTCAGGCAGCCATCGACACCAAACCGCATGGACTCATCGACAACTGGCTCGGTCATCTGCGCGACATTTATCGCAAATATGACGACGAGTTTAAAACCATTGAAACAAAAGAAGAAGCACTGGACAGATTGTGCGAACTAAACGTGATAGAGCAAGTAAAAAATGTCGCCCAATCCACCATAGTTCAGGATGCATGGAATAGAAAACAACAATTATGGGTGCATGGCTGGATATATAGCGTGAACGACGGCTTGCTGAAAGATTTAGACGTTACCCAATGCGGGGAAGAGGAATAAGGGATTAGTCAGTGATTAGAAAAATCTGAGTGAAAAATTTTTATATCAAATTGAATTTTAATGAAGCAACTCTAACATGATGGTACAGACACCTTCCTGGCTTCGCCACTCGGTGTCAGTCCCTGATTTATACCCAAAATTTCAATTTGAAACAATAACAAATTAGGTCTGCAAGAACCTGCGTAATTTTTAATTTTGCATTTTTAATTCTTAATTCTCAACTAACCCTTACATTCCATACAAACTCTTGAAATATTGTTCTACTATCAGTCTTTCGGCGTCGGATAATGCGCGGTTGTAGATGACTATTTCTGCTATATGGCCTCTTATAGGCGCGGAGTCGCCGCCGCTGCCGAGGGTCATGGTGGTGGGAGCTAAAAAGTTGGGGTCGCGCGGCGGTTGTGCATTGCCGTTGATATAGGCGGTATATTTATCGCCGGAGATCAAGGTAAGGGTTGTCGGGCCGTTATTCGGCATTTGCGATGGGTAATTTTCGTGGCGGTTTGGCATGAATAAACCTACGTAACCGTCGCCGTTACCGTTGTACCGCCAATGTTCGCTGCCGCCGCCATTATTTTGATGAATTATAGTGTAGCTGTCCGCGCTTACCGGGGAATACAACACTATAAAAGTCCCTTCGTTTTTCGTCCAACCCGGACTAAGGTCGGGGAGATATAATCTATTATTGTCAAAATAAACTGTCGGGTTGCCATTAATGCCATCTGCCTTGTAATACGGACATTCGCCAATATTCGGCTGGGTGGCGGTCAGCACATTGCGATAGCTGTCGGTCCATGATGTTATACGTCCGGTTTCGTCAATTCCGAGAGAACTGGCGTCCTGGGCATTCAACCATATCACCAGGCCGTCGGTAATTGGTAATTGCTGAGAATATGAAATGGCGGCGCTGACCAGTTTGCCATTTGCGGTTACCTGGCATGGGATACGGTCGTCTAAATCCATCGCAAACATGTCAGTTTTCCCAGCGGCATTTTTCTCTAAATACGCCATAAACTCAATATTAGGGGTGAAAAAAGGCTGGCTGACAATGCCCGGGGTAGGAATAATCGTTTGATTGGCACCATCAATCCCCATTGAATACAATTGCGGTCGCCCGCTTCGCGATGAAATAAATACTATCTTATCGCCGCGGCGGTTTATGGTCGGTTCGGTTCCTTCCAATGTGGTGAGTTGTTTTTCAGTATTTCCATCATCACTGATGGTAACGCTGTAAAGGTTCCACACGCCGTCGCGCTTCGACTGGTAAATTATTACGCTGCCATCAGCATTTGCCACCGGGTGCCGGTTTTCATAGTTATCGGAAACTATCTTTGTTCTGCCGCCGCCATCACTGCGCATGGTATAGATTTCATAAACAGTACCAATCTGGGTGACAAATGCAATGGTTCTGCCATCGGCGCTGAAAGCGGGATCGTATTTATCGCCTTCCGGCTTGGTCAGCCTTATTTGCTCCATGGTACTGAAGGTAAGCCGGTAAATGCCGGGATTTGAATATGACAGGTTCTTGAAGGTCTGAAAAAGAATCTTCTTGCCATCCGGACTGAATACCGGCTTATAACTTCCTTCCACGGTCAGCTTTTTCGGGGTATCCATTAAATTAGTGCTGTAAATCGCGCTGGTGCGAATATCCGGGTTATCACAATAAACAAATTGATCAGGCGCGAAAACCGGCGGATACATACGAACCGCGGGGATATTTTCTATCGGCAAACTGGGACTTGACCACTGTAATTGCACTGACCCGGCGCCGGCTGGCTGGGTTGTCTGGAAAACTATATAAACTAATTTATCCGCTTTTAGGTCGACCGTTCCGGTTCGTATAGGAGTGTCCTTTGCCGACCAGTCATCGAATACCCGTTTGTTATTAACTATTAAACGAACGCCACCGGTAGCGGTAGCGGTGAAGGTATAAGTTTCTGAAAATGCGGGCAGCAAATATCCGCGCCATAATATTGAAAAAGCACCGGGTTTGAAATCTGTTATCGGACCGGCATCTTCTTTCCACGCCATATTAATGGCAGTATCATACTTCACCACCCGGGTTCCCGACATATCCGGCTTGGAATAATAGGTGCCGCGCAACCCGATGCCCGGAGCCAGCATCCCGGCAAATGACAGCGAAACCATTATTGACCAGATTGTTATTATATGAAATATACGCATTTATTAGCCTCAACATCCAACGCGGTTTCCCACAGTATATAATTAATTTAGACATGATTAACAAGATTAACAAGATTAATTATTCATGCTTATCCTGCCTATCCATGTTAATTAAACTTATTCTTTCAGGGATTATACTTACTATGACACGAAAATGCAGGAATGTATTTGAGGGAAATGATATATTTTATAATTATCCAGGGTTCTTACAGCATTTCCTCGACTATCTCTACCGCGGTTCGCACGCAACATTTGCATACTTTTTCGCGCAGGTTATTTGCCGCTATAAAATCTTTGCCTTCCTTGGTTGCCAGGTCTGCATCCAGTAATAATGTTTTACAGCAGCATGAACCATGTATAGCCTCAAATCGCTTGATAAATTCCTTGACCTTCGCGTAGGTATTCTCGGTAAACGCTCTGTCTTTGCCTTCACCCTGTCCATATTTTAACCCGAGAACCATGATAGCACCGCTGACAGCGCCGCACATTTCCTGTCGGCGGGCAATACCGCCGCCAAACCCGCAGGCTATCCGCAGCAACACGTCAGAATCAATTCCAAACTCATCGGTGAATGCCCATAGTACCGATTGCGCGCAATTGTAACTTGCTTCAAACTTTTTGATTGCTAAATCACTATTTGTACTCATGACCTCCCCCTGCCCCTCCAAAGGAGGGGAGTCTTACTCGTCACCGGGACGGTGACGCCACGCTTTCACTCTTCTCTCTTCATTTCTGCATCGGGGTAACGCCGGTTTTTTGTCCATTCAGGAATGTCAGGCGGTACAGCATTATTGATTGCTGGCGGTTGGTATCTGTCACCACCACGGCTACATTGTGCGGGCCATCTTTAAATAACGGCGTCGCGATGTCGAATTTATGCGGACCGGGACCGGGCAGACGGATTGTTTCCATCAGGTCAATTACAATGCTGGTGAATGCCACCGGACCTGATGTTTTTAATTCACAATGCAGCATTCCGCAATATGGTTCACTAACCGCGGTGCCGCGCGGCACTGTTGTGGTGCTCATATCCGTGCCATTCAACAGCAGAACAACTTCTGCCTTGGGCGGCGGAGGGACATCAATATCTTTCAGGGATTCATGCACATTATTCAGCACATCCTGGTTGGCAGTTATACGCAATTCCATCGGAGACGATACCTGCATCACCAGGTCGGGATACAACTCGCGAAGTTTTTTCATGGCGACTTGCGCGTTAACACTGCCAAGAGTGAGTATTTCTGTCACCGGCGGCGGGGGAGCATCCATTTCTTTCAGGTCGGCGGCGGCTTCATTAACCTGTCCTTCCGGTCCGGTAAGCAACACCTGTTTATCTTCCGCCGGTTCAATTTTCACTAATTTGTATTTCGCGTTCACTGCGGCGATGGCATCTTCCAATGCGAGACGTTCCAGCTTCACCATCAAATCTATCGGAAGCGGTGCCGGGGTATCATATTTTTCCAACATATCGGCGGCATCTTTCACTGTCGCTTCATCACCGGTTAAAATTACGTCGCGCGCGCCTTGTGCCTTGGCGATTACCGGGTGTTTGCGGGTTTTTAGGTAATCTATCGCTTCCTGGGCAGTGTATTCTTTCATTGTTACTGTCTGCGATATCGTTTTGGCAGTAACTTTATAATCATCTTTGGGAACAATCAAAGGATTGCGCAGGTCTGTCCAGTCAGTTGGTGATTTCACTAATGGTACCGCGATAGCGTTGGGGAATTTCTGTTCGGTAACAGAAGTATCTATCAGCACAGCAAATGCTATTACCGTTTGCGCCGCGCTTAATGAATATGCTGTCGCCTCGGTTTCGCCAAAATTAAAAGAGCCAGGTACTTTGCCATTGTCGCCTTCCAGCCAGCCAAGTACCTGCAGTGCATATTTGCCAAGGTCTTTTGTCAGCACCGGTTTTTCGACGACATTTTCCGTAACAGGTTCAAATTTATTATCAGTAACTGGCGGCTGCAGGGTCAATAATGACAGTGCTACTTCATCGGGGAATTGCCCCTGGTCGCTCCATTGCGATACTGCCCGCAAGAGTAATTCAAACGAATTCACGGCGGAAATGGTGACTACTTTGCCTTCACGAGTTGAAAGGCTGTAGCTGGCAGGAAGATAACCGCTCTTTTTTGCAGTGCGCACCATGGATTGCGCCATCAGCCATACTGTACGGCCGCTGAACAGCGTTTCGGCATGGCAAAATGTCGATGTTGCGATGAATATTAAAATCAGCAAAAATATATTTTTTTTCATTAGTGTCCTGTAGTTATTCCACATCGCTTATTGTTATGGCGTCGGTTTTAAATCGATGTTCTCTGTTTTACCATCAACCACCGTAATTTTTGTGACTATCGGTTTGCATGTCGGTACATACACCATGTAGGTATAATTTCCCGCCGGCAGCGGAAACCGTTCCACCTTGTCTCTTATTGTTAATACGTATGGCGTAAAATTAAGTTCATCAAATTTGCCACTTAAATTTATTCTTAACTGGTAAGCGACGGTGATAGCCGGGGGCGGTACAATAGTAAATACCAGCGCGCTGTTAATTTTTACTACCTTACAATCTTTAACTTTTATCGCTTCCGCCTGGCCTTCTGTTATTGTCAAATCTGCAGTTATGTAATAATCAGGATCACGCGAGATAACCAGTATTCGATAAGTATCCGGCAGCAATCCTTTTATGGCAGCCACTCCGGTTCCGCCGGTTACTGCTGTCATTACCGTTGTTCCGCGGCTTTTGGGAATTATATAGCACAAAGGGTTGTTAACTTTTACTTTTTCTGTACCATCCATAACCTGCATTTCAACCGGGGTCAGCCGCGGCAGTTCCCATTCGTAAATATTCGAGCCTTCGGTAATATTAATCTCAATCGGACCAAAACGAAAACCATACGAACCCAGGGTGACAAAAAATTCATGCTTGCCAACAGTCAGACCAATCAGGTTAATTTCGCCGTTTTTCACGATTATCTGCGCAACACCGTCACGACGTTTTGTTTCACCGGTTATCAGGTACAATTCCGGCACCATTCCGGTTTCAATAGTAATTGGCACTTTGTCCGGGCTGGTTAATACCACCCGCAACCAACATTCCTCACCCACCGGCTGAGCAAAAAGCGGAATCGCTAAAAGCAATATTAAAATACAAAGAATGACCTTCATGGTAGTATTATACAATATTTTAATACCAGAGGGAATGAAATAATTGAGAATTGAGAATTGAGAATTGAGAATTTCATCCATCAAGAGAAATCTATTTCAAAAATTCTCCATTATCAGAGGTTTTTGCAAAACCCGATGGAACAGACACTTTCGCGGCTTCGCCACTCGGTGTTAGTCCCTGATAGTCGTTCTTCCCCTCTCCAGCCGGGGAGGGGATTGAGGGGAGGGGCTTTTTTAAGGTGCTAATCTATTATTTTTAAAATAGTTTTTGCAAAAGCATTCCATTCTCGATTCTCAATTCTCAATTCTCAATTCTCAATTCTCAATTAATATCGTACGCTTACCATCACACATGGCACCATTTCTCCGTTCGGTGCGCGCATGGCGGTTATTGCCATTTGTTTTTGGCCGTCTTTATTTTTTAACGCCGGCAAGTCTATATCTAACAGCAATGATACTGCAAATCCGCTCAGTGCCCATTTGCCGGAATCGTTTATCAGGTTGCTTGATGAATAGCTGCTGTCCGCCAGCAGCATCAGTCCGCCATATCCGGCACCTAATACCCCGGTGAACAGACCGGCCTTTATCGCTTTGCCAAATCTGCCGGTTACAGTGGTGCTGCCTTTTGGGTCGGTGGGTTCAGTAACCACCAGCCATTTTCCATCGGCTCCCTGTTTCATATTTTCTTTTACTATTTTATCCAGAGTATTTGCGCGGTCTTTGCTGGCAGGGTGGTCAAGAAATATTTTGGGGTCGCTGTTGGGATATTTATCCGCCATTTTGTTCCACAAATCAACGGTGGCGCGCGGGTCGTATCCAGCCTTTACCGCCATCACCAGCCCTTCGCGATCAGCGCGGTATTCCTGGGTGCGGCTAAAACCTTTTTGCATGAATAACAGCAGCATCCCCTGGCTGGTAGCGCTTTTTCCATCATCGCCAAATATTATTGCATTTATCACGCTGGCGGCGGTTAGTTTTGCAACTTCGCTGCTGGCATCCTGGTGATTGTTGTGGGTTATTTCGTGGGCGATAACACCCGCTAACTCGTCTTCAGTCTTCATGTCATCCAGTAAACCTGTCCACACACAAACGACATCAGGCGACGACATACCGGCGCTGGCAAAAGCGTTCCAATCCTTCGTTTCCATCACGTAAATGCGGTAATTTTTTATCATTCCGTTTTCAGTAAACTTTTCAACTACATTATGTATCAGTCTTGAATTTGTCCCGTTGTAATCGCGCGCAGTCATATATTTCGCGTTATTCATATCCTTGGAAACCGCCCGCATAAAATCATCCGGCGCATAACCCTTAGCCGTCGTATCCTGACCAAAAACTGTCGTGGCTAAAAGAAAAATAAAAAGCAGAAAAGAGCAGCGAATATTATTCATAACTATACCATCCTTTATGTGACTGACTACTGAATTTAACCACAAAAACCCGATTAAATCAATATTATTACACAGAGATTCACGGAGAATACACGGAGATTTTTTTATTCACTCCGTGCGTCTCTGAGTCTTCTCCGTGAATCTCTGTGTAACTAAATAAAAACCTCTCTTACTTCGACATTTTCACCAATACCGCTGCGCCAACTACCGTGTCGGTGGCCGGAGTGGCGACACCATTGGTGATATCTTTCCAGGATTGCGCGGTCAGCATAATTGACTGGGTCGGCGGATTGGTAGGGTCAATAATTTGTCCGCTGGTGGCGGCGAATCTCAGGCGCATTATCACGCTTTCGCCTGGTTTTACGATGTATGATGACCAGCCGCCGTTGAATACTTTCCGGGTGATGTCGATGCCGCTGACATCGAATACTGTCACTTTCCATTTGGCATTTATCGTTGAGGTGGTGGATACCAGGAAATTGTCTGGTTGGTTGCCGGTGTTTTTCACCATGATATTAAACTCGCTCTGGCGGTTAATCGGCTGTTCTACCGTTACGGTTTGCAGGGTGCCATCATTGTTCACCACGCCGATGCCCATCAGCGGGCTGCCAACCTTTGAGTTTGCGATGGCGGCGTCTACACCGGTGGTGGGGACGAATGCCTCGGTGGTGAAGGTGCCAACCGCTGACCATGTGCCCAGGCTGTTGCCGTTTTTGCCGCGAACCCGCCAGTAATAGACGATGCTGTTCGCCAGGGTGGTTGTCAGGCTGGTGCTATTGCTGCCCATCACCGCCCGGGTGGCGAATGTCGCGTCTTTTGACACCTCAATATCATAGGCGACCGCGTTGGCAACTGTGGTCCAGGTGAATGTCGTCTTTATCGGCACGTCTATGACGCTGTCCGCCGGGGTTATCAGGGTCGGCGCGTCCATCTGCGTTGTCTGGGCAGCCGTGGTGAAATACCAGGCAGATGACCAGCCGCTTTCCTGGCCGTTGGCGTCGATTGCCTTGACGTGCCAGTAGTAGCGGGTGCCTCCCAACAGGGTGACGTTTTGCGTGGTGGCAGCTCCGGTCAGCACTGTTGCCTTGTTGAAATTGTTGTTGGTCGCGTATTGCACGGTATAATTAACCGCGTTGTCGACCGGCAGCCAGTTCAGCGTCGTGGCGATTGCCGCACCGGTGGAGCCATTGGCAGGACTGGTGAGTATCGGGAATGCAAGCCCCTGGTTCACGATGGTGGTGAATGTCCACTTTGGCGAAAACGCGCTTTGCACACCATTGGCGTCTATCGCCCGCACCCGCCAATTGTAGCTGGTACCTGCGGTAAGGGTATATTGAATAACTGCCGAAGTGGCGGTGACGGTCTGGGTCTCCACCGGAACCGTCGCGCTGGCAGGCCCATAAACTTCATATTCGTAACTGACCGCGTTTGCCACCGGCTGCCAGACAATGGTCGCCGGAGCAATAATATTCGCGGCATTATTCTGCGGTGCAACCTGTACCGGGGTTGCCAGGGTTGGTTTTGCGGTGATAGTAACACTCGCCGTCGCCGTACCTGCCGCAGATTTAGCTGTAACAACGAATGTCCCTGCGGTATTTCCTGCGGTATATAACCCGGTATTGCTGATGGTTCCGCCAGTAGCAAGCCATGCCACACCGGTTGACGGGCTGGCGGTGAATTGCTGTGTTGCGCCAGAGTTAAGGGTTGCGGTTGGCGGGGTGATTGTGAGGGTTTGCGCCGCAGTAATAGTAACACTCGCCGTCGCAGTATCAGTTGTATTTTTTGCGGTAACAGTATAAGTTCCCGCTGTATTCCCAGCGGTATATAACCCTGTTTTGCTGATAGTTCCACCGGTTGCAGTCCATGTTACGCCAGTCGCCGGGTTAGCGGTGAATTGCTGGGTTGCGCCGGTATTCAGGGTTGCGGTTGGTGGGGTTATGGTGAGGGTTGGTGCTGTGCCGTTACCGATGGCATAGAGATTTTTATCGGAATCATCATAAGATCCAATATAAATTGTTCCATCTGACCCGATAGCTGGACTGGAATGAATAAATCCTTTTGTTGTAAATACCCATTTTTGTACTCCATTAGGATTTATCGCATAAAGTTTACTATCATCAGACCCGAAATAAATCGTATTATCAGCACCAATAGCTGGACTTGAATAAATACTTTGAGAAGTTTTAAACAACCATTTCAATGTACCATTTGTATTAAATGCGTAAAAATTATTGTCTCTTGATCCTACATAAATAGTTCCATCTGAGGCAATAGCAGGAGTTGAATCTATGGATCCACCGGTTAAGTAGACCCATTTCTGCTTACCATTTATATCAACAGCATAGATTTTTTTATCTAATGACCCGAAATAAATGGTACCATCGACACTAATAATAGGACTTGAACGAATATAACCACCTGCAGTGAATATCCATTTTTGTGTACCATCAGGATTAATGGCATAAAGATTTTTATCATCGGAACCTATATAAATTGTACCATCTGTTCCTAAAGCAGGGGTGGAATCCAACCAGTTACCTGCAGTAAATATCCATTTTTGCGTACCATCAGGATTAATAGCATAAAGATTCTTATCTTCAGAACTAATGTAAATAGTACCATCTACACCAATTATCGGACTCGATTCCACCCAATTCTTTGTTAAAAATGTCCATTTTACTGAACCATCAGAATTGAAAGCATAAAGTTTATGATCCCTTGAGCCTACATAAATTGTACCATCAACACCAATAGTAGGACTTGAGTTTACGTCACCATTAGTTTTATAAACCCATTTTTGGGTGCCATCAGGTTTGATAGCATAAAAATTACCACCATGTGCTCCAAAATATACGGTACCATCTGCACTGATTGCTGGACTGGAATAAATAACGCCTTCAGCAGTAAAAGCCCATTTCTGCGAAGGGTTTGCAGGTCCGGTAAACGGACTGCGTCCAGTATGTTGAAGGTCATGATGGAACATGGGCCATGGGTCATTACTTTTTGGTGCACCAGCAGTAACCGCAAAATTAGCCGCGCTCTTACTTTGCACCGTGACGTCTGCCAAATCGATAATTTTTACTTGATAGTCGGTACCCACTGCCTGATTTGCCGGAACTGTCCAGTTGAATGAACCGGTATTCGTGGTGCTGGCGATAATCGTGCCGTTAAGGACGCCGCCTTTGAAAAGGTCTATTTTTACATTCCCCGGGACGCCGGTGGATGTCCAGGTTATCGGATGCACACTGCCTTGCTGCCACTGTTCGCCGCCATTGGGTGCGGTGATGGTGATAGCAGGGGTTTGCGCCGCAGTAATAGTAACACTCGCCGTCGCCGTGTCAGTTGTATTTTTAGCGGTAACAGTATATGTTCCCACCGTATTCCCAGCGGTAAATAACCCGGTGTTGCTAATAGTGCCACCAGTCGCGGACCAGGTAACTCCCGTTGACGGTGTAGCAGTAAATTGTTGGGTTGCACCTTTATTAAGAGTAGCGGAGGTGGGGGTAATGGTTAGGGTTTGCGTGTTACCACCGGCACCGATGGCATATAAATTATGATCATAGGAACCGACAAAAATAGTGCCATCCGAGCCAATGGAAGGACTTGATTCTACTACACTCCCGGTAGTAAATGCCCATTTTTGAGTACCATCTGGTATGATGGCATAAACTTTTTTATCATTGGAACCGACATAAATAGTGCCATCCGCGCCAATGGTCGGACTTGAATCTACTATACTCCCGGTAGTAAATGCCCATTTTTGAGTACCATCAGGTTTTATCGCGTAGAGTTTATTATCCCTAGAACCGACATAGATAGTGCCATCCGCGCCAATGCCCGGACTTGAATATACCTCTCCCCCGGTAGTAAATGCCCACTTTTGAGTACCATCGGGTTTGATGGCATATAATTTGCTATCAAAGGAACCTACATAAATAGTGCCATCCGCGCCAATGGCCGGACTTGAATGCACCTCTCCCCCGGTAGTAAATGCCCACTTTTGAGTACCATCGGATTTTATCGCATAGAATTTATTATCCCTAGAACCGACATAGATAGTGCCATCCGCGCCAATGCCCGGAGTTAAATTTACCCAACCCTTATAAGTTAATTCCCATTTTAGAGTACCATCGGATTTTATAGCATAGATTTTATTATCCCTAGAACCGACATAGATAGTGCCATCCGCGCCGATTGAAGGACTTGAACATACCCAATAACCAGTAGTAAATGCCCATTTTTGAGTACCATCGGGTTTGATGGCATATAATTTATTATCACTAGAACCAACATAAATAGTGCCATCCGCACCAATGGCTGGACTTGAATATACAATATCACCGGTAGTAAATGCCCATTTTAAAGTACCATCTGGTTTGATGGCATATAATTTTCTATCATTGGCACCTACATAGATAGTACCGTCTTCGCCAATGGTGGGGGACGATTGTACTATACCACCGGTCGTGAACGCCCACTTCTGCGTCGCAGTCGCCGGCCCAGTATACGGACTACGCCCGGTATGCTTCAGGTCATGACGGAACATCGGCCAAGCACTATTCGCCAACTGCGCCAGCGACATGGCAATTGATAAAATTAAGATTGCAAGAATCGGAATTACTTTTCTCATGGTGGTCTCCTCGCGTGGCTAATCCACACGCTTTTTATTGATTACAAGCATACCTTTTCCTTGTAATCCTATCGTGAAATATTATACTGGTATACAGGGGAATGTCAATATAATTTAAAATTAAAAATTAATTTTTTTTGTTACAAGATGCACGGAGATTTTTTTATTCACTCCGTGCGTCTCTGTGTCTCCTCCGTGTATCTCTGTGTAATTATTTTTATCTTAGCAAGGTATTTTTGTTGATTCATTGAAATTATCATATATGAATAATCATGCATTGGAAAATGAGATACGTGAGTTTGCGCTGGCTAATGGCGCGAGCGTGATTGGGTTTTCCAGCCTTGGCGATATCTGGGATGATGTCGCGCGGATTTGGCCGGTTGGCGATATCGCTACCCGCAACGCGGTTACTGTCGGCATTGCGTTGAATAACAAGATAGTAAGCCAGTTGCTGGCGCCGCAGGAAGATACTAAAGAGCGTTATGGCCGCGAATGTTACGTGGTGGTAAATGAACAGTTGAATGAATTAACGGCAAAACTGGCGATATTTTTGCAGGAAAAAGGATACCCGTCACAGGCGATTGCCGCGTCCGACCGGGCGAATAACAACCCGCTGTTAGGAACATTTTCCCATAAAATAGCCGGTCGCCGCGCCGGACTGGGGTGGATTGGCCGCCATTGCATGCTGATTACCCCGCAATATGGCCCGGCAATTCGCTGGGGTACAGTACTAACCGATGCCCACTTCACTAATGCTGAATTGATGGAAAATAAATGCGGCGACTGTCGCGCCTGCGTGAATATCTGCCCGGTCCAGGCCTACACCGGCAAACCATTCGCAGAACCCGACCCGCTTTCTGAAAGATTCGATACTGCCAAATGCCACGCCCATCTGACTGAAGTGAAAATATGCGGGAAATGTTTGGCGATATGTATGAAGAAGAGTGAAGAGAGAAGAGAGAAGAGAGAAGAGAGAAGAATTGACAATTGACAATGGACAATGGACAATTAATCATTATCAAAATAATTCGTAATTCGTAATTCGTAATTCGTAATTCGTAGAGGCTTTTGCAAAACCCAATGGTACAGACACCTTCCTGGCTTCGCCACTCGGTGTCAGTCCCTGAAAGTCGTTCTTCCCCTCTCCAACCGGGGAGGGGATTGAGGGGAGGGGCTTTTAAGGCGAAAATCTATAATTCAGAAAATAGGTTTTGCAAGAGCCTGCGTAATTCGTAATTTCTCTCTTCACTCTTCTCTCCTCTCTCTTCAAAAGGGGGTTATAATGTCACACCATAGATATATCTGTTGTATATTCCTGCTGGCAGCCGGTTTATCCGTCTGGGGCAGGGAGATTAATTTTCGCCTGGTTGACGCGAAATATACCGCGCCTATTGAGTTCTGGCAGAAAAATGATGATTTGCCTAATGGCATGATATATTACCGTTTCCCCAATACGGTGTATGTCGATGGCCAGGCGATGGAATACGCGGCGTATGGCGGCGATAAAGATAATATGACCGATGAACAACTGGTGCCGGAACCGAAGGTAGATAGCGATGGCAAGTTGGCAGTTACCAGCGATGTAGGCATCAAGGCACTGGTAACAACAGATGTTGATGAAGGCGACCATATAGTGCTGCCGGGAGAATTGAAGTTTAGCGTAAATGCAGACGGGGTGGTGACAACCGACCCGGCATTATTGAAAAAAAGTGCGATAACCTGTTATCTGCAATGTTATCCGGTTGATATCAACCTGCTGCAAGGTGCTGACGGTCCGGGCAAGGTAAATGTAACCGTAAACAGCGGCGGCAAAGTTATCTTTAAAGAAGCATTTTCATCAAATAAACCAGCAGTATTGCGGTTATATCTGCCAATATCTGCCGCAGGATACGATATTTCCACTGACAAACTCGGCAAACTGCACTTTTCGGTATCGAAAGGTGGCGTAAAGCTGCTGGAAACACCGACTGATATTACTGCGGATACATCAGGATTTACAATAGCATTGCGTCAGGGTGCGCCCGCACCGGTAGAACCTGCTGCCAACCTGGATGTGCCGGCGGGAAATGAATTATATATATTTACCGACCGCAACCGCGAGGTTTACCTGGAAGGCGAACGCATACAATTCTCTCTGCGCGCCTGGGGTGATGTGGTGAAAACGGGCAAAGCGGAAGCATGGCTTGAAGGCGGTACTGCACCGATGCCGTTGGGTAATATTGCATTTAAAAAATCTGGCGACGGAGCATCTGCAGAGGCAGTATTTGATACATCACTGGTACGTCCGGGCAAATATCAATTGAAAGTAAAAGCGGGAGATGTAATTGGCAATCCGCTGGTAATTGAGATTACCCGATTATTGCCAGAGACGAATATGAAGATATTCACCCATCTTAAATGGGGTGATGCCAGCATGAACCCGGAAGATTTGGAAAAGATTCCCAACCTGGGATTCAATTGGCTTAGCAATGCCATTGGCACGTATCACGGCGCGAATGTAATGAATCCCAACGCCAATATATTTGAATCCTCGCAGGGATTAAAGAAAGACCCGGAACTATTTAAAGATTATCAGAGACAGCATTTCCCGACAGAATTAAGCGAAGGCCGCGGACGGGTATCAACAGGAATGGAATCAATGCTGTCGCGCGGGGTGCAGTTTTTAAGCATTCACAATGGCTTGATTTTATATTTCAACGTTGGCGATAATTGGCGCGACCAGGCGGACGACCGCTATCAAACCTCTGACCACATGGCAATGCTGCTGCGCCGTTACCCTAATTTCGGTGGTTTCACTTACTGTACCGGCGACGGTCCTACACCGGCGACGATGGGTTCGGTATGGGGTTCCGCGGGGGTTGCCAATTTTGACGTACTCCACCCGGAAAGGATGAAAAAGCTGCGCTCAGTATTCGAATCGAAGTTCGGCAATATTGATGTAGACCTGAATAATACCGAGAAAACCAATGACATGACCGACAAGGAACGCGCAGAACGGGAAAAGTATGGTTTAGCGTGGGGATTCAAGGTCGGTGAAGATATAAAGATGAAGGTCAGTGGGGACGATGACAAGGCAATGTTGTGGGGACAATGGATCAACGATTTGTATCCCGACAATTTCCGCAATCTGCGCGCGATTTTAAATAAAACTACCCGCAATGCCATAATGTCTTGCGGTGCAAGCTGGGGTATTGGTGCCGGCGGCGGCATTTACCCGGGCACATTTTATCGTGCATTGGACTTTGCCATTAACGATTTTCATGGCGACTATGGCGTCTGCCCGTCTAACGAAATGACCGGCACCGATATCATGACGATGGGGATGGAAGACCAGGGAGCGCGTCCCTGGGTGGGTATCGATCTGGGAACCCAACGCACACAGGAAGCCGGTTTCAAGGTTTACCTGCAATCCCTTTCCCGCAACCCGTCCGGCATTGGCGTGCTTGATATCAGCAATGGCGATTGGATATGTGGTTGGGCGAAAGACAAGCAAAAAAGTGAAGACCTGACCCTGTTAACAGATATATCAAAACGATTTGGCGATATCTATTCAAATATCGACCGCGCCGATGAGATAGCGATTATATCGTCGCTGCGCCAGGAAATGCTGGGTGATCAGCCTTTCCGCGCGTTATGGGCGGCACATTATCTGACACAAAAATCCGGCTACCAGGCAAATATCGTCACCGATGCTTACTGCGCCAAACATACTGATGAGCTGGTAAAACGTTTCCGCGCCATATTCATTTTCCGCATGACCAAGCCGTTATCACCCGGTTTCAAACTGGCGTTGGAAAGCTATCGCAAAGCCGGCGGAACAATTATCGTAGACAAAGGCACCACTATAGAGATTGAAGGCGCGGTGAAACTGCCATTCGTAGTCCCGGACTCACACGGCCCCAGCAATATGAACGACCACCTGGAATTTGAAGAGTATTTCCTGCCATTTATAAAACAGTTCCGCGAAACAATTTCACCGATATTCAAACCATATTTTTCTTTCGAATCGCAGCGAAAAACTTATCATAATGAAATTAACTGGAATGGAATCCGCAGCCGCAGCGGCGACCTGGAATATTGGATAATATGCAACGATGGAAAACCAAAAATTGAGGACGGCGTCGGTTCGCAATTCTTATACGAACCGGACATTGCCACTGTCAACGCTGCCGGTGCCGGCGTGTTGTATGACGCATTGCGGCGGGTTCCAATAAAAACAATCACGACAAACAAACAGATGCAATTTGTATGTGACGGGTTAAAATATGCCGGTTCAATTTACCTGTTGGCTCCACGCGAAATAAAATCATTGGCAGTAGCAACAACGCCGTCAATACACCAGGGACAAACCGGCACTTTGCGTGTTCAGGCTCTCGACCCGCAGGGAAAAGAGTTCACCGGGATGCTGCCGGTGGAGATAACTATTACCGATCCTACTGGTACCGAGAGATATCAGCTTTACCGCACCACTAACCGCATAATCAGTTTTAAAATTGCGATTAATGATCCTGCTGGAACATGGAAATGGCAGGTTCACGACCAGGCGACCGCACTGGTGGCAAACGGCACATTTACAGTAACAACCGGCGATACAAAACCGTTAATGGCCGCGATAAATGAAAATGTCAGCGATGCGGATGCGGTATATTCTTTCCTGAAACGACCGGTAACGGTTGCTATTACAAATGAAGAAGCGGTATTGCAGCCGCAAGCACTGGCGTTAGTGAATGCGCTTAAATTAAAAGGCGTTAACGCAAACCTGCAGGTAATCTGGCCGTCAAAAACGGTGAATTATCCCATGCAGTGGTCGTACAACACCATCGAAGACAAAGAAGTTCATGAGAACGTATTGAATGGTGAATTGCTGGGTTTGCGGTCAGCGGGCAAAAACCATTTAGGCGATTACCGCAAAGACAACTTTGGCAATTACGCATTTTACGGGCATTTCACCGGCTCTACAAGATTGCTTTATTATCGCGATGTTATTTTACTGGGACGCAATGATGTGGCACCGGGACCGCTGGTGAATACGATAATCCGCGACCGTATGCTGCTGCGCAATCCGTCGGCATCATATCCGGCAAATGGCCAGGGAATGATTGGCTATGCCTTCGGAGCATTTCAGGCAGAACATGACGCGGTACTGTTGTATGGCAAAGGCAAGGAAGGACTCGACCAGGCAATTGCCGACATGGTAAATATTGCCGGAAGCAAGGTGTCGCCTGTCCGCGCATATATGCCGCCGATGGCACGCACCACGCCAGAAAATGGCGAGGCTTATAAAGATATGGGCATCGCACCGGCTGCCGACGCAACACCGATAGTAAAAAGTGAAAACCGCGAAATAGCAAGTCTGCTGCCAGCTATTTATACTACAAAAATTGTTGATGCATTGGCAGATAAAGACGGGAAAATTATCATAAGAAAAAATGACAGTACAGATAAAGGCGTAATAACCCGCTGTATAGTGATTGACGGTAAAAATACTACGCAATACACCTTGCCAGATGATTTAAAACCTGCCACTACCACGGCCATGGCATGGCATCTTGATGCCGGACAGGGAAAACGCTGGCCGGCGGCAACCGGCACCAGCGTGGGAAATGATTACATTGCACCCGCGGACTATGGCATTGGAAGATTTAAAGTAGATGGCACACCGGTTTGGTATTTTGACCCGTTCCCGGTATTCAAAGACTATAATGAAGTGAAATATCCGCGAAGAGTCCGAGAATACAAGGTATCCGCAGACGGCTCAACCGTGCTTGCAGCGTTTATAAATAAATCATACCGCGAAGCTGGTTCTTATTATTTTAATCGCTGTGATGTCGTAATGCTGGATACAGCAACCGGCAAGCCGCTGAACACTGTAAAAAGTTATTTAGCCAGTAAACTGCTGATTGCCAAAGATGGTTCGCGGGGTGCGGTTGCCGATCTTGAACATTCTGACTCATCTGAACATGATACCCGGGTTGTTCATAATATACATGACGCGTCTGGCCTGGAAGTTTTTGATCGTGAAGGGAATGAACTCTACTTTATACCAGTGACGCGAACGGCAGATACTTTCGTTGCGGATGATATGCTGACACTGGCTTTAACAACCTACAGTGATACAAGCCGTCTTGTCACTGTATTGGATTTAAACAAGGGTTTGTCATTTGATTATCGTTATCCACGCGCTGATGTAGGAACCGCTGTAGCACCCGATGGTTCATTTGCGGTGGTGACATTTACCGATGGCATGGTGGTGCGGTTGGGACGCGACGGCAAGCCGGCATGGTCGACGAAATTGCCGGTGATAGGCAAACCGGTTATTTTAGTAAAAGACAACCGCATTGGCATTGCCTGTCCTGACGGCACACTGCAAATGTTGGATTTTCAGGGGAAAGTGCTGGATGCAAAATCACTCGTCACTGACCGCGATATTATCGTGCAGGCAAAGGCTGAACCGCTGCCTGCCAAATTAGAGCATCCTGTCGCTGCGCCATGGTGGGAAACACCGCAAGGCGATATGAAAATAACGCCGCAGGAAGCAGTATTTACATTGCCAGAAAAACTGACTGCAGATGTCAGCATAAAAATACAGCAGCCAAAATTAGAGAAAATGCAGACATATTTAGCGACCTTCACATATATGTTGAATAACCCGGATGATCGCCTGCTGGTAACGGCGACCTGCGGCAGGCAATCTGCAACCTACCCGTTTGCCGGAGCACTGCTGACCCGGTCCGCCGCGGTTCCGCTGCGCTTTGCCGATGGCGGCGAAGTAACTCTGACATTTAAAGCAAAAGAAGGCGCGACCCTGAGCAATGCCAAGCTGCAAATGGCGGATGCCAGCGCATGGCATAACGCCGCCGCAACCCGGGAAGATTTGCCCCCTGCCAGCGCACCCAGAATAAAATTGATGGTTCCCAACGTATTCGGATTGATTGGCGACCCGCGCGCGGAACAGGTTTCATCCGGGTTGAAAGATACCAAATTGTATAATTGTTTTGATAAAAATGTCCTGACCGGAACCAACTTGTATAACACAGTATACCCGCAAAATGTCCCCTGGGATGGCGGTGCCGAAATGAACCTGCGTTCTGCGTTTGTGCTGATGGAATATAAAAATGCCCGCACCATCTTTGGACTCGGGTTATGGGCAATGCCCGGCAACCTGCCAATCGAATCATGGACGTTGGAATGTTGTGACAGTTATTGGGAAGAAAAACAGATGACGCATGTTTTACAAGGCAATTGGAAATTAGCAGCTTACGGCCGCGGCAATTTACAGCCATTTTCAGTGAGCACATTCAAACCGGTTAAAGCTAAAATATGGCGTTTCACCATCACCCGCACCCCGGCAGCAATGCAAAATGCAGCAGAAATCGAATTATACGAAGATATCATGGATACTGTAGGTGAGGACGACGACGACATCGCGGGAGACTTTTAGGAGAATTACGAATTACGAATTTTTACATCGATTTACAGGATTATTAAGATAATAAATCATTACAATCCTGTAAATCGATGTAGAATAAAAATTTAATTCAACTTTCACTGGGTAACAAATAAATTCATAATCAATAATTGATATTTTAAAAAATAATGGGTACAATTAACATATAGCGTATAATATATGGAATGGTACAATTGTAATGTGTACAACAAATAATAAAAAAATAGGTTTCACATTAATTGAATTACTGGTCGTAATTGCCATTATTGCCATATTAGCCGCTATATTATTCCCCGTTTTTGCTCGTGCCCGCGAGAAAGCGCGGCATAGTACCTGTACCAGCAACCTTCGCCAGGTAGGTGCGTCGATGCTTATTTATGCACAGGACCATGAAGAAAATATTCCTAATACCGGCGAAGTCTGGAATACCGTTAACAGCGACCCCAAGATACTTATTTGCCCGACAAAAACCTCTTTAGTTAATGGATATGTTTTTTTTAAACCGCTGGCCGGAACATCTATTGGAAAATATGCCAATCCTTCAGAAACCTGGACTTTTGCGGATGCTGCCAGCACGTCAGTGAGCAGCATGGGTACACTGCCGTCAGACATTGAAGACCGCCACAGCGGGAAATGCAACGCATCATTTTTAGACGGCCATATTGCCACCACCCGCGCCAATCTGCTCTGTTATTTACCACCTACCCCACCCGATGGTTATGCCGCGCGCTGGGGTTTGGATGGCAATGGCAATGATGAGTCCGGCAAGATTGCTGGCACAGTGAACGGCGTCACGTTTGCCAAATATCTGTATGGCAGCGGAGCCGCGGTATTTGATGGCAACACCGCCAATATCTCAATTGCCCCCGGTGTGATTGCCGGCGCAATGCCCGGCTTTACCGTCAGCGCGTGGATATTTCCCACCTCGATAACAACAAAAGACCGAACGATATTATATGTCCGCAAAGGCGATAACAGCGGAACGCGCCTTACCATGAGATTGGTTAACGGCACCGGTCTGCTGCGCTGCTTTATATGTCCCACCGACGATGACGCGAAGATGCTGGATGTATCCAGCATCACCCCGGTACCCATCTACACTTGGACCCAGGTAACCGCCACGGTAGATTTTACAACCAAAGCACTAAAAGTTTACCTTAACGGCAACCCCAGCAATACCTACACTTACGGTGCCCCCGACACCTTCACTGGTTTTCTCGCCACCCCACCGGCAAACATGTATATCGGCGCAGGCGACACCGCCGGCACCAACGCCTTCAAAGGCCAAATAGACGAAGTAATCCTCTACAAACGCGCACTCACCCCGGCAGAAGTTATGGCTTTATTTGTGATATAAATTCATATTTAACACTCCCGTAACAGCTATTTAACGGTCTTGTAACCTTTTCGTTTTCGTTTCTCTTTCACTGTATTGCGCTGTGTGGTAAAATTATCTTCGGCATTACCTGTAAATATTCGGAGTTGTATAAATTTATGACTGAACAAAATAGTTATCCTACCCTTGACCCGCAGGGGAAATTAGCGAAGAAGCCTCACCGTCGTGTGCGCTGGGGACGAATCGTGTTACTGCTGATTATCATCGGTTTAATGGGCGCATTTGCCGTTATCCGGTGGGGTCTGGGGATTAAAGACTTTAAAACCTTCACCAAAATTACTGATCTTGTCGGCGATAAGATTACGAAAAAGCCGCCATTTCACAAAAGAGACAAGGTGAATATTCTGGTGCTGGGTGCCGACGTTACTTTTGGTTCGCCATTCAGCCGTACCGACGTGATTAAATTAGTATCAATTGATATGAAAACTAAACGGATGGCGGTGCTTACCATCCCGCGCGATACCTGGGTAGAACTGCCGAATGGACGCAATGGCAGGATTAATGGCGCATATAGCATGGGTACATCACAAGATCCCAAGGACCACATTGATAATGCGATTAATACCGTGGAGAAATTAATATCCGATAATTCCGGCGAACCGATTGAAATACAATACTTTTTACGCCTGCAGCCGGAAGGACTGGTAAAGATTATCGATAAAATGGGCGGTGTTAAGCTGGATGTGGAAAAGAAGATGAAATACAGCGACCCGTCGCAAAACCTGTTTATCGACCTGGAACCGGGGGTACAGATGCTGAATGGCTACAACGCGATGTGCTATGCGCGTTTCCGTCACGATAAAGAAGGCGATTATGGCCGCATTGAACGCCAGAAAAAACTATTCAAAGCATTAGCAACCAAAATGAAAGACCCGAATGAGAAAATGCGGGTTGCCAGTTGCGCCGGCGACATCATGGATATGATGTATTCTAACCTGGCATTAAATGATATGCTGGCAATGAAAGACCTTGTCAGTCAAATCGGAATGGCGGATATTGACGCTAACAGTTTTACTTTGCCAACCACGCCAACCCGTATTGGCGGCGCGTCAGTTGTGCAGGTAAACGCTCCTGAAGAAGTACAGCCGGTATTGAAAGATTTTCTTGACGGACCGCGTCCGACTATAGTTGTATTGAACGGGTCAAAAACGCCAGACCAGACGAAAAAGATAAAAGATTTGATTGATTCGACAAAATATAATATCATTGGCGTAGGGAATACGAAAGTTCCTATGCCGGTAACAGCGATATACGCGCCGGAAAAATTTAAAACAGCGGCGCAGGAAGTTGCAGCTACACTTGGTTTAAAGGTGGAAGTAAATACTGCAATTGCAACCGCGCCGGCTATGAAAAAAGAGAAAAAAGGCGCAACAGATGTACCAACCGGGCAAATAACAGTAGTAATCGGCGATGATTACACCGAACCGGTAACTAAAACGACACAATAATTGCGTAATCAGCAGTTATTAAAGGGAAGAAAAAGGTAATTTATGGCAAAGCCACAGTACTTGGGGTTATCGCATGATATCACAACGGATGCGTTGGCGATAGATATGGCACGTTCAGTAGCATCGAAAAAAGGGCAGGGAATAACCGTTCTCGACTTGCGAGGGTTGACTGTTATCACTGATTTTTTCATTGTTTGCAACGGCTCATCACCATTGAATCTCCACGCCATTGCTGACGCGGTACTTGGCGATTCTAAAAAAATGGGCATCAAAGGCGTTCGTCAGGAAGGCGCGGAAATCGACGGCTGGGTTTTAATAGACCTGGGTGGCGTAGTCATACACATCTTTGACGCCGAGAATCGCGAGTTTTACGCGTTGGAAAAATTATGGGTGGATGCGCCGCGCGTGCCGCTGCCAGCAGATATCTTAGCATAAAATATATCCTGTAGGGAACGCCATCCTTGGCGTTCCGCAACAGAATCAATAATAAAAAAATGACGCTGTCACGGGAGCTGAGGACAGCTCCCCTACCTTGCAGATACAGCGATGAGGAGGGGTACGTTATGACAAATAATTCGGCACTGGGCAAAATTTGCTTTCATTGCTTAAATACCCTGCGTGAAGATGATGATATAACTTATTGCGATGGATGCGAAGCGGTTTATCATACAGCATGCCGCGAACGCCTCACCAAATGTTCCAACCGCAAATGCACCGCCGGGCAGGCAAAGACTGAAACCACTACTCCAGTTGCGACAGAAAAAGATACCCCGGCACCTGAAACAGCAGAAGAAACACCAGCACCGCTGCCGGAAGTAAAAGTAAATATTCCGCCATTACAGGATAACGCGGAAAACCCGGAAATTGAAGCGTTACTGGCGGAAATGGCAATTCGCATTGACGCTGGTAAACTGACCGAGGTGGAACCGCGATTGGCAAAGGCGAAAGGAATGGATCCCCGCCATCCGGGAGTATTGGAGATTGAAGGCGATTATCTGCTGGCAAAAGGACAAAAAGGCCGCGCGGCAATATGCTACCGGCAGTCCCTGGACGTTGACCCTTCAAATTCGCTGGTCGAGGAAAAATATGCCACCTGTTTGTTCCTGAATAATCAACCGATGCTGGCAGCAAAACTTGGTCCCAATCTCGATTTTGACGACCCGTTTTCTGTCCCTATGAAACGCCCGGCCTGGGCATCCGCGCTTTTCTCCGCACTTTACCCGTCGCTGGGACAATTGTTCAATGGCGACTGGTTTAAGGGAGTAATAATTTTTGTAGTTGCCGGGATATTATTCAAATACAACAGCAATGTCGTATATGCGGCCTTGTTGAGAAACAACCCGAGTAAATCAATATTCAGCGAACTCAACGCCGAAGCATTTCATACCACATTTACCACACTGTTCAGCGGCACCCCGCTGCTGATAACGATACTATACATTCTAATCTGGGCATATTCGATATATGACGCGATAGTGACAGCGAAGAGCAGAAATTAATACCTTAAACCTTAAATACGTTGAAATGAAACAAGTTATTTGTAATTTAATGTAATAACAAGATATTCACCTCGAAAGAACTCAAGGAACGCAAAAGAAGAGTATAATAAAAAATTCTTTTGTGCTCTTTGCGTTCTTTGTGGTTAAATAAATTGGTTGTGGGATGAATCCTGCATTAGTTACAAAAAAAAGCGCGGGGATATTTCCCTGCGCTTTGCATTAAAATTGGGGTGGATAGTCGGGATCGAACCGACGACCTCCAGTGCCACAAACTGGCGCTCTAACCTACTGAGCTACACCCACCATGACCGCTGAAAACCCGTACTGCCAGGCTTTTGAAAAAATGGTACGCCCAGCAGGATTCGAACCTGCGACCTATTGCTTAGAAGGCAATTGCTCTATCCTACTGAGCTATGGGCGCATCTGGAGCGGGAAACGAGACTCGAACTCGCAACATTCAGCTTGGAAGGCTGACGCTCTACCATTGAGCTATTCCCGCCGGATCGCATCTGGGCTACATTAAAATAAATGGTCGGGGCGAGAGGATTCGAACCTCCGACCTACTGGTCCCAAACCAGTCGCGCTACCAAGCTGCGCCACGCCCCGCTGTGCCGAAACATTATAGGAATTTATTCAACTAAAGTCAACAGGTAATTTAAATTGATATGAAAAAAGATGAAAATTAGAACTTTTCACTATTTAAAACTAAAAATCCGACCGAACCGACCGAACCGACCGAACCGACCGATACGCCTATCCATGTTAATCACAGCATTTTTTGCATGAAAATTACGTCCAGCCAGCGGTCGAACTTATACCCTACCTCTTTAAAATGCGCTACTTCTTCAAATCCAAACTTTTTATGAAAATTTATGCTGCCTTCATTTGACGCGTCAATCCCGGCTATCATCACGTGCATTTCCATATTTTGCGCGGATTCTATCAGGGTGGACATCAGCGATTGCCCATAACCCATGCCGCGTTTTCCCTCGGTAATGTAGATAGAGTGCTCCACGGTATAACGATAGCCAAACTTCTCGCGAAATGTGCCATAAGTGGCAAAACCCGCGACACCATCAGTATCTTCAATAACGAATACCGGAAAACCATGCATTTTTTTATCCCGCAGCCATGCTTTTCGCATATCCAGACTCTGCGGTTCGTAGTCGTACGATGCCGTAGAGGTTAAGATGGCGTGATTATAAATAGTCAGGATAGCCGGCAAGTCATTTTCAGTTGCAACACGAATATTCATTGTACTACCTTATTTTTATTTTTTTGACATGATTTACATGATTATCATGATTTTTGCTTCGCAATTTTATAAATTAATCATGTCAATCATGTAAATCATGTCAAAATGTATAAATATTCTACCAGATATAACCCTATAATAAAATCTCCGTGAATCTTGTCTACTCTGTGCATCTTGTGTAATTTTAATAAGTTGATATAATTAGCAAAAAATTGGTAAAATAGTGTGCCGGCGTAACGCTGATATGCCGAAATCTCGTCTGAAAGGAAGGTTTTTATGGAGCGCCTTTTATCTGAAGTAGACCCTGAAGTAGCCGCCATAGTTGAGCGCGAAGTTACCCGCCAGCAAGATACCCTGGTGATGATACCATCTGAAAATTACGCGAGTCGCGCGGTGATGGATGCTACCGGTTCGGTAATGACTAACAAATATGCTGAGGGTTACCCAGGTGCGCGCTATTACCATGGTTGCGAGCACGTTGACGAGGTTGAAGCGCTGGCTATCGAGCGCGCCAAAAAACTTTTCGGCGCCGACCACGCGAATGTACAGCCGGTTAGCGGTACCCAGGCGAACATGTCCATTTATTATGGCCTGTTAGAGCCGGGCGACACCGTATTGGCGATGGGGTTGGACCAGGGCGGTCACCTTTCCCACGGCAATCGCGTTAATTTCAGCGGACGATATTACCACTTCGTAGGTTACGGCGTTGACCGCGAAACCGAATTGATTGATTACGACCAGGTAGAAAAACTGGCGATTGAACATAACCCAAAAATGATTGTGGTGGGAGCCAGCGCATACCCGCGTGTCCTGGATTTTGCCCGATTCCGCGATATCGCCGACCGCGTTGGCGCATACCTGCTGGCCGACATGGCGCACATCGCCGGTCTGGTCGCTGCCGGCGTGCATCCAAGCCCGGTTCCATACGCTGACATCGTAAGTTCAACCACTCACAAGACCCTGCGCGGCCCCAGAGCGGCATTCATCCTATGCAAACAGGAATTAGCCAAGACAATAGACCGCGCCGTCTTCCCGGGCATCCAGGCCGGCCCATTGATGCACGTGATTGCCGCCAAGGCAGTAATGTTCCACGAAGCCGCCCAGCCTGAGTTCGTACAATACCAGAAAAACGTCATATCCAATGCCCAGGCATTGGCAGCAACATTCAAAAAACGCGGTTTCCGCCTGGTATCTGACGGCACCGACACTCACCTGATGCTGGTAGACCTGCGCAAGAACAACCTGACCGGCCTGATGGCCGCCAATCTGCTGCGCGAGGCGAACATTGTAATCAACTCCAACAGCATCCCGTATGATCCGGCATCCCCGGCAAAATGGTCCGGCATCCGCCCCGGCAGCCCATGCCTAACCTCCCGTGGAATGGGCGAAGCAGAAATGGTGGCAACCGCCAACATGATTTGCGACGTGCTGGCAAACCCGGGCAACGAAGAACTCCGCGCCGACGTAAAATCAAAAGTAGCCGAATTAACCGTGAAGTTCCCAATTTACAGTTATTTGAAATAGGAATAGGTTTGAGATAAATAACGAACTCCCCCCGAATTTTTATCGGGGGGAGTTTTTTATACACGGAGCGCCGGCTTCCAGCCGGCGAGTAACTTCATTTTCTATTCAGGAATTTTTTCTCCTAAAACGAATAATGCTGTTTGCAAAGCAAATGTTTTGTCATTAATAGATGTTACCCCAGGGATATCTACTTTTTCGGCAATGCTTCGAAGTAGCCAATTAGCTTTTATATTACTGATAAAATGAGTTCTGCGACTTGATGTTATATCAGAAAAATGAAGACTGCTATTTAAATGATTTGGATTTCTATTTTTATTTTCACTTCTTCCTTGCCCATATCCAAATTCTAATTCTTTTGGAACTTTACTTATATTCTTTTCTTCTAAATATTTTTTAACTAAGTAACATAATGCAGAACCAACCCTGCCATCATACATGATAAAGTCTTCATTTGATGCTGTGTATATTTTAGTAAAACCTGAACTCATATAATTAGTATTGAAATCATCAATTGTAATTTCACACTTGCTTACAATATCAGTATTGGCTTTTAGAAAATTCTTCATCGAAGTAATTTTTTCAATTTTTTGAGCATTTCCTGAAGAAACACCACCCCATTTTAATATCTCAATACAAATATTCTTACATTCTGATTCATCGGATGTTTCTAACCGTCTTCTCCATTCTTTGAATCTATTTAATGTGTTGTTGAATGACAGATCTTTTTGCCATTTATAATTCTTTATACATTCATACAAATTATCATAATCAGCGTAAATCGTATTTAGTTTACTGTTTTCATTTATTAATAAATAAAACCATTCAATGAAATCTCTGGTTATTTCAGATTCTAAGAATAATTTTTTTGAAAGAGAACCATTTTTGTATGCGTCGGAAAAGCTATTATTCATTTTCTCACAATCCTTTTTATTAAGATTTAATATATCTATCTTTAAAGTATTATACATAACTGATATATTCAATCTTTAATAAATTTCTTTTAAACACCAATTAATATAAAAAAATACCGATAATATCAGATGAGTAGTTATATCTATCTTTATGATGTAACAAGCATACAAATAAACAGATAAGCTGACAAGGTCGCCACAATTGTATTCTACATATCTCATACAAATTTTATTCACAACACAAATCTATAGCCCACGGCGATGCCCTCACCCTTATACACATTTTTTAATTAAAATGTTGGATGACGAGGTAGGGGAATTGTCCCCAATTCCCGCGATGAACCGGAATAATGATGTAAATAAGCGAAATAGCGACAGATTTCTCAGGTGGTGTTGTGTTTTTAAACCTTATTTTGTCGTTGCATCCAGTTCGTCTTTATTAAAAAACGCTGTCGCGGGAGCTGGGGACAGCTCCCCTTTACCGGATATTTCTGAATTAAAGAATGTAAATATTTATAAGGATGAGTTTTAGTAAAGATGAGACATTCATTGATGCTTTCCAACTAACAATTATCCTCCAGCTTAACCCTGTTAAGTATGGTTACATGGCGGCCGGTCAGTGTTATCAGGTCGTCGTTTTGC
This sequence comes from uncultured bacterium, assembly GCA_964638715.1. Lineage (GTDB taxonomy): Bacteria > Armatimonadota > Hebobacteria > CAIYQO01 > CAIYQO01 > JBAXQQ01. The sequence continues at coordinate 50,731 of CAZWZF010000006.1, read as the reverse complement.
AATGCGCTGAAGGTGCGGCTTATTACGTCGCGGACGGATCCGAGGCGGGCGGCTATTTCGTCGTTGGTGAAAGGCAGGATGAAGGTGTTTTTACCGTTGGATTCTTTCAGGATTAGTCGTGCCAGCCGCTGGCGAACCTGGCGCAGCGATAAATCTTCCACTAATTCAACCAATTTGCGCATTCTGGTGGCGAGTACCTTCACGATTTGTTTATATAGCTCCGGTCTGGCATCCATTATTTCCATCATGGTTTGGCGGGGGATATACAGCACCTCGGTATCTTCCAACGCTGCCGCCGATGACGGGTAAGGTCCGCCGTCAAATAATGGCAATTCTGCTACCGAATCGCCGGGATAACTGAGGTGGATTATCTGTTCGCGGCCATTTTCACCAATTTTATATATCTTCACCACGCCACTGCGCAGCAAAAACAAGCCGTGCGCTTCCTCGCCTTCCATGAAAAGGTCGATGCCTTTGTCGTATTTGCGAAAGAACGATTTCGTTAGTAATTGATTGTATTCATCATCGCGCCAACCCTTGAATAACGGGAAGTTGCGTATCAATTCATCAGCAGTTTTCATTTTTTATCCTTTTATTACACTGAATTAAAGTTGTTTTTGACATGATTAACATGATTGACATGATTAAATTTATCCTACCTAATGCGGGATTCATCCCACAACCTAATTTATTTAACCACAAAGAACGCAAAGAGCACAAAAGAAATTTTATTATATTCTTCTTTTGTGTTCCTTGAGTTCCTTCGCGGTGAATATCTTGTATTACATTAAATTACAAATAACTTGTTTTATTTCAACGTATTTAAGGTTTAAGGAATTACCCTGCTCATCCATGTTAATTTATAAACCTTTATTAAAGTTACACAAATATACCGAATTTTTACAAAAATTTATAGTCATAAATAAATAATTTATCAAATGAAATGTGGAATATGAATATAATGATGCCTGATATTATAGAAAAAAGAGCGAAATTACCCGGCCAGGTGGTAAATGTCAATGCAGCCAGCAGATTGCGGGTGCAAAAGCGTTATGATGAAATTGATATTACTATTGATTGTTTGTCAAAAGGTACATGGCATACCGCCGCGGAGATTTGCCTGAATAACTGCACTGATATCCACGTGGCAGAAAATGGGTACGTTGCCACTGGCAATGTTATGATAAAGTCGGGAGATAATCCGGCCTGGTGGCGCATCACATCATCCACAGATGACGCAGTAGTGAAGATAAAAACTGATGGCCGTGTAGAATCGTCCCCGGCATTCCCGGCAGCATACACGTTAAATGATGATTTCAATGTTGGTATCTACGCGCCAAAATCAGAGATAATTTACGCTGACGGCGCTTTTTCTGTCGGCAGGGGGAAAATAGATTTGCATTTTGTGGTCACCCCGGGAAAAGAAGATATCCTGCGCGAACTGCTGCATCAATCGGCAAACGACCTTACCACCCCGGATTACGATGTTTTATCCAATTGCGACCTGGAATCCGCGGTGCATAATACGCCGTTGAATGACATCGTGAATAACCCTGATGATATAATCGTGCAAACTGACGCAATCTGCTGGCATCAATCCCTGAAAACTGGCCGCTTCTCCTCGCCATGGGATAAATACACCCCGTATATGCCCGCGTTATTGCTGAAAACATTCAAATTATCCGGCTTGTGTGAATATGGCTGCCGCGCACTGCTGACATTGGCATATCTGAATGAAATCGGCGAATCTGCAAAAGGTTTAACTAAAAACGACTCCGTAATTCTCCGCAGCCTGCAATCATTGCTGAGTTGTGAAAATATCTGAAAATATATTTAATTATTTTTATTTTTCTCATTGACCTGTTGGGTTGCGGGTGTTATATTTGTAAGGCATAATCACAGTCAAAATCATTGCCATGCTAAACAATTACTTTAAATCAATAGACAAAATATTTCTATTCATTGTAATTGCCCTCATCATTGAAGGGTTAATTGCGATTTCCACTGCGAGTATCCCCCAGGCTATCCTCGGCAGCAAAGGCGACGAAATGTCGCTGTTCCAGGGTTTTCAATTCACTAAAAGCCAGCTAATGTTCACCATTATTGGTCTGGTTTGCATCTGGGTAATTTCCGGTCTTATCCCTACCAATTGGCTGCATAAATATGGCTGGGTATTTTATATTCTCATATCAGCATTCATGGTATTGCCGCTCTTGATAGGTAAAGAAATCGGCGGCAATAAAGCCTGGATTCAACTTGGCCCATTTACCCTGCAGCCTTCCGAATTTGGCAAAATCACCCTGGTCATAATGCTGGCATCATTCATTGACAAGCACCCGGACTGGGCGCGGCGATGGAAAGAAGATGCAAATATCACCATGAAGCTTTTTGGCATTATCCTGCTTCCGATATTGATAGTCGGGGCCCAAAAAGATATCGGCACCGTGCTGGTAATGCTGGTTTCATCGATGATTATTTTAACTATTTCCGGCATGAGAATGAAATGGTGGGTAACGGGAGTTTTTGCCGGTATTGGATTAGTATTAATTTTAAGCCTGATTTTGCCGTTATCATTCATGCAGCAAAACAAGCGTGTCGAACGTTTCGCCGCTTGGACACATGTGAAAAACAGAAAAATTCAAGCCGCTTTTCAACCGTTGAACTCACTGATAGCCATCTCGTCCGGGGGATTAATGGGACGCGGCTACGGCGAGGGAATTCAAAAATGGTATTATCTGCCCGAACCGCATAACGACTATATCTTCTCCACCATTGCTGAAGAGTTTGGCTTTCTTATTGGCACGGTTTGCATTTTTGTTACTTATGGTCTATTGCTCTGGCGAGGCTTCAGCATTGCCGCGTCTGCCCCCGATAATTATGGCAGCCTGCTGGTTGCCGGCAGCATGGTGTTTTTGCTCTTCCAGGCCATCATCAACCTGTCCGTCGTCAGCAATTTGCTATGGTGCATGGGTATTTGCCTGCCATTCATCAGTGCTGGCGGCAGTTCGTTGATTGGAAGCTGCATATTTGTCGGCCTGATTTTAATGATATCCAGAAAAAAACCGCAAAAGCGTAAAGAAGAACCAGTTTTTATCAGTGAATGAGGGATGGTTTCGTTTATTTTTTTGACAGGATTAACATGATGGAAATGATGAATTTATTAAATGGCGAAGCCAAAAAATCTTGTTAATCATGTCAAAAATTTATTATCCAAAGGTAATACATGCAAGAATTAGTATTGAATACAGATATGTTATATCACTTTGTCGGTATCGGCGGCATTGGCATGAGCGCACTGGCGAAGATATTGCTTTCCCGCGGATATCGGGTTAGCGGCACCGACTCAAAATACAACCCGTTGATGGATGACCTGGCTGCTGCCGGGGCAACGGTAAGCGCACCCCACAACCCGAATATGATTACTGCCGGATGTACGTTAATTGTCAGCGACGCTATCAAGAAAAACAACCCGGAATTATTGCGAGCGCAGGAATTGCAGCTTCCCATTTTCAGCCGTGCTGAATTGATGGGAGCAATCGTTAACGCAGGCCACGGGTTGGCAGTTAGCGGAACCCACGGTAAAACTACCACCAGCGGCATGCTTTCATTAATTCTGCTCCGCGCCGGCAGCGACCCGACCTGTGTGTTGGGCGGTGTGCTGAAAGATATGGGCAGTAATGCCCGCGCTGGTGGAGAATTGACCGTCGTCGAGGCTTGCGAGGCATATAATTCTTTCCTGTCCCTGCGTCCATTTGCCTCTATCGTAACCAATATTGAGGTTGACCATCTCGATTTTCACGGCACTCCGCAGCACCTGTTCGATTCTTTCCGCAGTTTCTTAACATCCACCACCGGATTCGCGGTGCTGAACGGCGACGATGCGCATTGCCTGACGATGCTTGATAACGCGCCGCGAACGATACTATTCGGCACCGGCGAAAACGCTGATTACCGCATAACTGATATTCAACTGTCAGCGGAAACCAGTTATACATTGGTGACACCAACGGGTAAAAAAATTAAAATTGCGCTGCAGGTACCGGGGATTCACAACATTTACAACTCCGCCGCCGCCGCCGCCATGGCTTTGGAAATTGGCACTCCGGCAACGGCAGTTGTACAGGGATTAGCCGACTTCACCGGCATGGGACGCCGCTTTGACCGACTTGGCAACATAAACGGCATCGCAATTGTAGATGATTACGCCCATCACCCCACCGAAGTAAAGGCAGCGTTGGCGGCGGCGCGCGCGTCATTCGACGGCAAAATAATCGCGGTATTTCAGCCGCATCTATTCAGCCGCACCCGCGACCAGGCGGCGGATTTTGCGAAGTCGTTTAATGACGCGGATCTTCTGGTGCTGATACCGATTTACCCCGCCCGCGAGGAACAGATGCCCGGCATTACCAGCGCATGGCTGGGAGAATTAGTTGCCGCTGCCGGCGGGCCGCCGGTGGTAGTCGCGGAATCGCTGGAAGATGGATATCAAATGTTGCTCAACGCCGCAAAGGGTATCGAAGGTAAATTGCCGGTATTGCGGTCAAATGATTTGGTAATCACCATCGGCGCCGGTGATGTCGACAGCATCGCGCATCAGTTAGCAGGATATGAAAAGGAAACGGAGTAATAGTAAAGCAGTATGACGATTGCAGCCACGATAAATTATGAAGAAATAGCGCGGGAAATAAGTGCGAAGATAAAAGGAACCGTCTCGCAAAGCGAAGAAATGTGCCACTACACCACGTTTCACGTCGGCGGCCCGGCAGATTTATTCATCACTCCTGTTGATTTTGACGATTTACTGGTTACCTTAAAGATACTGCGCAACGCCAGCCTGCCGGTGATGACCATCGGCAATGGCAGCAACATGCTGGTCAGCGACCTTGGCATTCGCGGCGGAGTGTTGAAATTGCAGGACGAGTTCAATACCATCACTCGCGAGAACAATGACCTTATCATCGGCGCCGGAGCAAACTTGCAGCGAGTAGTTAACTTCGCCGCAAAGCAATCGCTGAGCGGGCTGGAATCAACCCAGGGAATACCAGGAACCATCGGCGGCGCGCTGGTGATGAATGCCGGCACCGACATCGGCCACATCTGCGACCTTGTTCATTCTGTTGATGTTGTGACATTCGACGGCATCCGCCATACCATTACCAAATGCCAATTGCAATACGGCTACCGCAACTCTTCCCTGCAAAATATGGATTGCGTGGTGGTATCCGCCTGCCTGCGATTAGTGCCCGGCGAACAGGAAGCAATTATGAACAAGATGAATCGCCTGCGCGAAAAACGCACCTCGCGCCAACCCTACGGCGCCCGCACCGCCGGCAGCACCTTCATCAACCCCGATAAAATAGCCGCCGGAAAACTGCTGGATCGCAGCGGATGCAAAGGAATGCAAATAGGCGGCGCCGCCGTATCCGACAAACACGCCAACTTCATCATCACCCACGAAGGCGTCCGCGCCACCGATATTATAACCCTATCAGAAAAAATGCAAAAAAGAGTCTTCGACGTATTCGGCGTACAATTGAAAAAAGAGATAGTAATGGCAGGCGATTGGAAGTTTTAGGGAGATTTTTACCCACAGCGATGCTCTCACCGTTATACACATTTTATCAATGTAGCTTCGACCCCGGATGGGGTCGGATGTATATAGAAAAGGTTTCATATTCAAGACACGACCCCAGAGTGGGTCGGATGTAGGGTGGTAGTTGCTTTCTATTAATAAATGATAACTTGTCAAAGATTATATCCGACCCACTCTGGGGTCGTAATATCTATTTTAAAACTTTTTCTATAAACATCTGACTCCTAAAGGAGTCAAAATCATTGTTCATAGAATTATTTTACAAATAAACTTGGATGAAAATATGTAAAAATATTATTGACACCTATACTGCATAGGAATACTATTAAGTTTGAAAATAATTGATATCATTATTTCATAATAACTCTAAAGGAGTGAACCATGCGAAACCAGTCTTTTATTTCCAATCATTGTAAACTATCATTTTGTAAAGACGTTAGTCTTCATCTAATGCGCTTGTTGTTACTGACAATTATACTATCTTCCGGTTTTTCAATCTGGGCTGCAGAGCTATCATCGGTAGCATTGACGACAACGCCGCAGAATGCGGTATTGATTGGCAACCCGGTGACGCTAATGGCAACCGCTACTGGCGGGACCTCGCTGCAGTACCAGTTTATGTCCGGCACATCTTTGATGCGCAGTTTCAGCAGCGCCAGAACATTTATCTTTACCCCGACAGTAGCGAAAACTTATACTCTTACAGTTATTGCACGTGATATAAGTGGTGTTGACCCTAATGCTACTGTTACATCATCGGTGGTAAACTTTGCGGCAAAACCGGCACTTACCGCAGTATCATTGACGACAACACCGCCGAATGCAGTACTGGTAGGCACACCAGTCACCCTTACTGCAACACCTGCTGGCGGTGCTAATGTTCAATATCAGTTTATGACCGGCGTCTCTTTAATGCGCAGTTTTGCAAGTGACAATACTTTTTCATTTACTCCAACAATCGTAAGAAATTATACATTTTCTGTTATTGCACGTGACTTAAGCGCTGTTGACCCTAACGCTACTGTTACATCATCAACGATAACCTTTGCTGTAAAACCTGCGCTTACTGCGATATCATTGACATCATTGCCTTTAAAAGCTGTATTAGTTGGCAAATCCTTCACTCTCACAGCAACGCCAACTGGTGGCGCTAATGTTCAATACAAATTTATGACCGGCACTTCTTTAGTGCGTAATTTTGCGAGTGACAACACATTTTCTTTTACCCCGACAGTTGTTAGAACTTATTCTTTCACTGTTATCGCACGTGATTTAAGTGGTGTCGATCCAAACGCTACGGTGACATCATCAGTAGTTAACCTTGATGTCAAACCTGCTCTTACCGCAGTTTCATTAACATCAACACCTTTAAATGCAGTACTGGTTAATACACCATTTACACTTACGGCAACACCTACCGGGGGTGCTAATGTTCAATATCAGTTCATGGCAGGCACATCTTTAGTACGCAGTTTCGCGAGTGACAATACTTTTTCCTTTACACCAACAGTTATCAGAAGTTATAGCTTTACTGTTTTCGCACGCGATTTAAGTGGTGACGACCCAAACGCTACAGTAACATCATCAGTAATTAACCTTGATGTAAAACCTGCTCTTACAGCAGTTTCATTAACATCAGCACCTTTAAATGCGATTTTAGTTGGAAAACCATTTATACTTACCGCAACACCAACTGGTGGTGCTAATGTTCAATATCAGTTCATGGCTGGTACATCATTAGTGCGCAGTTTCGCAAGTGACAACACATTTTCTTATACACCGACAGTTGTTAGAAATTATACCTTTACTGTTATCGCACGCGATTTAAGTGGTGCTGACCCCAACGCTACTGTAACATCATCGGTGATAACTCTTGCTATAAGACCAGCACTCACCGCTGTTTCATTGACGACAACGCCGTTAAATGCGGCATTGGTTGGCGCGCCCATCACACTCACCGCGACAGTTGATGGCGGTGCAAATGTTCAATATCAGTTTATGACTGGCACCTCTTTAATGCGTAATTTTGCGAGTGACAATACTTTTTCTTTTACTTCAACTGCTGTTAAAACTTATACCTTTACTGTTATCGTCCATGATTTAGGTGGTACTGACCCCAACGCCACTGTAACATCGTCGGTGATAACTCTTGCTATAAGACCAGCACTCACCGCTGTATCATTGACGACAACGCCGTTAAATACGACATTGGTTGGCACACCAGTTACACTCACCGCAACACCTGCTGGTGGTGTTAATGTGCAATATAAGTTTATGGCTGGTACAACTCAATTGCGCAGTTTCAGCACCAGCAACAGTTATACCTTTACCCCGGCAACGGCAAATAATTACAACTTTAGTGTCGTGGCAAGTGATTTGGGCGGAGCTGATCCAAATATTACATTTACTTCGGCAACTGTTAATTATGCTGTGACATCGCCATTGCCTCCTACGATTACATCATTTACACCTGCCAGCGGTCTGATAGGCACGGTAGTGACAATTACCGGTACTAACTTCATCGGAGCAACTGCTGTAAAGTTCAATGGTATATCTGCTGCAACATATACAGTGGTTAGCGCAACGTCGATTACCGCCACAGTGCCAGCAGGTGCAACAACCGGCAACATCGCTGTGACAACTGCCATTAATACAGCCACCAGTACAACGAGTTTCATAGTTATTCCTCCCGCTCCTGCGATAACATCTTTCACACCTGTAAGCGGGCCTGTGGGAACGATAGTAACAATTACAGGAACCAATTTATCTGGAACCACTGCGGTAAAGTTCAATGGTGTAACAGTAACGACAATAACTGACAATACTGCAACAACGTTAAAAGCTGCTGTACCTAATGGCTCAACAACAGGTAAAATAACTGTGACTACTGCTGGTGGGACAGCAACGAGTGCAGTTGATTTTATTGTTATGCCGACTATTACTTCTTTTACACCTGCCAGTGGTGTGGTGGGCACGGTAGTGACTATTACCGGCACTAACCTGACAGGAACAACATCGGTTAAGTTTAATGGTATATCATCTCTGACCATTACAAATATATCAGCAACTTCATTAACAGCCACTGTGCCAATTGGTGCGACCACCGGGAAGATTAGTGTTACAAATCCTGATGGAACGGCGAATAGTGCGAATGATTTCATCGTTATGCCGGCGATTACTTCCTTTACACCTATCAGTGGTGTGGTTGGCACGATAGTGACCATTACCGGCACTAACTTTACCGGAACAACATCGGTTAAGTTTAATGGCACATCATCTCTGGTCATTACAAATATAACAGCAACTTCATTAACAGCCACTGTGCCTATTGGTGCGACCACCGGGAAGATTAGTGTGACAAATCCTGATGGATCGGCGAATAGTGCGAATGATTTCATTGTTATGCCGGCGATTACTTCCTTTACACCTACCAGTGGTGTGGTTGGCACGATAGTAACTATTACAGGAACCAATTTATCTGGAACCACTGCGGTAAAGTTCAATGGTGTAACAGTAACGACAATAACTGAAAATGCTGCGACAACGTTAAAAGCTGCTGTACCTAATGGGGCAACAACAGGTAAAATAACTGTCACTACCCCCGGTGGGACAGCAACGAGTGCAACTGATTTTATTGTTTTCCCTACTCCAACAATTTCCTCTTTCACTCCTACCACTGGAACTTTTTCACAAGTAGTTACCATTAACGGAACCAATTTTACCGGGACGACTGCAGTAAAATTTAATGGCACGATGGCATCAGCATTTACAGTGTTGAGTGCAACATCTATTACTGCCACTTTATCTAATAAAGCAACTACAGGTAAGATTACTGTAACTACTCCAGATGGTATAGCAGCCAGTACAATGAATTTTACAGTTATTCCAAATATAACATCATTTAATCCAATAAACGGTAATATGGGACAAGCTGTCACTATTACAGGAACAAACTTCACAGATGCTATTGCTGTTAAATTTAACAATATTGCAGCTACTTACACCGTAGATAGCGCAACATCCATCACTGCCGTCGTGCCGACAGGAGCCACTACCGGCAAAATTACCGTGACAACCGTTGACGGCACGGCGTCCAGTGTAACCGATTTTAATGTCACCTCCAGTATACCGATGGTATGGGTGCCGGGTGGGACGTTCACCATGGGCAGCACGGATGGCATCGGACGGGCGGATGAAAAAATAGCTCATCAGGTAACGCTATCCGGTTATTGGATGTATAAATATGAGGTAACAGTGGCGCAATATCTGGAGTTTTGTACTTCAACTTCGCGGGCGCTGCCAGTGTTCCCATCCGGCTTTAGTTGGGCAAATAAACCCACAGGCTGGAATGACCCGACGATACAACAACACCCGATAGTAAATGTCAGTTGGAATGATGCAAAGGCATTTGCCGACTGGGCAGGGGTGAAACTTCCCACTGAGGCGCAATGGGAATATGCAGCACGCGGACCTTTGAGTTCCAATTATCCCTGGGGTGGTACAGCGACAGTTTCTGATTTATTTAATTCTTGGAATTCAACTAAATGTGCAAATTATTATAACTCGTTTAATATGGGTATCAGCACCTGGCCGGTGGGATCTTTCCTGGCCGGGGCAAGCTGGTGTGGTGTAAATGATTTATCTGGAAATGTTGGTGAATGGTGCGCGGACTGGTATGGTGCCTCTTATGCATCAACGCCGGTTAATAATCCTATTGGTCCTATTTCGGGTAATTCACGTGTATTAAGAGGCGGCTCGTGGATGGGGAGTGAAGATATTTCCCGTTGCACCAGTCGCGGCAGCAGCGATCCTAATAGTAGTGATTACACTCTCGGGTTCCGCTGTATATTAACATCGGATACACCAATTTCTTTTACACCATCTATAGGAATTACAGGAACAATAGTGAGCATCACCGGCACTAACCTGACCGGTGCAACTTCAGTTAAATTTAATGGCATAGCTGCCACAACGTTCATCGTTGCGGGTAATACATCTATAACCGCAATTGTACCATCAGGTGTGACTACCGGGAAGATTGTTGTAACAACTCCAACAGGCACAGTGACCAGCGGGACAGATTTTACTATTTATCAACCACCAACTATAATATCTTTTACACCGACCAGTGGTTCTCTCACCCAATCAGTTACTATAACAGGAACCAATTTTATCGGAGCAACAGATGTGAAATTTAATGGCATATCAGTTGCGACATTTACTGTAAACAGCCAAACATCTATTACTACTACAGTACCTGGTGACGCAATGACCGGGAAAATCAGCATAATAGCACCCGGTGGTACAGCAACCAGCGTAACAGATTTTACAGTTTATCGTCCTCCGACGATAACTAACTTCACTCCTATCAGTGGTGTGGTGGGCACGTCAGTGACTATTACCGGGACGAATTTTTCCAGTGTTACTGCAGTAAAATTTAATAGCACAATTGTCACGACATTTACCATTTATAGCGCGACATCCATTATAGCCATTGTGCCTACTGGCGCGACCAACGGGAAGATTAGTGTGACAAATCCTGATGGAACGGCGAATAGTGTTGGCAATTTTATTGTTATGCCGGCTATTACTTCCTTTACACCTATCAGTGGTGTGGTTGGCACGGTAGTTACCATTACCGGCACTAACCTGGCAGGAACAACATCGATTAAGTTTAATGGCGTATCATCTCTGACTATTACAAATATAACAGCCACTTCATTAACAGTTACTGTGCCAGTTGGTGCGATCACCGGAAAGATTAGTGTGACAAATCCTGATGGAACGGCGATTAGTACTAATGATTTTATTGTTATGCCGGCTATTACTTCTTTTACACCTATCAGGGGTGTGGTTGGCACGGTAGTGACTATTACCGGCACTAACCTGACAGGAACAACATCGGTTAAGTTTAATGGCACATCATCTCTGACCATTACAAATATAACAGCAACTTCATTAAAAGCCATTGTGCCAGTTGGTGCGACCACCGGAAAGATTAGTGTTACAAATCCTGATGGGACAGCGATTAGTACAAATGATTATGTAGTCATTATTGAAAAGATTAATTCCATCGATGGCGCGACCATGGTCTGGGTGCCAGGTAGCACGTTTACTATGGGCAGCATTGATGGGGTAGGAGGTTTTAATGAACATCCTGCTCATCAGGTAACGCTTTCTGGTTACTGGATATATAAATATGATGTTACAGTTGCGCAATACCGTGCATTCTGTACAGCGACTTCGCGTGCGTTGCCATCTTTCCCAACCGGTTATAGTTGGACAGGTAAATCCGGCTGGACTGACTCTGCATTGCAACAGCACCCTATTGTTAACGTAAGTTGGACTGCCTGCAAGGCTTATGCCGATTGGGCAAGCGTTTCATTACCTACCGAAGCGCAGTGGGAATATGCCGCCCGTGGTTCACAGGGGAATAATTACCCGTGGGGTGGTACCGCGACCGCAAATGATGCATACAGTGGCTGGGATCAATCCAAGTGCGCGAATTCTTATAATTCAAGCGCTGTTGGAAAATCCACCTGGCCGGTAGGATATTTCCCGGCGGGGACAAGCTGGTGCGGAGCGCAAGATATGGCGGGCAACGTGTGTCAGTGGTGTGGTGATTGGTATGGCAGTTATTCCAGTTTACCAGTGACCAACCCAACCGGACCAGCATCAGGAACCTACCGCGTGATGCGGGGTAGTTCGTGGTACAACGGCGACAACTACTACTATCGCGGCGCCTATCGCGACTACGAATACAACCCGGGCAACTACCTCGACTATGTCGGTTTCCGTTGCGCTGTTCCTGTACCGAATCCACCAAATATCACCTACTTCACGCCGACCAGCGGTTTAATAGGAACAGTAGTCACCATTACCGGTACAAATTTAGCTGGGACTACAGCTGTGAAATTTAATGGTACATTGGCAACTACATTTACCGTAACCAATGCGACTTCCATTACCGCTACCGTACCAGTTGGTACTACCACTGGTAAAGTGAGTGTGACAACTCCAGATGGAACGGCGAATAGTGTGGATGATTTTATTGTTATGCCGGTTATTACTTCTTTTTTACCTATCAGTGGTTTCGTTGGAACGGTAGTGACCATTACCGGCACTAACCTGGCAGGAACAACATCGGTTAAGTTTGATGGTACATCATCTCTGACTATTACAAATATAACAGCAACTTCATTAAAAGCCATTGTGCCAGTTGGTGCGACCACCGGAAAGATTAGTGTGACAAATACTGATGGATCAGCGATTAGTACAAATAATTTTGTAATAAATGTTGAAAAAATTAATCCTACTGATAGTGCAGACATGGTGTGGGTGCCGGGTGGCACGTTCACTATGGGCAGCATTAATGGGGTAGGAAATAGTAATGAACATCCTGCGCATCAAGTCACCCTTTCCGGCTATTGGATATATAAATCTGATGTGACGGTGGCGCAGTACCGCGCGTTCTGTACGGCGACTTCGCGTACGTTGCCATATTTCCCAACCGGTTATAGTTGGACAGGTAAATCCGGTTGGGATGACCCGGCGTTACAGCAACATCCGATAGTCAATGTAACCTGGTATGACTGCAAGGCTTATGCCGACTGGTATGGCGTTGCATTGCCTACCGAGGCGCAGTGGGAATACGCATCCCGTGGACCGCAGGGGAATAACTACCCGTGGGGTGGTGCTGCAACCGCAAATGATGCATACAATGGCTGGGATTCATCTAAATGTGCGAATTATTACAATTCTTATGCCGCAGGTAAGTCTACCTGGCCGGTTGGAAATTTCCCGTTGGGAGTAAGTTGGTGCGGCGCACAGGATATGGCGGGGAATGTTTGGCAGTGGTGCGCGGATTGGTATGGCAGTTATTCTTCGACGCCGGTGACTAATCCCACTGGTCCGTCATCGGGATCCTACCGCATGCTGCGGGGTGGTTCGTGGCGCGACTACGGCTACATCCACTACGACGCCGACTTCAACTATTATGACGGCTACATTCGAGGTGCGTATCGCGATTACCCCAGGAGCCCGGTCGTCTACCTCGACAACATCGGGTTCCGTTGCGCTGTTCCTGCACCTAATCCACCAACCATCACCTCCTTCACGCCGATCAGCGGTCTATTTGGGCAAGTAGTAACTATTATCGGCACAAACCTTACTGGTGTAACTGGAGTAAAATTTAACGGTACTGTGGCGACATCTATTACGAATATTACTGCAACTTCGCTGAAAGTCACTGTGCCGGATGACGCGACTACTGGAAAAATCAGTGTTACGACACCAGGTGGAACAGCGATAAGTGCAGATAATTTTACCGTTGATAAAATTGCAGGAACACTGAGTATAAATCTCAAAGATAATGCAGCCATGGTGTGGGTGCCGGGTGGTTCATTTACCATGGGTACACCCTATGACAACAGGTGGACTCCTGCTACACAACAAGTCACCCTTTCTGGTTACTGGATATATAAATATGATGTGACAGTGTCGCAATACCGCGCGTTCTGTGCAGCAACTTCGCGTGCATTACCATCTTTCCCAATCGGTTATAGTTGGGCGGGTTTATCCGATTGGAGTGCTTCTGAAATTCAACAGCACCCCATTGTTAATGTGACATGGTCTGATTGTAAGGCTTATGCCGATTGGGATGGTGTAACCTTGCCAACCGAGGCGCAGTGGGAATACGCCTCTCGTGGACCGCAGGGGAACAATTACCCGTGGGGTGGCACTGCAACCGTAAATGATCCATACAATGGCTGGGATCAATCTAAGTGCGCGAATTCTTATAATTCGCGCGCTGTTGGAAAATCCACTTGGCCTGTAGGATCTTTTCCGACAGGGGCAAGCTGGTGCGGGGCACAGGATATGACGGGCAACGTATGGCAATGGTGTGCCGACTATGACGGCAATTATTCCAGTTCACCGGTGACTAACCCTACCGGGCCAGCATCTGGAAACTACCGCGTGCTGCGGGGTGGTTCGTGGTACAATGGCATCTACAGCTATCGCGGCGCGTGTCGCAGCGACTACTACCCGAACTACGACGTTGACTACGGCATCGGGTTCCGTTGCACCTCGCCAGGACCGTAATATTCCTCTATATTCTAATGCTTTTCCCCCTTCGCCTTCGTGGCTATGGGGGACAGATTATTTGTCTTAACAACAATAAAATATTCTAAAATTTTTCTTTCTTATAATATGCAAATTACCTATTGACATATAGATACATGTGTGAGACGTTATATATTAAGTATAAGCAGTTTCAGTTGTCAGTAATAATTATGTTGTTTGTATTTTTAACATGGATGACTACTGAGAATGTTTAATAAATATTGCGCACATTTGTTATCAGGAGAAGTAATATGAAACATACCAATTTGTCCCCCTTCGTGATGAGTGTCTTAATGGCACTTTGCCTGTTGTTGCTCCCCAGTACCACCGGTGCCCTTGCTCCGACCATTACTTCTATCTACCCAACCAGCGGTGTCGTGGGTTATAATGGAGTGGCAATTAACACTACTAACACACCCCCTGACCCATCCATGGTGGTGACGTTTAACGGTACGCCGGCAGTCTTTTCCGTTATCAATGCGACAACAATTATCGCGACAGTACCTGCAGGCGCAACTACCGGGAAGATTAGCGTGACAACCCCCGGTGGTACTGCTGCCAGCGCAACTAATTTTACTGTAAAACCAGCACTTGCCACAGTTTCATTGACGACAGCGCCACTTAATGCGGTGTTGATTGGCAACCCGGTGATATTATCAGCAGCTGCTACCGGCGGTGCTAATGTTCAATATAAATTCATGGCTGGCACTTCATTGCTGCGCAGTTTCAGCAGCAGCAGCACCTTTGCCTTTACACCGACAGTAGCGAAAACTTATAATCTTACTGTCATCGCACGTGATCTATACAGTGTTGATCCTGATGCTGTTGTAACATCATCGACAGTGAGTCTTGCTATAAAACCAGCACTCTCCGCGGTTTCATTGGCGATAGCACCATCGAATTCTGTATCGGTTGGAGTACCCGTTATACTCAACGCAGCAGCCACAGGAGGTGCTAATGTTCAGTATAAGTTCATGGCTGGCACTTCTTTGCTGCGCAGTTTCAACAACAGCAGCACCTTCACCTTTATACCGACAACAGTTAAAACCTATAGTCTTACTGTCATCGCACGTGATTTAAGTGGCGTCGATCCTAATGCAACGGTAACATCTGTAGAGAAATCGTTGGTAATTACCCCGCCAGTTCCGACGATAACTTCTTTTACCCCTGCCTATAGTGCGGCGGGTACAATTATCACCATTACCGGGACAAATTTCATTGGTGCGACAGCGGTAAAATTTAATGGTATAACTGCAGCAGCATTTACTGTGGTGAGTGCGACGTCCATCATCGCAACGGTTCCCGGTGGCGACACTGCCGGTAAGATCAGTGTTACAACTATTAGTGGGACGGCGACGAGTACTGATGACTTCATCGGAGCGAAAATTACCGGCATCGTACGCGATATTGCTGGTAAAACTATTGCCGGCGCAACTCTACAAGCGGGTGGTGCAACTGCCACCTCACTCACTGATGGTAAATACACTTTAGAGAACGTCACTCCGGCAAATATGATCATCATTAAAGTACAAGGACCTGCAGGTATTAAAACTTACCTGTCCACCCAGGATAACGTTACTTTATCTCAAAGACAGACAGCAGTAATAAACTTCACTTTGCCGGAAGTGGGTAATCGGGTGCTGAACATCAACGTTACTGTACCAGTAACTGTTAGTGACGATCGTTCAGACCAGCTAAATGCAAAGGTTGATATTCCTGCTAACAGCCTGGTGACCGATACCGGTACTCCCGTTGCGACCGCCGATATCGCCATCACCACTGTACTTCCGAAAGATAACCACTATACAGAAAGTTTCCCTGGCTTATTCGTTGGCAATAAAGATGGTGTCGACACTCCCATCGCAAGTTACGGTTACGTTGATGTCACCGCTATCTCCGGCGGGCAGGAACTGCAGCTTGCTTCAGGCAAAACCGCTGTAATCACCTTCCCAATTGACCCTGATAGAGACCCAGGTGCTGGTCCAATAGAAATGTGGTACCTGGACGAAACTACCGGCAAGTGGATTTACGAAGGCACGGCCGTAAGAGATACCACGGTTACGCCAAATGTCTTCATAGGAACTATCTCCCACTTATCCGAGCACGGCTTAAATATTCCTTTTACTAATCAGAACTCTTTGACGGTAACAGTTATTGACGACGCTACCCATGCTCCCGCTTTTGGTGCGACTGTTGATTTGCAGACACAACATAATAACAACAATGCCGTATGGGATGCGCCGCATCAATCAACCAATATAAATGGTATCACGACATTTACTTACATTCAACCAGGAACCCTCTCCGCTTTTGCGACTTTCGATGGCCGTATTGGATATGCAACATGGTGGAATCCTCAAGCAAGCACCATGACCATTCATATCCCTCCATCTATCATGCCGACTCCCATCGACAGCGCGGAGATGGTGTGGGTGCCGGGCGACGTTTTTACCATGGGAACGGAGTATGACTCGTGGGGGGGTGAGCCAAAAACGCAAACGGTCACCCTTTCCGGATACTGGATTTATAAATACGAGGTGACGGTGAAACAATACCTTCAGTTCTGTACGGCTACTTTGCGCACAATACCGTCGTTTCCATACGGTTTTAGTTGGGAAGGTAAGACCGGCTGGAATGACCCGTTGTTGAAAGATCACCCCATCGTTAATGTCAACTGGTATGATTGCAAGGCGTATGCCGACTGGGCGGGTGCGAGCCTGCCTACCGAGGCACAGTGGGAATGGGCCGCGCGGGGACCGGATGGAAACAATTACCCATGGGGTGGAACAGCAACTCCAGGTACTCCATACGATGGCTGGGATGATACGAAGTGTGCGAATAAATCTACTTCTTCCGATCTTCACATTAGTACCTGGCCGGTGGGCAGTTTCCCGCAAGGAGCGAGTTGGTGCGGGGCGCAGGACCTGGCTGGCAATGTTTGGGAGTGGTGCGCAGACCGGTTTGACACTTATTCCTCGACGCCGGTGACTAATCCAATCACAATTACTCCGGGAGGAATTGGATACGGCCGCATACTGCGGGGTGGTTCGTGGTATTATTACAGCTACAACTTTGGCTACTACTACCGCGGCGCATCTCGTTTCGGCGGCCTCCCGGGCGTATACGATGAAGGCATCGGATTCCGTTGCGTCGTTGCCGCACACTGACCGTAATATTCCCCCCTTTGCCTTCGTAGTTATGGGGGACAGATTATTTGTCTTAACTACAATTAAAAGGATTAACAGATTATTTTGATTTTTCATTATAATCTGTTATCCCTTTAATCCCAAAATCCAATAAATCACGATTCAAATAAAATCATCATATCAATAAAATCTTCACTCATTTTAATATCTTCTAAAGGTTAAACGATAAAGCTGTTGTATTTATGGAATAGACAACGCGGGATAGACACCTTCCTGGCTTCGCCACTCGGTGTCAGTCACTGAAATACCCTTTTGGAGGGTGCAAATATGACAGTTACCAGTAAGATTCGTCTTTATCAGCGCGGATCAACACCGCGTACAAATAGATTGGCCACCATTGCCGCTAACCAGAAAGAAAGCCGGTTTGATGAGCGCGGGCAAATGTATGCTTCCTTCCAATACCCGGACAACGTATCTCCATTTATGAAAGACGCCTTGTGTTTTGCCGCGGTGCATCCAAAATTAACGCCGGTAATCGCCAATGACGAACTGATTGTCGGCGGTTACGTTCGTGCCGATGGAGATAGCTGGAACTGGTATCCAGATGGTACTGATGCCCATGTGCATAATTTTGGCAAAAATGCACCAGATGACCGTCCGGTTTTAAAAGCGATGGCGGAGCGCGGCTTGATTTCCCCACAGGGGTCGGTAAATCATAAAGTTGTCGATTACGCTAATTTCATCCGTACCGGTTCAGCAGAGCTGGCGCGTCGTGCCAGGGAAATGGCAGAAGGGAAAACCGGCGATAAAAAGGAATTTTACCTCGCCTTCGCAATGGGTCACGATGCGATAATTGCCCACGCGCAAAGATATTCGCAGGAAGTATTGCGCCAGGCGGAGACCGCCACTCCCGAACGCGCCGCCGAGTTGCGCGAGATTGCCCGCATCTGTGCCAAAGTTCCGGCCCAACCTGCCGAAACCTTCCACGAAGCAGTGCAAAGCCTGTGGTTTGCCTATATGGCTGCCGGTGACGGTACCGGACGGGTTGACATTTACCTTAACGATTTTTACCAGGCTGACCTTGCCGCCGGACGCATCACCCCGGAGCGCGCACAGGAACTTATCGAATACCTGCTGATTAAACTGCATCACGACGTTTTCGAAGGTTTTGTAAACGTCAGTTCGGTGCAAACTATGACCCTGGGCGGTATGCTGCCCGACGGCAGCGATGGATGCAACGACCTGACGCGTCTTTTTTTGCAGGCGATTCGCAAGGTGCGATTATTAAGACCGACTGTATATGTGCGTTGTACCGACGATACCCCGCAGGACGTGCTGGATATGGCGGTAGCGGCACTGGCGGAAGGACTGGCGGAACCGAGTTTTTACGGTGATAAGCCGATTATTGAAGGACTTACCCGTATCGGCGTACCAGTAGAGGAAGCACGCGAATACGCGTTAAGCGGATGTACCGAAGTGGTATCGCCAGGAAAAGGCAATTGGGGCGCGCCGAATGGCTGGATTAACCTGGCAATGCTGGTGGATGAAGCGCTGCGAAGCTGCAAAAAACCGGAAGATATTTGGATTGCAATTACGAAAAAGATTGAAGAAGTTGCAGATGCCTGTTGCGAAGTAAATGCCTGGCTTGACCAGCAAATCACCAATACCCATTACAACGCAACCCTGCTGATGCCGGTTTGCCTGGAACGCGCTTTAGATTTTGCCCATGGCGGCGCATCCAGCCATTATGGCCATTGGGAAGCTCTGGGACTGCCAAATGCGGCAGATATGCTGTATGCCGCGAAAAAACTGGCAGATGGAAAAACGCTGATTGATTTATATACCCGGCTTGATGCCGATGACCCGACACTGTTTGCGCAAATTAAGACGCTGCCAAAATTTGGCAATGATTGCGAAGAAGTTGATTTGATAGGTGCACGACTGATAACCATGCTTGCCGACGCGCTGGAAAGCCGGCATACCGATTTTCGCAAAGCACTGGTGCTGGGTCATCTGGCAGGCGGAGAAAACATGCACATTTCTTATGGCATGGTGATGGGTGCAACCATGGACGGACGCCACCCCGGGCAAACGCTGGCGGATTCCCTGGCAGCATCGCAAGGCCTTTCCACCGCCGGCCCCACCGCCATGATACGTTCACTGTGTCGACTCGACCATTCAAAACTCATTGCTGGTAATGTATCCACTCTGCGGCTATCACCCGCCGATGTTGCCACTCCTGACGCCTGTAAAAATGTGACAGCGATGATCCGCACCTTCGTAAAATTAGGTGGCAGTCAATTGCAGATAAATGTCGTTGACGCCAAAACACTGCGTGCCGCCCAGAACGACCCCGATGGTTATCGCGGGTTAACGGTGCGGGTGGCGGGCTATAGCGCCGACTTCACCTACATGGGACAAAAACTGCAAGACGAAATAATCGCGCGGCTGAATGGGCTTAATTAATTGAGAACTTAAGGGACTGACACAGAGTGGCAAAGCAAGGAATGTGTCTGTCCCATCATGTTAGAATATTTTCGTCTCCGGTATTATCAAAAAATATTGGCTGTAGTAGGGGACTGAGTCGAATCCCGCGATGATTTCAATATAAGCATTTACTGATATCACGGGATTCGTTGTCTGTCCCCGGCAAGCTTGGCTGATACGCCTGCCAATCGGCAAGCATACACAACTTAATAAAAAACAATTAATTTATCTTATACAACCTTAATTGTATTGACATCAAAATAATGGAATGGTAAAATTTGATAATGCATGATGGTTACGTAACCATTAAATGTAAATCGGAGGATACTATGTCAAATAAAAAGACCTGTTATGGATTCACACTTATTGAATTATTAGTAGTGATTGCCATTATTGCCATTCTCGCCGCTATTTTATTCCCGGTATTTGCCCGCGCGCGTGAAAAAGCAAGACAGACTACCTGCGTCAGCAATCAGCGCCAGATTGCGGCTACTGCATCAATGTATGTTCAGGATCATGATGAAACGCTGCCTTTAACATCAAGTGTGTGGAATGATTTAAAGTTAGACCCGGGTGTGATGGTATGCCCCAGTAAGGGGAAAAACACACCAAACGGTTACGTTTACAACAGTTTTATCTCAGGAAAATCACTTGGTGATGTCGCAGATCCCACGACTATGCCTATCACCGCTGATGGAGCCAATGTATCGACAACACAGGCAAATATCGCTTATATTCCTGCAGATACTGACAACAAGCGCCATTCAAACATGTGCATAGTTTCTTATATTGACGGTCATGTCGCTGTAGAGCAAAATGTTTTTCTCAATGGAATCCGCATGCCGATGGCAATGCCGCAGGCAAGCAGTGCATCTCCGGACCAGTATCCGTTCACAACCAGCAGCGGCACCTGGGACACTTGCTGGTGGGATGATAATATCAGTTATGAAGCACCAACCCAATGCTCGCAGGTAAATTATCCTGCGGAATTCAATTATTCAGTTACCGGCGGATATTGTACGAAAGTTACCACATCAGGCGCTTCCAGCCGACGCGCCGCCAACACCCCTGTCTATAATACTCGCAACATACTTATCCCTTACAATGCGGGTGTTCGCGGATGGTATTATGTTCCTTTCGGTTCGAATACTACTGCTATCGCATTTCAATTCAATTGCGGCAATTTTTCAACCGCCAGCGAACCGCAGATGGTAGTACAGGTTGGCACTGGTACCCTTGCAGGATTGCCAACATACACTGAAATCTATCAATATCCAGACCCGTTAGTGAAAGGTATCTGGACAGAAATCAAGGCACCATACACAAAATTCCCGCTTAACATGGCTGCATCAAAAGCAAAAGCGGGTTACGAACCCTGGAAAACAGAAGGTTTGCAATCGCCATTTGTATACTGGTACTACAACGGCACCGGACCGATATATGTGGACGGATGGCGGGTGGATAAATAAGAGCAATTTACACTCTACATTAATTTAAGCATCCGGTGTTATGAAAAAATATTGGCTGTGGTAGGGGACTGAGTCGAATCCCGCGATAACAATAAAATAAACATTTACTGATATCACGGGATTCGTTGGCTTGTACCCGGCAAGTAAAGCCAAAATCAAACTTTTCTACCCCTCACTCTTCATTTTTTTCAAAAAATCTTTGTCGATTACTTCCCAGGGGAAGCCTTCCTCGTTTCTGCCAAAATGACCGTAACTGGCGGTGCGCTGGTATATCGGGTTAAGCAGGTTAAGGTCTTGAATTATTGATGTCGGATGCAAATCAAAATGTTCGTTAATAATTTTAACGAGTTTATCATCAGATATTTTGCCGGTGCCAAAGGTATCAATTCTTACGCTGACAGGATGCGCAACACCAATAGCATAGGCAATTTGAATCTCGCATTTTTTTGCCAGTTTGGCGGCGACAATATTCTTTGCCACGTAACGCGCCATGTAGGCGGCACTTCTGTCAACTTTCGTCGGGTCCTTGCCGCTGAAACATCCGCCGCCGTGGCGGGCGTAACCACCGTAGGTATCAACAATTATCTTTCGTCCGGTAAGGCCGGTGTCGCCGTTTGGACCGCCGATGACAAATCGGCCGGTGGGATTTATGTAATATTTTGTATCAGACGTCTTCAGGTTCGCGGGCAATTCCGGCTTGATGACATGTTCGATAATGTCTTCCCGTAAATGCTGCATGGAAACGTTGGGGTTATGCTGGGTTGATACGACGATAGTATCAATCGCAACCGGCTTATCCCCGTCATACTCGATGGTAACCTGGGTTTTTCCGTCCGGACGCAGATATTTCAGGATTCCTTCTTTTCTGACGAAGGTTAATTTTTTTGCCAATTTATGCGCCAGGTGAATTGCCATTGGCATTAATTCCGGGGTTTCATCGCAGGCAAAACCGAACATCATCCCCTGGTCGCCGGCACCGTTGTCTCTGGCATTTGAATGTGATTCTTTTGCTTCCAGCGACTCATTTACCCCCATCGCAATATCGGCGGATTGGTCGTGAATCGATGTTAAAACGCTGCAAGTCTCCGCGTCAAATCCGTATTTTGCCCGGTCATATCCGATATTATTTATGGTCTCGCGCACTATTTTTGGAATATCAATGTAGCAATTTGTCGTTATTTCACCGGAAACTAAAACCAATCCGGTGGTAACCAGGGTCTCGCAGGCAACCCGGGCTTCTTTATCGTTGGCGAGAATGTGGTCGAGAATCGCGTCAGAAATCTGGTCGCAAATTTTGTCAGGATGCCCTTCGGTAACGGATTCTGACGTGAATAATTTTTTGTTCATAGTATTTATACTCCCATAACTAAAAAAAATACCCTTCATGCAATCAGCAGAAGAGTAGTAAGACGAATTTTATTCGTTACTCCTCATCTGTCGAATCACATTCGATGGAATTGGCACCACGATTCAGACGCTAATCCAAAACAGGTTGCCGGGCTTCAAAGGGCCATTACCCTCCGCCGCTCTTGATAAGGGTCAATATTCAGTTTTTAGGACTAAATTATACAAATAATAACCGATTTTGTAAATAGATTTTCGCCAATGCAAATTCAACAGGCCCAGTAACTATTTACTGGACCTGTTAATGCGAAAAACTACATTATTGGACAGAATTCTATTCGTTTGTTTTTACTTTCTTCAAACTGGGTGGTTTGAGGAAAAGAATCAGCAGAAAACCTGCAAAGGATGCTGCTGAGGCGATGATGAATGCCCAGAAAAATCCGCCGGTTTGGTCTTTTACGTATCCGGCAATGAATGGAGAAGCAACTGCGCCGATACCGAATCCGAGAAGAATCATGCCGTAATTAGTTCCCATATTCTTGATTCCCCAGAAATCCGCGGTAAGCGCGGGAAATGTACCCAGAAATCCGCCGTATGAGAATGCGACTATACCGATAAGAACCAGGATTATATATGACTGTGCGGCAGCAACAAATAAAATTGACGCTGTTGCCATCAGAGTAAGAATGAGTAAGGTGTTTTTTCGTCCTAATTTATCTGATACACCACCCCAGAACAGGCGTCCGAAGGAGTTGAACATCGCGATAACCATCACGCCGTAGGTAGCGACTTCTTTTGTTAAACCACCAGATACTCCCAATACTTTTGCGTAGGGGATAATCATTAGACCGGCGGCAGTAGCAAGCATGAAAGCGATTATTACCATATAAAATTGTGGCGTATTCAACACTTCAACAGGAGAGAAATCCTGCACGATATGTGAACCTTCTTTCGGCGCAGGTGGAACCCAACCTTCCGGTTTAAATCCTGCAGGAGGATTAACAACAAATTGCGACCCAATAGTACAAACAACAATGAATATGACGCCTAACCACATGAAGGTTTGCAATACACCAGTCGATTTAATTAACGTGCTGGCGACCGGGGTGAAAACAAGGCCACCGAATCCTAACGCGGAAACGATGATACCGGTGATTAACCCGCGTTTGTCAGGAAACCATTTCTGACAAGTCGCGATAACTGTGGTATAAATCATACCCATGCCAAACCCGCCGATACAACCATAAGTCAGCCACAACCACCATGGTGCTGCCGCGGTAGTATATGATGCGAGAATGAATCCTGCACCTAATACCAGACCGCCACCCAAAACAACAGGTTTAGGGGTAAACTTGTCCTGAATCTTTCCACCAATGGTGCTGCCAATGGTTAATATGCCCAATAGGAAAGAAAATGTGTAACCGGCCGTTACATTTGTCCAGCCGAATAGTTTGGTTACCTCGGGTTGAAAAACACCCCAGATATACGCTGTTCCCAAGCACAACTGAATGGCAATACCGGCTATCACCGGTATCCAACGATTGAACTGGGGGGCAACTACGTTGGCTTCACTCTGTTGAGCCGCCACGTTAGTCTCGCTCATTAACTTACCTCCAAATTTGTTGATGAAACTCATAAAATTTACCCGCCAGACGGGTATGAGGCACATTATACAGATTACTTAATTCATTTTCAATAAGATAACAGAATAATTTTTTATTAATTTAGTCATGTATTGTTGACATGGTAATTTTGACCGGCTAAAGTAATACGGAATTTCTGAAAGATTTACGTTTCTTTATTGCCACTTATAATGCAATGTAAGGTGGTACCTATAAACATGGTTATAATGGCATAGAAGATTTCCTGATAACTTTCAATTATGGTGCAAAAACCATAAGATTTGCCGGAAGTATTAATGATGTAGCAGCATAGTAGAAGCTGAAGCCTGGCAAATACTGGAAACCATCCAAACCTGTTTTCCTACGTATAGAAACGAGGAAATTGCCAAAATCATGAGTGATCGGTGATATAATTCTATGTTACTGTGGTGAGACTTACAATAAAAATGCTGTCAAGGGAAGTTGTACTCAACTTCCCCGAAAGAACCGGAATAATGATGTGATAAAGCGAAATAGCGATAGATTTTTTGCGTGGTGTTGTGTTTACAAACCTTATTTTGTCGTCACTACCTATACTTTTTTATTAAAAAAACTCTTTCGCGGGAGCTGGGGACAGCTCCCCTACCACTCGGCGATACATTTATATTCTCAAATTGAACATATACACTCAATTTATGTTTATAACACAACTCAAGAATGGGTACCTAATTGTCAATTCTCCATTGTCAATTGTCAATTTTCTCTCCTGCCACTTTACACAACCACCAAGCATTAGTATCATAACCACGATAACATTCTTTTTATAAAGGAACATGACATGACTTTATGTGTTAAAGCGTTAACTATGGAGGCTTTCAAGCCTTATGGCACTTTTGGGGCACTGACCCCGCCGACTGATGCTCCGCTGGTGGGTGGCGATATCATCTCTTTCTGGCCCGACTGCGGCGGCGTGCTGAACCTGGGTCCTGATGGCAATAATCAGGTTTCCCTGGGCATCTGCCAAACGGCATGGCGACCGCTGGCAATCGATGTTTGCGAATTCCACACCTGTACCGGCGAGGGTATCCTGCCGTTGGATGGCGATATTTACCTGCACGTTGGTCCGGCGACTGGCGACGACACTATACCGGCACTGGAAGTTTTCCGCGTTCCGCAGGGAACCGCAGTTATATTGAAACCGGGAGTATGGCACCACGCGCCTTTCGCGGTAAAACCGGGAGCAGTAGTAAACTCCGTAATCATTCTGCCGCAACGCACCTACGCAAACGATTGCATAGTACGCAACGTAGAACCGGCAATAGCGTTTAAAGAAGAGTGAAGATAGAAGAGTGAAAAGTGAAATTACGAATTACGAATTACGAATCAAAATTTCGATAATTCATGAGAAAATTGTCAACTGTCAATTGTCAATTGTCAATTTTTTTCACTCTTCACTCTTCCATACATTGTCATATCTTCCACTGACTCTATCAATACTGGCAGGATTTTGTTTAAATCTTTGGCGGTAAAATCTGCTGATACCCGGTGACCGCTGGGGGTTAGTCCGGTACCACCGCGTTCTACCAGGACAGGCTGGATCGTACCTATCAGTTTTTCGGCGGATTTTGCGAATAATCTTTTTTCCAGATCATGCAGGTATGCGCTGCGGGTATCTTTTACGCTGTCCTGCACCGGGTGTTTCATCTTTTCAGCCTCGGTATGTGGACGAGGAGAGAAGCGGAATACGTGGAGATTTATGAATCCTATCTCCTGAATTAATTTGAAGGTATTAAAAAACGCTGTGTCGGTCTCGCCGGGGAATCCGACTATCACATCGGTGCTGAAAGTCGCGTCGGGCATGGCAGCCTTGATTTTATTCACCATATTCGTGAAAAATGCCGCATCATAGCCGCGGCGCATTTTTGCCAATATTTCATCGTCGCCGGATTGCAGGCACAGGTGAAAATGCCGGCAAAGGGTGGGGTGGTTTGCCAGCGCGGCAATCAGTTCGTCATCAATCCCAATAGGCTCCAGCGATGACAGCCGCAGGCGCGGTATATCCAGTGGCATAGTGGCTTTTATCAAATCCGCCAGTCGATAATCGTCGCCTTCCATTCCATAGGCATCCAGACGGATGCCGGTTAGCACTATTTCCATTACCCCGCGCGCCAGGATTATTTTTAATTCGTCGATAATTTCCTCTATTGGCCGGCTGCGTAAATCTCCCCGCGCAATGGTTACCGCGCAATAGGCGCACTGGCGGTCACAGCCATCCTGCACCTTCACCACCGCGCGGGTGCGGTTAATCGAGCCGGATATTATCCCGCCGTCATCATTACCCATTGGCGGCAGCAGCTTTTCCAGCAAGTCGGGTATCTCCGCCTGCCTTTCCTGCGGCACCACCGCGGTGATCCCGTCCATCTCTTCTACTTCGTCATGTTCCAGTGCGGCATAGCACCCGGTGACTATCATTACCGCTCCCGGCGTCAGCTTCAACGCTTTTCGCAACACTTTCCGCGACTTCGCCCCAGCGTCCGCGGTGACAGTGCAGGTATTCACGATATAGGCATCTGCCGGCTGCGATGCCGGTACAATGCAATACCCTCGCCGCCGCAATTCCCGCGCCAGCGTGTCGCTGTCATACCTGTTAACTTTGCACCCCAGCGTAGGCAAAGCCACCCGAATCAGTCTGATTTCATCCGTCATGTGGGTCTATTATATAGATTGCGGGGAGAAGAGAGAAGAGAGAAAATTGGAAATGGCAAATGGCAAATTAATTAAAAATTAAAAATGCAAAATTAAAAATTACACAGATTTATGCGAAGCCTAAATTATTTATTGTTTTAAATTGAAATTTTGAGTATGAATCAGGGACTGACACCGAGTGGCGAAGCCAGGAAGGTGTCTGTACCATCGAGGTGTCCTAACACTTGACACCTATTATTCCAATTTATTTGACGAAGATTTATGGTTAAGAATACAATAATAAAAACAGGAGATAATTTTTATGCCTGATCCATATATTAAAAATGCGCCTGCTGATGTTATCATTGCAGATTTGCAGAAACTGCAGGAGAATGACCGGTTAATTGAAGAGAAAATGAAGAATAATAAGACAGGAATCTGGATATGCGGTATCGCATCTATCGGCGGATTTTTTCTAATTCAAGCCGCCGGCAATGCAGGTATTGTTTTGCTGGCAGCTGGTATAATAGGACTGATTTATTTCGTTATTGTATACAACATCTGGGCAGCTAAAGATATCGAGAATCGTCGTTTTTTAATTCCAATGCGAATGTTTTCTGTGTTGGGCGAGGATGTAAAACCCGCGCAGCCTTGTGGGGTATCAATTGATTTTTCCGGTTATAAAAAACACGGCAGATTAGTGTCAAAAAATGTTGAAGGCGGCTTTTTGACATTCCCGATAACTCATTACCGCTATGTTGACAACTGGTTCGGTGCATCCGGTAAATTAATGGATGGCAGCCGTTTTAAGTTGAAAATAGTCCAGGAGATAAACCGCATGGAAAAACAGAAGAAAAAATATACCAAAGTGAAAGAGAAGATCAGCGAAGAAGTATCTGTATTTCTGCGGCCAGACCCAACTGTTTATCCAAACTTTGCGAATATCCAGCAGCACCTGCCCGTTGGAGTGCCTGGCCAAATAGAGATAAAAGTCGCAATAAAAGGCAACCTGATAAAATTATCTGCTGTAAGTGGAGATTATATAAAGGTATCAGGCCGGCAAAACAGCGAAATGAATAATGATGCGCTCTTTGATGGCGACGATTTGCTGCGGTTATTCGTTTATCTGTATACCGGGCTGCAGCAATGCCGGTAGCGGTGAAGAAGATAGAAGAGTGAGGAGAGAAGAGAGAAATGGCAAATGGCAAATTATGTTCCATTCTCAAGTATGATGTCACTGCAATGACAGAGGGAGTAACTACGGAAGAATTCCAATTTCTGAAAAAAGTATAATAGCCGGCCCGGCTATTTGAAGAGGAAAATTGTATTTTGTCTGAACCACGATTTATGGGATTAATGGATTATAGGATTACGTAAAAAAATCCTTAAATCCTATAATCCAGTGAATCGTGGTTCAGACAAAAAAAGAAATTTTATAAAAAGGAGCTCCCCTCCCATGAAATCCCTATACCAAAAATACCAGTCGGCCTTCAACATCGGCGTTGCATTGGGCGGTACATTGCCGGGTGATTATTCGGCGGTGGAGATTGACGCTATATTGTCGCAGTTTAATGTGGTCACCCCGGAGAATTGTATGAAGCCGGGTGCTATTCAACCGCGGGAAGGGGTGTTTACATTTGAGCAGGCGGATGCGTTGGCGGCATTTGCGCGAGATAATGGGAAGATGATGACCGGGCATTGCTTGTTGTGGCACCAGCAAACGCCGGACTGGTTTTTTC
Source organism: uncultured bacterium (assembly GCA_964638715.1). Lineage (GTDB taxonomy): Bacteria > Armatimonadota > Hebobacteria > CAIYQO01 > CAIYQO01 > JBAXQQ01. Next base: position 21,544 of record CAZWZF010000006.1, on the reverse strand, counting down.
TGGATGGTGATGGACCGGCAAGCCGCGAATTGATGCTTTCCCGGATGCGCACCCATATTCATACCCTGGTGGGGAGATACCGCGGGCAGATAATGGGGTGGGACGTGGTGAACGAGGCTATTGATGACAAGGACGACTACCTGCGGGATTCGCCGTGGCTGCGGACGGTGGGCGATGATTATCTGGCGCAGGCGTTTCGTTTTGCCCGCGAGGCCGACCCCGACGTGCAACTGTATTACAACGACTACAGCAACGAAGGGCCGGTGAAGCGCGAAAAGACGCTGCGCCTGCTGTCGTCATTGCGCGACGCCGGTGTCAAGGTTGACGCCATCGGCATCCAGGGGCACTGGTCACTGGATAATATTCCATTTGCCGATATTGACGCCGCCATCGACATCTACGCGCAAAGCGGGTTGAAGGTGATGATTACCGAATTGGACATCAGCATGCTGCCCTGGGACGAATCCGCCGGCGACCCTTATAAAGACAGCTGTCCCGTCGAACTTTTTCAGCGCCAGGCAGAACAATACGCCGAACTATTCAAAATATTCCTGCGCCACCGCGACGTTATAACCCGGGTAGCATTCTGGAACCTTAACGATGGCAGAAGCTGGCTGAACTATTACCCGTATAAACGCACCAACTACCCGCTGCTGTTCGATAGAAATTGCCAGCCAAAATTGGCGTATGACGCAGTTCTCAAATTAAAAATTGAAAATTAAAAGTTAAAAATTAACTTGGATGAGCAGGATAGGCAGGATAAATTTAATCTTGTAAATCATGTTAATCATGTCTAAATTTAATAGCGTTTTCCTCTTGACACAACATATTTCATCCTCTACACTATCACCGTGTAATTAAACGGAAAGGGGATGGCGGGTGATTTCTTCGTTGGAATTGGCGAAATTGTGCGGGGTTTCCCAGGGGACGGTGGACAGGGCAATTCACGGCAGGCCCGGCGTCAGCGCGGCAACCCGGGATAAAATATTGGCGATGGCGGCAGAACACGGATATCGTCCGCACCCGGCAGCGAAAGAGTTGTTGTCCGGCAAAAGCAATATCCTCGGCATGCTGGTTCCGGCGATGAACTCGGTATTCTTCATGGATTTCATGCAGGTGGTAAAAGAGGCCTGCGACGATTTTGGCTTGCGGCTTTTCATCTCGCCGGTGGCGGATAAAGTTGAATTTATCGAAGCGCTGGACGACTTCGCAGCGCGACGGGTACGCGCCATTCTTGCCATTCCACCCGAGGAAAATATTCAAATACCTGCTCACCTGGTAAATTCGCTGCCCATTGCCACCCTTATCAGCCCCTGCGAAAATGATGTAGTACCATTTTTTGCGCCAAACGAACAATTCACCGGTGTTGACGCGGCGGCATACCTTGCCGACAAAGGCCATCGACGGATATTGCACGTCACATATCATCGCCAGGCATGCGGCATTATTGAACGGCAAGCCGGTTATGTCAGCGAAATGACCAGCCGGGGATTGCAGCCGAAAGTATGCGTATTTTCTGATTTGCTATCAACAGTTGCGTCTTACCAGCCCACCGCCATATTTTGCCACAACGACTGGCTGGCAATTCGGGTAATGCGGGCATTACAGGAAAACGGCGTATCTGTACCCGGCGATGTATCAATACTCGGGGTAGACAACAGCCCAACTTTCAACCGATTCCAATCAGATATCACCACCATGACCTACCCAATGGCAGAAATAGCGCAAAAATCAGTGCGCTGGCTGGCGGAAGGTGTGGATGAAAGACCGATTTCGAGGCTGCAAATAGCAGAAAAAAGTACAGTAATAAATGTTAAAAAAGGCAAATTGTAAATTACGAATTTATTTCAGGTTGTAGTTTTGTGGTAGGCGAAAACCACCCCGACCTTCGGCCACCCCTCCTTGGCAAGGAGGGGAGTTTAAAATAAAGATTTTATTACATAATATCTGTCGTTTTTATATATGTTGTAGGGGCAATCCCTTGTGGTTGCCCGGTATTTACTGAATACAGGCGAAAGTAATGTATTAAAATTAACATGAACGGGCAGGAAAAATTTAATCATGATAATCATGTTAATCATGTCAAAATAAAAAAGTGATAAGGGAGAAATAATATGACCAGGGCATTTACAGATGATGTGCTGCACCGCCAAGGCGGGCAGCGCCGTTTTACCGGGGAGCAGTTGAGTGAGATTGCTTTTCCTTTGGGTGGCATCGGCACCGGCACTATCAGCCTGGGCGGGCGCGGTAATTTGCGGGATTTTGAGATTTTTAATCATCCTGACAAGGGTAATACAGTGCCTTTCTCATTTTTCGCGCTGTGGGCAAAGCCAGAAGGCGGCATCCCGGTGGCGAAGATACTGGAAGGGAAGATTCCTACGCCATACCGCAGCGGATTTGGCGAATCGCCGGGAGAATTAAGCGGTGTTTCCCGCTTCAGCTATGTCACTTTTAAGGGTGAATACCCAGTCGCGACATTAAATCTGTCAGACAAAGATGTCGCCGTTACGGCAGAATTAACCGCGTGGAACCCGTTCATACCACTGAATGTGCATGACAGCGCGATACCAACCGCAATATTTGAATGGACCATCAGCAACCCGACGAACACACCGGTTGAAATTTCACTGGCTGCAAGCATGATTAATCCTCTGACGAAAAGTGATGCCAATGGGAAAAAGATTGGCAATGGCGCTTTAAACAGCTACCAGGCAGCGGGAAACCTGCGCGGCATATTGATGTCCCATCCCGATGAAAATGTTAATTGCGGTAATACCGGCACCATCGCGATAAGTTCGCCGTGGGCAAAGACCGATTGCGTCACCCGCTGGTATCGCGGCGGCTGGTGGGATAAAGCGCACCTGTTCTGGGATAACTTCGCCGCCACAGGAAAGGTTGCCCAGGTGCTGGATGCCGATCCTGGCCCGCACAACGGCGATGTCGCGTCGATAATTTTACATGCCGTTGTCCCTGCCAATGGCTCCGTTACTTTGCCGGTATATATCACCTGGCATTTCCCCAAGTTGGACAATCCATGGCGCGATAATATGGAAAACCTGCCCGCTGTACTGGATAATTATGTTAGTGTCCATTATCGCGACGCCTGGGCAGTAGCAGATTATATTAATTCGTCATTGCCGCGTCTTCGCGATGAAACCACACGCTGGCAGCAGTCGATTTTTGCCAATACTTTGCCGGATTACCTGTTGGAAGCAATCACCAGCCAGGCAAGCATCATGCGCACCAATACCTGCTACCTGCTGGCGAATGGCAACTTTTTTGCCTGGGAAGGATGCGGCGACAAGGCTGGTTGCTGTCACGGTTCCTGCACTCACGTTTGGAATTACGAACAGGCGGTGGCATTTTTATTTCCGCAGTTGGAACGCACCATGCGCCGCACCGAGTTTTTATACAACACTCGGGAAACCGGCAACATGGCGTTCCGCACCAGTCTACCCCCCGGCGGCAAGTTGTGGGATTTTAAGCCGTGCGCCGATGGACAAATGGGTACCATAATTCAGGTTTACCGCGATTGGCAGTTATCTGGCGATGACGATTTTCTCCGCGAGATATGGCCGAATGTAAAATGCGCCTTGGAATACGCCTGGACAATGACGCCGGATAAAATGCAAGGCGGCGGGGCCGGAGTGATAAACGCATCAGACAACGAAAAACGCAGCATTGACTCGCTATGGGATCCGAACAAAGATGGTGTGATGGAAGGCGAACAGCATAATACTTACGACATCGAGTTCTTTGGACCGAATACCATGTGTACTGCCATGTACTTGGGGGCGTTGCGGTCATGTGAAGAGATTGCCCGCTACCTGGGCGAGAATGATAAAGCCGCCGAATACCACGCAATTTATGAAAGCGGTCGGACAAAGGTAGACGCGGAACTGTGGAATGGCGAGTATTACATACAAAAAGTCGATGTGATACCCGAAGTAACTGTACCGGAAGTATTGCGAAGTCCGGAAAGCGATTGCTGCGGACCCGCCTGTGAGTGCAAACAGTCGCCCGGCGGCAAAAAATCCGCCATGTCCGGCAATACCATGGTGCCGAAATACCAGTATGGCGAAGGCTGCCTGTCTGACCAATTGCTGGGACAATGGGCATCCCATGTCGCCGGACTTGGGTATTTATTGAATCAGGATAATGTCCGTACCACTTTGCTATCGATATTCAAAAATAACTTCCGCGCTCCAATCGGCGATTTTAATAACGTTCAGCGGGTATACGCGTTGAATGAAGAGGCTGGCCTGCTGCTGTGTTCCTGGCCGCATGGCAATCGTCCTGCACTGCCATTTGTCTATTCCGACGAGGTATGGACCGGCATTGAATACCATGTCGCCGCCCACCTGGTATATGAAGGTTGGGTAGACGAGGGTTTAACCATTGTAAAAGCGGTCAGCGACCGTTATGCCGGCAACAACCGCAACCCCTGGAACCAGATAGAATGCGGTCATCATTACGCCCGGGCAATGGCGTCATGGTCGGTAAAACTGGCGTTGGATGGTTTCACCTACAGCCTTCCCGCCGCCACTCTTGGCTTTGCGCCAAAGATAAATGCCGACAAATACACCACCTTCTGGTCCACCAGCACCGGTTGGGGAACCTACCAGCAGGACATCGCCGCCGGTAAATTTACCCTGACGGTAAAATACGGCAGCCAGCAACTGAAACGTCTGGAAATAGCAGACTTGCCAGCAGGAAATATCACCGCGAATGGCGTTGCCGTAAAGCGCGAAGGCAATGCTGTGATATTTGGTGAAACCATGAAATTAGGGCAAGATGAGGCGGTTGAGATTAAAGTTGGGTAGGTTAACACCAAAAAAGTTGACGTCTTTCTCTCATCGCGGTAATCTTTATCTGTGGAAAATGAATTGGATGTGCGGATTCGCCGCATGTATCTTTTAATCTCAATATTATTTGTATTCATGCTGTGCTGGCAGGCGCAGTGGCATTTGTGGCGCGCCGGTTTTCTGGCGGATTTGCCTACTAACCGGCGGGCAATGCGCACCGAACAGAGCATACCGCGCGGCACTATTTATGACTGCAGCGGACAAAAATTAGCCTGGACGGTTGGACGAGTGCGGAAATATGCCGACCCATTTTCGCTATCCGGCATCATCGGTTACGTAAATCCCAAATATGGCCGCGCCGGGGTAGAAAAAGCGTTAAACAGCGAACTTGCAGGGATAATAAAACAGTTTGACAGCGCGGAAATTGCCCGTATTTTGAGCGGCGACAAGCGCAGCGGCAAAGATGTCACCCTGACGATAGATTTAAAACTGCAAAATGCCGCTTATGCCGCGCTGGACAACCGGCGGGGTGCAGTGGCCGTTATCGAACCAGCCAGCGGACGGGTATTAGCATTAGCGACCAGTCCGACATTTGATATCAACGACCCAAGCAAAAAAGGCGATGATGGCAGTATGACCAACCGCGCTATCGCCGGCCTGTATCCTCCCGGCAGTACTATGAAGGTACTCACGGCGGCGACAGCACTGCAGGACGACCCGACATCGGCGGAGACCACCTATACCTGTGAAGGCAACACTGTTTACGATAAAATTAAAATTACTGATTATCATGGCGAACACCACGGTACCATCGCCATGCAGCAGGCACTCACTTATAGCTGCAATTATTACTTTGCCCGTACTGCTATCAACCTTGGTTTTGACAAACTGGAATCCAGTGTGGAAAAATTCGGTTTTAACCGCGACTGGATGAGCTATTTTCCGCTGACGGTGAAAAAAAGCCGGCTGATTAATGAAAAAAGATTCATCCCCGAAGGCGAACTGGCACAAATCGGCTTTGGTCAGGGTACCGTCACGGTAACTCCGCTGCAGATGGCAATGGTCGCCGCCACAGTGGCAAATGACGGCGTGCTGATGCGCCCGTACATGATTGATAAAATACAAAAACCGGGTAAACCCGCACAGCTATTTTCACCGGAAACGCTTGATAACCCCATGGATATGAACAACGCGCAAAAATTGGCAGAGATGATGCGCAGCGTGGTAACATCCGGCACTGGCACTCGCGCCAACCTGCGCAACGTGCGCATATCTGGCAAAACCGGCACTGCACAACAGATAGGCGGCGACGACCACGCCTGGTTCATCGGCTTTGCCGAGAAAGAAGTTAACGGTACAACCTCGAAAATCGCATTTGCGGTAGTTTTGGAACGCGGCGGCACCGGCGGTAAAATAGCCGCCCCAGTAGCCGCAAAAGTCGCGGAAGCGTGGAGCGAGTGAAGAGTGAAAAAAATTGACAGTTGACAATTGACAATTGACATTTTTTTATTAATTTTCGTAATTCGTAATTTTACTCTTCTCTTGAGAGGTGGCCAGAGCGTCCCGCTCGGAAGAAGGATGAACCGCGAATAAATTTCAGCGTTTAGCATTCTCTTGTGCAGCTAACGTCACCGGGACGGTGACGCCACGTTTTACGCTTGCTTCCGGGTATAGGCAAGCCAATAATTTTTATTTTGCATTTTTAATTTTACATTTGCAATTTGCCATTTGCAATTTATATTTCACCTACTGCTGTATCAAACATCGCCACCACATTTTCCGGTGGTGTGCCACCCTGGATGCTGTGGGAAGGTCCTAATATGTAGCCGCCTTGATTGCCAAGGGTGCTTATAAGGTGTTTAACTTCTTTTCGGACGTCATCTGCAGTGCCAAATGGCAGCGTATGCTGTACGCTGACGCCGCCGGCGAAGCACAATTTTTCACCATAAAGAGATTTCAGCAATGCCGGATCCATATCGGCAGCATCAAATTGTAAAGATTCCAGTACATCAATACCCATGTCAATTAATCCGGGAACTGCATTCATCACCGCGCCGTCCGAGTGGTAAATTACTTTGCATCCAAACTCATGGATAGCGGCGTTCAGGCGTTGATGACAGGGTTGGATGAACTCTTTCCAGCTATCAAGGGACATCAGCAATCCTTGCTGGCCGGCAATGTCATCACCGGTAAATGCCAGTAGAATTTCCCCGTTAGCGACTTCCAATGCTTTTCGATAATTATCAATGTAAAAATCGGTTACCCTTTGCAAGATGGCATGGGCAAGCTCAGGGTTATCGTAAAAATCCATAAAAGTACGTTCGAAACCGCGCATATACCAGGTAGTTTCAAAGATATTTCCGGAGCCATAATACCAAATGGCATAGTCACCGGTGGTGCGGATAGCGGTAATTTGTTCAGGAATCACGGTATAATCAAACCAATCAGATTCGGGCCAGCGAAAGTTGCATAAGTCGTTGATATCTGTGACATCAGCCAATGGGTAATTATCTATCTCATCATAAAATTCTACACCAGCTTGCTGCTGGCTGCGATGAATACCCCAAATATCTGTACCTGCAGAAAGCTCTGGTCCAATATAACGCGGCGCAACCGCAACGACATCAATGATTGGCTTTAAATATGCGTCAACATCAATACCGCGGGAAGCGAGCAAGTATTCATTCAATTCTTTCCGGGCTGGCGGGTTAATATATGACCCCATCAACGAAACTGGCACCCGGTCAGTTGGCTGATGCTGCAATGCCAGTTCTGTGCGTTCTCGCGGGGTTAAGACGGTTTTCATCTTTCAGCACTCTTATATGCGGCAAAAATCAGTTCAAGGGTCTTCAGATTATCGCGTCCGCTGATGGCTGGTTCGCGTTTTTCTTCGATGGCGCACATTAATTCTCCCATGGTGCCGATGAAACCGTCGGGGAACCACTGGCCATCCAATTCGACTTCCTGCACATCCTCGCCAAGCAGTTCCGACTGGATTTGCAGGCTGACATTGCTCATTGCCTCGCCGATAATGATGCCTTTTGTACCCTCTATTTTAAAACGGGAGAAGACGCCGGCAGGCGGGTAAGCGGTATTATCATCAACAACAATGCCCAGTGCCTGGTTGGGGAATTCCAGTTGGATTGATGCTATCATATCTCCGCTGCCGCGCTGGGTGGGCTTTTTCGCGATGGATGCTTTAACGCGTTCTGGCTCCAACCCGGTCAAGAAACGCATCAAATCAAGGTGATGCACCGAATATTCCATTATTTGAAAACGTTCCGCCTGTCCGTACCAGCGGTTGACGAACCAGTCGGCGGCATCCTGGTTATTCTGCATTTCGTGTACCAGCAGATATACATCACCCAATAATCCATCATCAATTGCCTTTTTCACCGCGCGGTATTGCGGCGACCAGCGCGCGTTTTGGTTTACTGCCAGCAATACGCCATAATGGTCGGCAATATCCACCATTTCCTGTGCGGCACCCATGGTGTGCGCCATCGGTTTTTGCATCAGGATATGCTTGCCCCGCATGGCGGCTTCCCGGACAATTTCCAACCGCTCTTCATCAAATGGATAAGTTACATCAACAATCTGCACTTGCGGTAAATCAAGCAAGGCGCGCCAGTCAGTGCTTCGCCAGGGAATATTCCAGGTGTTAGCTTTGCTTTCTACCGATTCTGCGCTGCGCGAGGCAATGCCGACCACGTTAAAGCCAGCTTTGCGATACGCTGGCATGTGTCCGTATTGCACGATGCTCCCCGCGCCGATTATGCCAATGCCGTAATTCAGCTTTTGTGGCAGACATGGCGATATGTCAGGTTGAAATAGTTTCATAATGTATTTTCCATTCAAAATTTTGACAGGATTAACAGGATTGGCATGATTAAATTTTATTTTTGTTAAAAGATTTAGTCACCGTGTGGAAAAGGGTGAAGCCCGGCTCGATTTACTGCAAAGATATCACCCCGGGGACACTAATCTCTTGATTGGCGAGTAATAAAAATGAAAGATTATCGTAAATCAAGCCGGACTTGCGTCCCTTTACACACGGTGACTGACTTTTTTACACGACTATCCCTTGCCCTTGTAATTCAATACGTCAAAGCCACTTTCAAATATTTTGATGGTTCGGATTGGATGGCTTCGTAGGCTGTTTTCGCTTCAAGGAATGGGTAGCGTGCTGAGACGAAATTATTCAGGTTCAGCTTGCGGGCAGCCATCATCAGGCAGGTTTCTTTCAGGATGCGGTTGGTATCCCAGCGATTAAAGCGCGACGGGCACCCCCACTTGGTCATTGATGCGCGGATAGTTATGCGGTTATGCAGAAACTCCTCGCCAAAAGAGAAAGAGGGTGAACCGCCGGCATAAAAACCTGCCGCAATCACCACACCAGCAACACCGGCACATTGAACAGCACCTTTCAAACCGGCGACTACCCCGGTACATTCAATTACCACATCTGGAAACGCGCCGTTATTTATTTCGCATACAGTTTTCGCCAGCGATTCCACCGCTTTCGGGTCGATAGTTACTACCGGAGTGTGCGATTCTGCGAATGCGCGGCGTTCCGCCAACGGTTCGACCAAAATCACCAGGCGTGCCCCGCTGAGATTTGCCATCTGTACCGCCATCTGCCCCACTGTGCCGCCGCCAATGATAAGCACTGCATCACCCAGCTTAATCTCCGCGTCCAACACTGCGCCATAAGAAACACTGGTCAGGTTCAGCATTAACGCTTCATCATTATAAATGGTGTCCGGCAGTTTAAATGCATTCGGTGCATCTTCATTAAATAGAAACTCAGTCTGGTGAGTAATTTCGCACCAGACCCGATCGCCAACCTGGTATTTTTTCACACCTTCGCCGATTGCCTCGGCAATCCCTACCGCATCATAACCAGCGTATTTAAACGGGTAAAAATCCGGGTCTTCCGGCAATTTATCGCGAAAAGTGCGTTCGGCAGTCATCCCTTTGGTAATAAACGGACTGACCCCCTGGTACGCGGTCATTTCTGTACCGTGGCTGATACCGCTGATGACGGTACGCGCCAGCACCTGTCCGGGACCGGGTTTGCCAACAGGAATCTCGATATAGTCCACTTGTCCGGGGGCAGACATGATTAGTTTTTTTGCCACGATTAATTTTCCTTTGCAAAATCTATTAAGTCAAATTTAAAATATCCCGACCAAAAATGTCATTTATGACCGGGATATTATCGATATAGTTAAAACTGCATTTTACCGGTCAAGGCTGAATGCATCAAATTCCCAAACAGCTAAACCATTTGTAACTGCAGATTCTGGCACTTCCAATCTGATAGTCGTATTTTGTGCTGATATTGCAGGTGAAAAGTTATAGAAATAAAATAATCTACTTCCGGATTTTGTAAATGTATCCAAAGTCTGAAATCCTGATCCCTGGTTTACCTTCAATGTCCATTGGGTTGGCATGTCGGAATAACCACCTTGCGGACAGAATAGATAAGATATCCCATTAATTAGCTTTGGACTATTATAGGTGATATCAAGTGTGTAAGTTGTTCCGGTATTTAGAGCTGGTGTCGCTGACAACCAGCGAGTACCATAGTTAGCGTCGATAGCCTGGTTAGTAGTTGTGTAAGTAGTATTCGTGGAACTTGCCGTGATACTCGCCGGAGTAAGACGTCCGGTTTTTAAGGTACTATTACTTGGTTGTGGACCAAATACTTGTACTTCACCAACACAAACATCAACTGCTGATTTGAATACACGAACGCGTACTCCACGGGTGATAATTGCTGATCCCAAATCCGCATCATACACACGACTATTAAATCCCGTGCCGGTATCTTTTTGATTCTGCCAATCACTTTCGTTAGCAGCACTGCCACCGGATTTTAAAGTATCAATCATGACCCGGTCATAAGCTGACGTTACATCTTCAAAAACACGAACCTGACGAATAGTCTGATCACTGCTCCAGGTTATATATGGCTGCATAGTGGTGGCAGAAAATAAGCGTGGTGAAGTTGCACCAGAAAACCAATCAAATTCTGAACCATCGATAATGCCTCCGGAAGATCCCTGGCCTAAAGCACCCGGGTCAGGAAGAAAGCCAGTTGCTGATGCGGTATAAGCGAGATTGCTCATATCAGTACTGAATGCTATATAAGTTGTCGGTGCCACATGCCCATCTATATATGATACCATTGCCTGATTGGAATGCCGGTAAGCAATATGTGCGGACAGTGTTGCAACATTATTGGGGGCGGCACCATCAGTGGTCAACGGGTAAGAAGTTGGGTCGGCCACTTGTCCAATTGAAAGATTGTCACACTTGAAGTAATACACGTATCCATTGGGAGTCGATTTTCCCAACGTCGGACATATCAATACACCCGGATCAACTTTAATGTCTGACCAAACAGTAGTTGTTGCAGGCAGCATTTCATCATGATCCTGCGCATACATTTGTATAGATGCGGCGATTTGCCGCTGGTTGCTGGTACAGGTAGTTTGTCGTGCTTTTTCACGTGCCCGGGCAAAGACAGGGAATAGTATGGCGGCGAGGATTGCAATAATGGCAATCACTACTAAGAGTTCAATCAGAGTAAAGCCTGATTTTTTTTGCATATGATGCTCCTTACTTTAAATTAATCATTGCATAAAACCTGTCTGCAATGATTAATATTAAGTATAAAATGTCACACCCTATATGTCAATAGAAAAATAATCAATTTTAATAGTTAACAACTTTATAGATAAATCTTTAAAAATTATGTATTCAAAAACATTATCAGCGTGTAGGACGAACTCCAAAATAGAAATTGTCGATATAATATTTTGCTGCGCATGTATAGTGGGTATTTTCAGCAAAAAATGATTTTGGTGATGCCCAATTGCCGGTAGCGGTGGCAGTATATAATATATTGTTAAACAATAAATATATTTTTCCATTGGCACAAACTATTTTCATTGGACGCCAGCTTTCCAATAGATTTCTTACTTCAGTATTTTTTACAGTATCAGTTAATGTACCGATGGTATTTGGCTGGACAAGATAAGTGCCATTAATCTTTACATATCCCGCACTATAGTTAAGATAGGAAATATTTGTCTTGAATTCGGCAATTTTAGCTCCCACATTATCCCTGATTTCTATGCCATATTCATTGTTGCCGCTGCCTTGTACTAATTTTAAATCCATTTGGATTACCCACCAGATAACGTTAGTGTTTGTTCCCAGGTCGCGTGTTACGCGTTCCCACATGCCGCCGGCACTGGTATAGTTATACATCGCCAGGCATGGTGCCGGGTTGCCAACGGACTGGCTGTAGAATATTCCATGCTGGTGCTGACCAGTACCGTTATAGCTGTTGCCATTATCATAATAATACCTGTTGCCGGGATATTCTGGAGCATAAGAAGTTGTCCAGCCACCCTGGCCACTGGTTAACCCATTCGCTCCGGCGTAAACTGGTGTGCCGGTTGCATTGGCAGGATCTACTTGAACACCAGCAAATAAGTCCTGAGTAGCCTGATTTAAAGGGAGAAAATTTGTACTGACATCGACATGTCCATCAAGTGCCCCATAAATAGCCTTGCCCGAGTGGCGAATATCGACATCGGCAATGGTGTATGCCAGGTTATTGGCCAAACCGGATGGTGAATCGAAGGTTACGAATGTAGTATCTGGTGAAGGCAATTGTCCGATTGCGATTTCTGCGATGTTGGCGTTATAGCCGTATCCGTTTGGCGTAGATTTGCCCAATGTGGGACATACCAATACTCCCGGGTCTACCTTGATAGCCGCCCAGATTGTAGAAGTGCTTGGCATCATTTCATCATGATCCTGCGAATACATTTGTACTGATGCGACAATTTGCCTTTGATTGCTGGTACATGTAGTTTGCCGCGCTTTTTCTCGCGCTCTGGCAAATACCGGGAAGAGTATAGCGGCCAAAATAGCTATAATCGCTATGACGACCAATAACTCAATAAGTGTGAAACCTGATTTCTTTAGCATTAAAATGCTCCTTTTAAATTTAGCATGGCCATACGTTCTTTTAAAATGCATGCTAATTTTAGTATAATGACATATCATGAAAAAATCATCCCAATATCAGTCAATAAACAAGCAAAATCAGTCAACTTTTGATGTAAAGATTGAACGATTTACCACCCGCTTGACTCCAGATTTCCCCATTCTATCCCAACCATATCATCAAACATATTGGAGAGCAACGCAACTGTTACATTCTCATGACTGTTTGGAAATCGGTTATTGCTGCCAGGGTTCCGGTATTTTTGTTATTGAACAAAAGATTCAGCCTTTCTTTGCCGGTGATGTAGTAGTTATTAATGATCATGAAATGCATGGTATTCGTAATGTACCAGGTGGGGAAAGCGATTGGATTTTTCTATTTTTGTATCCCGGAAAACTGGTAGGATTAGACCGGGAAACCCCGGAAATATTGTCCACTGCCACGTTGGGAGGGCCATTATTTAACAATATTTTTAGAAGCGCTACTCATCCACAAATTATCTGGTTGGTTGAACGTGTAATTTTTGAGATGGAAAAGAAAGAAAGCGGGTATATGTCGGCAGTGCGAGCATTGATATGGACAATTATGGTAGAACTGCATCGACTGATAGAAGGAACGCAAACCACTGTTTATCAGGAAGATGCAATAGCGCGTCTGGCACCGGCACTGGAATATATAGCACATAATTATGATGAGGAAATCCGCGTAGAAGACCTTGCTACCATGTGCTCTGTAAGTGATTCAACCTTACGACGGCTTTTTCAAACCGTCGCAGGCCAGACTCCGCAGGAATACCTGAATCATCTGCGTATTAACATGGCATCGGCATTGCTGAAAAGCAGTAAACGAACGGTATTGGAAATTGCCTTTTCAGTAGGTTTCTCTACTCTATCTTGTTTTCATCGCCAGTTCCGCCAGATTATGGGAACGACACCGCTAAACTGGCGACGCGGCAACAGGTAAATAAGTGCAGAATGAATATGGCAAAGGTGAATTGTTATAGTATTCATCCTTTAACAGCAGCGTCGAACATCGCTACTGTATTTGCCGGTGGGACATCCGGTTTGATATGATGGTCGGGACCGCAGATATAGCCGCCGCCTTTCCCCAAAACTTTTATGCAATGCAGTGTTTCTTCACGCACTTCTGCCGGGGAGATAAAGGGCAGCCGTTGGGTGTTTACTCCGCCGAAAAAGGTGAGATGGCTGCCATATTCACGCTTTAATTTTTCCGGTCTCATCGGCAGCGTGTGCAATTGCACAGTTTCCCATACATCTACTCCTATATCAATAAGGTCGGGAAGAACAGAAGTTACATCGCCGCAGGAATGGAACCAGATTGGTTTTCCGCGTTTTTTCGCCATGGCAAAAAGAGCGGCATACCGTGGTTTAAGAAATTTGCGCCATTGTTCCGGGGATATCATCATGCCGCGCTGGGTAGCGAAATCGTCGCCGATGCTGTAGATATCCAACGAATCACCACAGGTGTCCAACATTGATTTGGAATATGAATAAACATACTGGAACACCTGCTCTATAGCAGCTTCAAATACCGCTGGTTCTACAACCATCTTCACCATCGCTTCTTCCATGCCCATCATCTCGCAAACTCTGCAAAATAACGGTTTCCAGCATGGACCGCGAACTGCATATTTCTTGCTGAATTCCTCTGCAAGCCTTGCGGCATCTGCATAATCGTATAAAGCCGGGTTCGGCCAATTATAATTATCTATATCTGCCACACTGGATGCGTTAGCTAATGGATAATGATGATTAGTGCCGTAATCTTCTTCGGTTTCAGTTCCCCATTCAGTCAGCCTGGTACCATTAGCGGCAACCGGGAGTTCCCCCAGGTATTGCTGCCATACCGATACTATCCGACCGTCTATTCCCAATCGGTCAAGCACCGCGCCATCATTTTCTGGCATACCAAGGTACCTGGCAATTTCCGGCAAATTCTCGATACAGATAGCATCAATGGGAACTCTGTCTGTTTCTTCATGCCGTATTGCCGCCAATTGGCGTTCTTTATGCGTCATTTTAATTACTTCCAAATCGTTATTACGATGATTTTACCAGATAATTCTTTATTTGTTACCCCTAAATTAAAAATGTAATTAAAAATAAATAAAAAGATTCAGCAATTTATGCAGGATTTACTGCTGATATGAATAATTACAGATAACAACACAATTGTATTTAAAATGATAAAGGAGATAATAATGAATCGTACTCAGTTTGACCGTACTGTCGAGGCTGCCCGCGCCCGTATAAGCAGCGAGCAAAAGCGCCTGACCCGCCAATTGGAATTTGCCCGCGCATTAATTGAAATGGAACCGGGAAAAGCAGGCGAATGGACGCCGATAATAGAAAAGGCAGAAGTTGCCGCTATGAAGGCCGCGGCTATAGATAACCTGGAAGAAATGCAAAAAGCAGTTAAAGAGATTGAAGGAATTTTGGCTCCATTCGCATCAGCGGCGAAAGAATATACCATCTGGTGCAACGGACACGCCCATATTGATATGAACTGGATGTGGTCATGGCCGGAGACGGTGGCAGTAACCATCGACACCTTTGGCACCATGCTGAAATTAATGGAAGAGTTCCCGGATTTCACCTTTGCACAGAGCCAGGCATCATGTTATGCCATTGTTGAGGAACACGCGCCAGAAATGCTGGACGCCATTCGCGCCCGGGTTAAAGAAGGCCGTTGGGAAGTCACCGCGTCACACTGGGTAGAAGGCGACAAGAATATGGCCGCCGGAGAAGCGCTGTGCCGACACCTGTTATATACCCGCGAATACATGAAAAAGCTGTTCGATCTGTCGCCGGAACAGGTTTCCCTTGATTTTCAGCCAGACACTTTCGGTCATGCCGCTACCATCCCCACTTATCTTGTCCGCGGCGGCGTAAAACGTTATTACGGTCATCGTTTTGGCCATGGCGAAAAGCATTTCCCACAGGTTTTCTGGTGGGAAGGCCCGGATGGTTCGCGGGTGCTGGTATGCAACGCGTCACGAATCGGCTACAATGGCAACCTTGCTTTTGATAACTTGCCTGAATTGTTTAAAGATTTCGTCAAAACAACCGGTCTGAAGCAAATGCTGCACATGGTTGGTGTTGGCGACCACGGCGGCGGACCAACCCGGCGCGACATAGCATGTCTGCACGAGATGAATAGCTGGCCAATCTTCCCGAATATTGCTTTCTCGACCACTGAAAAGTTCTGGCAGAATGCTGAAGCGCATCCTGAATTGCACCCGGTGATGAAAGGCGAATTAAACTTCGAGTTCCGCGGCTGCTATACCACGCAGACCCTGGTTAAAAAATCCAACCGCCACGCTGAAAACCAGTTGCGCGACGCCGAAGTTGCCGCCGTCGCTGGCTGGGGTACTGCTGTTAAACGCGAATATCCCACTGCCCGTCTTGAAAAAGGCTGGCGCGACACTCTGCTCTCGCATTTCCATGATATTCTTCCCGGATCCGGGATTCTCGACACCCGCACCTATTGCCATGGCAAATTTCAGGATACCGTGGCAATGACCGGGCAGGTTGAAACCCAGGCACTGCGCGCATTGGCGGCACAAGTTGATACCAGCGGCGTGAAGGGTGAACAGATTGATTATCCGGCGTTCGATTTGGCAAATGGAATGGGCGGCGGCGTAGGAAAAGGAACCCTTACCGGTTTCCCATCCGTAGCCGATCAGAGTGCCGGTGCCGGGCCGCGGCCATTTGTGCTGTGGAACCCATCTCCTTTCGCATTCAGCGGAACAGCACAGGCTACCATCTGGGATAATGACCCGCACTATTCGGCAGACCGCAATAAAATTAAGAATCGCGGCTATTGCGCCATATTGCCAGATGGCAAACGGGTTGCCTGCCAGGTCACAGATTCCGGCGAATACTGGGGGCATCAATTTGTCACCCTGGCATTCCCGGTCGCTGACATTCCCGGGTTGGGATATAAACTGGCAACCATTATCGAAGGCGACGCACCGGCACCGGAAGGCGGCTTGACGCTGATTCTCGAAGAAAAGTTGGGTGCCTGGTATCCATCGCATGTCGGTTCAAAGCGATTTGGCTTTGAAAACGAGTTTATGAGTGTGATCTTCGACGGCGTAACCGGCGGCATTCGTTCGCTGGTTGAAAAGAAAAGCGGCCGCGATTTAGTTGACCCGTTTGATCCTGCCGGTACCCTTGATTATATTCGCGAACGCGCCATCGGCATGTCGGCATGGATTCGCGGCGATACTCTGGAACGCGAACCGCTAAACCTCAAATCGATGGAGATGTCTGTGCATGGTCCATGGCTGTCATGCATGGAAATGAAATATGAACGCGGCGAGAACCAGTTCACCGTTACCTGGGAACTTCGCGCCGGCGACCCCAACCTGTCAGTGAATATCACCGGAAACTGGGTAGAAATTGGCACCGATCAGAAAGGAATCCCCGGTCTGGAATTCTCCATACCGACATGCCTTACCGATACTTCCGGACGGTTTGAAATTCCGTTTGGCGCGGTGGAAAGAGCATCCAATGTTGGTGATGAAGTTCCCGGCTTGCGCTGGGGCGAGATTCGCGGCAAACTCGACGGCAAATCAGCCGGTTTACTGCTGGCAAATGACTCCAAATACGGATATGCAATTGATGGCGGCGCAATACGCCAGACATTGATTCGTTCATCATACAGTCCAGACAATATGCCGGAAAACATGACCCACACCATCAAGCTGACCCTGCGTCCTTTTGTTGGCGAACTGCCATTAACCGAAGCAATCTGTTCCGGCGAAATGCTGAACCATCCGTTGCGCGCAATCGGCACTCCGGTACATGGCGGCAAGTTGAGCGGCGACAGCAAATTGCTGACAGTAGATGGCGATACCGCGGTAATTTGCGGCCTGAAAGTATCTGAAGATGGCAGCGGCCTGATAGTGCGCCTGTTCGATACCACCGGCAAAAAGAACAAAGCGGTGATCAACATCGACAAAATCCTGCTGGGTGAAGTGACCGGAGCCACCGAAGTAGATATCCTGGAACGACCAACCGCAGTAAACAGTGCAGTTGCAAAGGGCAACACCGTAACCGCAGCACTGCCGGCATTCGGAATAACCACAGTAAAAATATCGTTGAATAGGTAAATAAACGTTATTTACTATTAACATGGATGGGCAGGATAAGCAAGATATTATTTATCCTGCCCATCCGGTCTATCCATGTAAAAAATTTTCTCTCTTCACTCTTCTCTCTTCAAATTCGTTCTCCACAACCAATTTCACCCCGCAGCCAATTATCGGTGCGGAATTGGGATGCGGGGAGATTGTCTTTATTTACCAGGTTGCCAATTGGGTTGAATGCCCAGTTGTAGCGGATGGCAACCGGCTTTGATACTTTATCTGACCAGACAGTGACGGTGCTGCCGGATATTTTTGCCTGTGTCCAGTAGAATATTTTATCTGCACCGGCGATGGCAAATCCGGTTGGGACAGCTTTTCCTACAGTGGTTAACCCTTTACTATGGTCAAATTTAATTTGGATTTTTGATCCGCGAACTTTCATGGATTTATATGCTGGACCGGAAAATTCAATTTTTTGCCCGTAATCATTCGCCAGTGCGATAAGAGCGAGGCGTTTTCCCACGTCCTGCTTATCACGCGGGTGAATGTCGGCGGCGTCGCCGATGTCTGCACTTATCGCCATGCCGGTGTGAGGCAGTGCCAATGCTTTCATTTGAGCTTCTTTTACTTCTGCCCAGGATGATTTCTCTATCGGGAAAGATTGACGGGCACAGAAACCTGCAAGTTGGACAAAGTAAAATGAGAAATCGCCTTGCCCCCATACTCTGCGCCAGCCTTTTATCATGGCAGGGAATAATTCGGCATAAACATCTGGTTCATTGGCGTTAGACTCACCCTGGTACCACAATGTGCCTTTAATGCCATACCCGGCTATTGGTGCAATCATGCCATTGTAAAAATTCCCTAAATCACCTTGAGGCTGTTCAGGGAAAGCGGTGTTATAATATACTGGCTGTTTTGTCATATCAGTTTCGCTGCCCACCCGGCCTTGCCAGGTGGTGGTTAATGAAACAGGTTGAGTGCTGGCATCATCTGCCAGGGTTAACGACATGTCTGCCGGTTTGCCATACACTCCCAGCGAGAATACCATGTTTACCGCGCGGATAGTGATAGATATCGAGTTAGTTTTTATTAAATCTGCCGGCAATACATAATGCCGTGGTGTGCGCCAGCCATTGGGATTTTCGTACAATGTTCTGCCAATTTCAACACCGTTAACCCAGGTGATATCGCCATCGTCAATCGCCCCCAGATTCAAAGTTAATTTCTTCCCGACCCATGCATCAGGTATTTTCACATTATCCAACCGGAACCATAATGAACCCATGTTATTGAAAGAATTAGCAACATCCGGCATCGGCATATTTATTGGCTGCCATTTTTTCGTATCTATTGCCGGGTCATACCATTTTTCTGTCATTCCCATATCATTATCGATGAAATTTTTCATCCATTTTTGTCTTTCCTCGTCAAACTTTGCTTTATTTTGTTTTCCAATTTCCTGGTATTTAACTTTATCAGCAAGCCATAGGGTATTCGCGTTGGCGAAAGAATCTACTCTCTCTTTCATAGCTTTTACGGCAACGGCTTCTTCCCATGGTGTCCATGGCTGTATAGGCGATCCACCCCATGATGAATTAATTATTCCCACCGGTACTTTTAATTTTGCGCGGAGTTCACGAGCAAAGAAATATCCTGCCGCGGTTAATTTACCGACATTTTCCGGTGAATTAACGGCCCATGAACCATTGCAGAACTTCTGTGGTTTTGGCACGCCGGAATGACCGGTAGTAAACACTCGAATGTTACTGTCTGTCGCCTGTGCAATTTCTTCTTTAGAATTGTTGCAATCTTTTACAGTCAACTCCATGTTGCTTTGTCCGCTGGTCAGCCAAACCTCACCCACCAGAATATTATCAATAGTTTGCACAGCAGTATCAACAGTACCGGAAATCTGCATTTTGCCGGGAATATTTGACGCTGGCAACGGATCAAGCACCAGTTTCCAATCTCCGTTGGCATCAGCAATAGCAGTTTTCTTTTGCCCGGCAAACTCCACCGTTACAGTTTCCGTCGGGTTAGCGGTGCCCCACACCGGCAGCTTCATTTTTTGCTGCAAAACCATATTGGTTTGGAATGGTGATGCCATTTTGATTTTAACATTGGCAGCATTCGCGATGCTTGCACCACAAAATAATGTCAGCATACATATAATGCTGATGAGAATCTTCTTTTTCATTTGATTTCCTTATGTGATGTTTACCTAACCACAGAGTTACGCAGAGATTTTATTCATTTTCTTACTTTTGATGTAATGCAATTGTATCATTTTTTGCTGATGATGTGGTACTGCGGACGATTAATTGGGTGGGGAGAGATATCATTTCATGACTTGGATTATGTGATTGAATCGCTGCTATCATATGTTCTGCCGCGGAGCGGCCAATATCTACCAATGGCAGGCGAACAGTAGTCAAACCCAATTGGCCATCAAGAGTTATTGATTGTTCAACATCATCAAATCCTATGATGCTGATATCGTCAGGCACTTTTAACCCTGCTTGCTGTAAAACAGACCATGCCTGAATCGCGCAGGCGTCATTTAATGCAAGAATAGCGGAAGTTTCCGGATTTTTCTTTAATACATCCAACAATGGGTGAGAGAAATCTTTATTAATTGATTGATACGATGACACATAACGGGAAACATCAGTTAATGTTGCAGGTTCCAGCCATCCCTCAGTTTCTTTATAATCGCTCATTTCAAGAAAATGCAGATGTTTTTCCGGCGATAAACCTGCATCCAAAAGCGCTTTAGTTATCCCTTTCTGCCTTTCATCCAATTTGCCGAAATTAAAAAGGGTTAATTGCAGAATATTTTTATGACCCAAATCAAGCAAATGTTTGGTTGCTTCATATGCTCCACTAACGTCATCGGTAGTTACAGAACCTATTTCTGGAATAATATTAATCATGGATATCATGGGACGTTGCGGACCAAAACCAGAATCATTGCGCAGTTGTGTTATAAACGGCATCGTATCTTTCGGGTGGCCAATTAAGATAAGGCCATCAATTTCACCGCGAAAAAATACCGATGGTAAAGATACCGGGTTAGGATGAAAATCGGTGCCAAAAGAAAAAGTCACGACAGCATATCCTTTTGACGCGAAAATATTAATTAATCCCTGGAATATACGAAAAAAATATGGAACTTCTTCAAATGCAAGAGGCATTAACAGGCCTACTGTGTAATTTGTTATGTCCCGTCCCTGTCTTCGCAATACCATGCGCCGCGCCGCCTCATGGTGGGCGGGGTTATATCCTAATTCCTGTGCTGCTGCCAATATCCGCTTTTTTGTTGATGCTTTTACCCGCGGGTCATCGCTGAGCGCGCGTTGAACAGTAGAACCGCCAACCCCGCAAAAACGCGCTACATCTTTCATTGTTACCTGGTGCAATGGACTATTCATAAAACGCATTTGACTCCTTATTAGTCGATAATGAATCCCAAATATTAATATGCAGATTTTTCTAACGTTAATTATGCCACATGAGATGTGGATACGCAACCACTTGATAGAAACGTAACTACTCAGTTTCGTCAGACTAATTTATAAAAAAAGACTTTTGTGC
>CAZWZF010000005.1:142119-174233 GCA_964638715.1 uncultured bacterium | reverse complement strand
TGAGGGGAGGGGCTTTTAAGGCGAAAATCTATAATTCAGAAAATAGGTTTTGCAAAAGCCTGTATGAATTACGAATTACGAATTATTTACATCGATTAACAGGATTTAAAAGATAATTAAATCCAATTAATCCTATAAATCGATGTGAAAAATAATTTTTAATTTTGCATTTTTAATTTTTAATTTAATTTGCCATTTGCAATTTTCCATTTGCCATTTGCCATTTACCATTTACCATTTCCGCCATTTATGCTAAATTACCATCAGAATGAATGAAATACGACGTATATTGATAACTGATTGCGGGTCGACCACGACTAAGGCAATTTTAATAGAAGGCGCGGACGGCGAATATCGCTTGTCCGCCCGCGGCGAAGCACCTACCACTGTGGAATCGCCTTTTGATGATGTAACCGTTGGCGTATTGAATGCCGTTGGCGAGTTGGAAGATTTGACCGGGTATAAATTTATCCGCGATAACCGGCTGATTGTCCCATTGGAAGATGATAAAACCGGCGCGGATTTGTATCTCAGCACCTCCAGTGCCGGAGGCGGTTTGCAAATGCTGATTGCCGGTGTGGTTAAAAGTATGACCACAGAAAGTGCCGAACGTGCCGCCCTGGGTGCGGGGGCTATCGTCATTGATGCCCTGGCGGTGGATGACGGACGCAAAGAATACCAGAAGGTAGAGCGTATCCGTGGAATTCGTCCCGACATGGTGCTGATCTCCGGCGGAACCGAAGGCGGAACCACCAGCCACCTGATAGATTTGGCAGAAACACTGCGCGCCGCCGACCCGCGGCCGAGATTGGGCAAGAGTTATCGCCTGCCGGTAGTATACGCCGGTAATACCGACGCCCGGGAAGCGGTAAAAAAAGTACTTGGCGATCTGGTCGACCTGGAATGTGTCGATAATCTGCGCCCGGTGCTGGAAAAGGAAAATCTGCAGCCGGCGCGCGACGCCATTCACGAACTTTTCCTGCGTCACGTAATGGCGCAGGCTCCCGGGTATGACAAGCTGCTCACCTGGACAAGCGCACCGGTGGTGCCGACCCCCCACGCGGTAGGTTTGATGGTACAGGCGGCGGCCAGCGAAGGTATTGATGTGCTGGCTGTGGATATCGGCGGGGCGACTACCGATGTATTTTCTGTTTTCAGCGGTGTTTTCAATCGAACTGTCAGCGCCAATCTGGGGATGAGCTATTCAGTATGCAACGTATTGGCGGAAGCGGGAACAACGGGTATAAAACGCTGGGTTCCTGTTGAAATGAATGATTTCGTGCTGCGCAATCGGCTGCGAAACAAGATGATTCGCCCTACCACCATACCACAGACAATGGACGACCTGTATGTTGAACAGGCAGTAGCCCGCGAGGCGCTGCGGCTTGCATTTGAACATCATCAGCAGTTGGCATCCGGCCTGAAAGGCGTGCAGAAACAGCGCGACATTGCGTCGGCGTTTAACCAGGAAAGCAAAAACACCCTGGTAGATATCTTCTCGCTGGGACTTATCATCGGCAGCGGCGGAGTATTATCCCATGCGCCGCGACGTCACCAGGCTGCCATGATGATGATTGATGCCTTCCAACCGTTGGGCATTACCATGCTGGCGGTAGACTCTATCTTTATGATGCCGCAACTCGGGGTATTATCTGGCGAACATCCCGACATCGCCAACCAGGTATTCAGACGCGATTGTATCATACCATTAGGCCCGGTAATCGCACCGCAAGGCAAAGTTGCCGAAGGCGAGGAAATGATGAAAGTCGCCATCGAAAAAGCCGGAACCACCAGCGAATACACCATCCATGGCGGTGAACTGCAACTGATAGAACTGGGCAATAACGAGAAAGCGACTGTCACCGTGCATCCCGGCAAAAACTTTGATATGGGGATAGGCCGCGGCAAGCCGATTACCCAGCAAATAGAAGGCGGTGTTGTAGGCATCATCCTCGATGGCCGCGGCAGAGATCTGGAATTGCCGCAAAATGACGCCATGCGAAGAGAAAAAATTAACTCGTGGCTGCGGGCTATGGGTGAATAGCATTTTAATACCTTAAGCCCGAAGAACGTTAAAATAAAACAAGTTATTTGTAAATTAATGTAATGGGTAATTATTCACCGCAAAGGAGCACAAAGAACACAAAGAGTTTTAATAAATTCTTCTTTTGTGATCTTTTGCGATCTTTTGTGGTGAATAATTATGTGTTGTGGGCAAAACCCACATTAGACAGGATTAAGAAGATTAACAGGATTTAATTATGAATCGCAAAACTGTGGTATTTATAAAATCAGCTATTTTCGCCATCGGCTTTCTTGGCGGGTGGGGATGTATTGCGCTGGTATTGAGAAAACTGGATACTTATATCAACTTCAAAATTCCCCACGGGTTGGAACCTTTCGCTATATTGCTGATGATTGCAGGAGTGTCGCTTGCATTCCTTTGTGTATATCTATTCGCCGTTCGCGGTGAAGGCACTCCGGCACCATTTGACCCGCCGGTAAAGTTTGTCGCCATAGGGCCATACCGTTACACCCGCAACCCGATGTATATCGGCGGCCTTACCCTGCTCACCGGATGTGCGTTATTCCTAAACTCCTCCGCGGTACTATTGCTCGTGCCAATACTCGCAATGGCATTTCACCTGTTTGTAGTCTATTATGAAGAACCCAATCTGGAACGCCGCTTCGGCGAGAGTTATTTGAAATATAAGGCTGAAGTTAGCCGGTGGTTACCTGGACGGGTGCGGAAGAAATTGAAAAATATATGAAATTAATTAACAAAATAGTTAAAGATTTGTATCCAGATGCAGAGTTGATATATTCACAAGATAGAAAATGGGTATGGCTATCTCGTTTTTCTGGATTAATTTTAATTTCATTAGTATTTTGTACACTGGCTGCCTACGTGATAATGTTATTTGTTCCTGTTTTTAATTTGGATTATAGAGTTTATTTGATGATTCTGTTAACACTTTTTATAGGATTGGAAATCACTATTTGGAGTGAGCATTGGATTACAGAAATATATCATTACAAAGATGTGTTAATATTTTCATTGATGCCAAAATATAGTGTGATTGTAAATATTTCAGAGATATCATATATTCTTTTAAACAGATTAAAGTTAGAAAATAACGAAGTACAATTTGTGAAATGGAAGTTGTTTTCGTTAGAACCAGGAGTGATTTTTCAGGTAGGGTTATTCAGGTTTTCCTTACGAAGTATGAATAGTTCTCAACATTTCGATGCTTTTCCAGATTCTTCATTTATTGCCGATGTAAGCCAGGTGATTAAAAAGTTAAACAAATATGCCACAACTATTAAAATTATCAATAATTACAATGCTCCGTTTCGACATAAACATGAAGATATTGATACAAAATTACATTTTCAACGTTTTGTGTGCATGTTGAAGTATATCTTTATCGGGCCAATAGTTGTTTTATATAAAGCAGTTGCAAGAAGTTGGAAAAAGAAAAATAATCCGTAAATCATAAAATCCAAAAAATTGTGATTCAGATAATTAATGGAACCCAAACCACACCCCATGCGTCCTTACCAATATAGCCGCAAAAAATGCGGTTAAATTTAAAGGAGACATTTATGAAAAATATGGGTTTTGGGGTTGTTTTACTCCTGTTTATCTGTGCGGTTACTGCATTTGCCGGTGCTAAACCGACGCCAGTTGTATTGTCAGCGGTTACGGTTTCGCTGCAAGGCGTAAAGGCAGACACAACCCCGGCTAAATTGCAGAAAGGTTTATCGGCGATTGCCGGTGTAACAGCGGTAGTTGTAAAGTCAAACACGGTAACGGCAAAGATTGATGAAAGCAAAGTGCCGGCAAGCCAGTTTGTGCAGGTTATCAATGGACAATTGGCGAAGATACAGACCGATGGCAAAGCGACGGCGGCATTAACGGTATTTATTGATGCTGAAATGTGCAAAGCGCAGAAGAAAATGTGCGGCGGATGCTTTACCGAGATTCCCACTGTTTTAAAGAAGGTAAGCGGCATCAGCGGGATTAAGCTGGATGACACCGGCAAGATTGCGGCAGTAACCTTTGCGAAAGACGCGAAAGTTGCCACCAGGGTGATAAAAGACGCATTGCTGAAATCGTCTTACAATTTTATAGTAACATTCAGTAAATAAGGTATACGGACATGAAATGTCTATCGACAGAAAATATAGCTAAATATCAACTGTCAGCATTATCGCCGGATGAAATGCAGGCGGCGGCGAACCATTTATCCGAATGTGAAAAGTGCCGGCGCGTAACAGAATCTTTGACAGCAACCGTTAATTTGCTGGAAAGCCTGCCCGCGCCAATGGCACCGGATTTATGGCCGGCAATCGCTGCCCGCACTACTCGCCGACCAATGCGATGGTGGGTTATACCTGCCACCATCGGCGCCGCGGCAATGCTGATGATCGGCATATTGTCATTTCACCCCAGCCAGCCGGAAACTATCGCCAAGGCGGATGAGATGGCATCGCCATATATCACGACCCACCAGATAATCACCGCCAATGATTTGCTGACCGACCGCGCCGGCATCGGTACTGCACTGGTATTTTCCGGGGAAATGAAATGAAGAAGTTTTTTTACCTGTTATTAGTATTTCTTCTGGCATCATTCACAGTGTTGTATTGGACAATATGGAAATTAAAGCTTCGCACCGTCGACGGACGCACTGCTGCTCAATGGATAGGATATGCTAACGAAGCCAGTAAAACGGTAACTTACACCGCAACCGGAACGACAACATTAAACGGCAAAACTGCGAAATTCGAATTGAACCAGAGTAAAAACGGAAAATACCAAATGGATGTAACCGGCGATAACGGCAAACAATGCAAAATGGGATGCGATGGCAAAAAGGCATGGTTTATCATCGGTGATAAACACAGTGTGGTAGATATGATGCCAGCACAAGATATATCAGGTATGAATGCGCTGATAATCAATAACACTACCATCGCAGAACGTCCCGGCATAATTGTATTGGTTAAAAATAATAATATATCAAAAAGAATTACTATTGACCGGGAATACGGAGTAATCCTGAGCATGATTACCACTCGCGGCAAAGAAATAAGCAAGATGGAAATTACCAAAATTAATTATAAAGATGTTAGATTGGGTAATAATAAAAATATGCCGACAGTGGTTCGTTCAGCAACTGCTGATGAAATACACCATTTGCTGGGTCGCGACGCCTTGCATCCCGGTTGGCTGCCAAATGGCATGAAACTGCGCGGGGAACACCTGGATTGGTGCGACTGCTGCCACAGCAACCAGCGCAACATGGTGGTAACGTCATATTCTGACGGCATATCAGCAGTGACGCTGTTCCAAATGTCGGGAACTCATCATTGCGCCATGGCATCTGGCTGCCACATGGCCCCCAGCAATCAGGCGTTGATAGAAACTCGAATGATCGGGAAGACCACCATAGTCGCCGTAACAGATATCGATAAAAAAAGCTTTACAAAAATGCTGGATTCATTAAGGTAATTAATTTTACATCGATTAATAAGATTTTACAGGATAAAATATTTATATAATCCTGTTAATCATGTTAATCATGTTTAAAAAAGTTGATAAATGACAGTTGATAATCATACAGAATATGCTGACGATGCCCGGATTATTGACCGCATAAACAGCGGAGATACCGGGGCTTTTCGTTTGCTGTATGACCGCTACCATCAAAAAATTTATCGCACTGTTTATAGAATGCTCAATTCTGCTGATGATGCTGCCGATGTGACACAGGATATCTTTGTCAGGGCATTCGAACGCTTGAATTCACTGAAAGACGGACAGGCATTTCAGGCATGGTTGATGCAACTGGCGGTGAATATGGTGCGCGACAAACTGCGCCGTTTCATCTGGCCAACTTTCTCATTAACTACAACTGATGACGACACAGAAATCGACATGCCGGACAACCTGCCCGGCCCACAGCAGATTGCCGAAAACAACGACCTGTCGCAACACGTACAACAGGCACTGATGAAGTTATCCCCCGACCACCGCACGGTAATCATCCTCCACCACCTGGAAGGCATGTCGCTGGAAGAGATTGCAGTAATTCTGAAAACGCCAACCGGGACATTGAAATCAAGATTGGCGCGGGCAAGAGTGCAATTGCGGGATTTGTTGAAAGATTTGATTTAATTTATGACACAAGATGCACAGAGAAGACACAGAGAATCACGGAGGTTAATAAATTAAAAATTATTTGCAAGTCTAAATGTTCTATTTTCATTATTATTAAGTCATACTAACAAATATTGATATGATTTCAGTATCAATTTTTAATTATACATTTTTAATTTTTAATTCACTCCCCTTTTCCTCTGTGCATCTCCGTGTCTCCTCTGTGCATATCTGTGTAACAAAAAATAATAAACACCTCATTGATTAATCGCCTGTAAAATGATTAAATATATTCAATATGAAAATTACTGATTTATGGGTATTGATAAAAGCGACGGTGACGGCGTGGATTGAAGACGAAGTTCCCAGTATGGGTGCTGCTCTGGCATATTACACCATATTTTCTCTTGCCCCATTGTTAATAATATTTATCGCAATCGTCGGTTTGATTTTTGGCAGAGATGCTGCGCAGGGGCATCTGCTGACCCAATTGCACGAACTTACCGGAGATACCGGGGTGCTGATTGCCCGTGGATTATTGAAAGCGACCAGCAACCACGGCAAAAATATCATGGCTGTCGTGGTAGGTGTAATTACTTTACTGGTTGGCGCGACTACAGTATTTGTTGAATTGCAAACCGCTTTAAACCGTATCTGGCATGTTAAACCACCAAAGGCCGGTGCCATCCGCCGCCTGATTCTTTCCCGCATCCTGTCATTCGGGATGGTATTAGGCTTGGGATTTTTGCTGTTATTGTCGCTTTTAATATCAATGGCACTGTCTGCAATTGTGGCATGGTGGGGTACCCTATTTGGCGACAAGGGACATTTATTTCAATTAATAAACTTCGTTGGCAGCTATGTGATAATAACCGTGGTTTTTGCCATGATATACAAATTTCTGCCTCATGTTAAAATTGGCTGGCGCGACGTCTGGACAGGCGCAATGGTAACTTCACTGTTATTCACCATCGGAAAATCTTTCCTTACTGTATATCTTGGTAAGTTCGGCACCGCATCCGCCTTCGGCGCCGCCGGTTCGCTGGTAGTGCTGTTGGTATGGGTCTACTATTCAGCCCAAATCTTCCTGATGGGTGCGGAATTCACCTGGGTATACGCCCACCGATTCGGCTCGATGAAAGAGAAGGTTGATGTGCATGGGGTGGAAAAATAGAACCACAGATTAAAATGATTGAAAATGATTTTATGATTTACGCAATTGTGAAATTAATACCCTTTATTTGATTGGTAGATAAGAGTAATCATTTTAATCATACCCAATCATTCTAATCTGTGGTTCAGGCAAAAAACTAAGTTGAACTAACAAGATATCTGAATTACATCTTATCTTGCCAATCTCTGTTAATAAAAATCTGCAACACTTCATTGTCTGAACCGCGGATTTAGAGGACTTGATGGATTGATAGGATTATCTTTTGTTTTTAAATATAAGTTATTTGATAATATAACAGGTAATGTAATAATTTTAATCATACCCAATCATTCCAATCTGTGGTTCAGGCAAAAAACTAAGTTGAACTAACAAGATATCTGAATTACATCTTATCTTGCCAATCTCTGTTAATAAAAATCTGCAACACTTCATTGTCTGAACCGCGGATTTAGAGGACTTGATGGATTGATAGGATTATCTTTTGTTTTTAAATATAAGTTATTTGATAATATAACAGGTAATGTAATAATTTTAATCATACCCAATCATTCCAATCTGTGGTTTTATTTTAAAATTTCTCTCTTCTCTCTTCTCTCTTCTCTCTTCTAAAGGGTATAATGTGAAAGGAGAAGATGACTGTTTTGACTGAAACTTTAAATAACATCCGGGTGGTTTGCGCTATGTCTGGCGGGGTGGATAGTTCGGTGGCGGCGGCTTTGCTGGTACGGCAGGGTTATGACGTTATCGGGGTTACCCTGCAGGTTTGGCCGACGCCGGATGAGCGGGATAGGGCGTGCTGTTCGCTATCGGCGGTTGAAGACGCGCGGCGGGTGGCGGCAAAGCTGGGAATTCCGCATTATGTTTTGAATGTACAGGATGAGTTTCGAAAGAGAGTTATTGACCCGTTCATAAACTCTTACCGTGATGGCGAGACCCCCAACCCTTGCATTGAATGCAACCGTTGGATAAAGTTCGGTTTGCTGCTGGATTATGCGCGCGAGTTAGGCGCGGAATATATCGCCACCGGGCATTATGCGCATATCGTCTATGATGACGAGTCGGGACGTTTCTTTTTGCGGCGCGGCACCGATGTGAATAAAGACCAGACTTACGTTTTATACGGTATGAGCCAGGACCAGTTGGCGCACACGCTTTTCCCGTTGTCCGGCTATAATAAACCGGAGACCCGCAAGTTGGCGGCGGAGTTGGGGATGAGGGTGGCGGGAAAGCCGGACAGCCAGGAGATATGTTTTGTCCCCGATGACGATTACCGGGCATTTTTAATGGAATACGCGCCGGATGTTTTTCACCCAGGAATGATGGTAGATACCACCGGCATGACGCTGGGACAGCATCGCGGCACCGCCGACTATACCATCGGCCAGCGGCGCAGACTGGGGATTGAATCAAATGAACCGCGATATGTGGTGGGTATCGACGTGCAAAATAACCAGGTAGTAATTGGCGGCAACGAAGATTTGATGCAAAAAACTGTATTGGCGAATGACGTGGTATATGGAAAATACGATGCGCCATATTGGCAAACCCCGCGGGAAGTGACGGCAAAAGTACGGTCGAATATGCGAGTGCAGCCAGCGATGGCACAAGTGGTTGATGGCAGTTTGCAGGTAATTTTTAACCAGCCGCAGCGGGCAATAACCCCCGGTCAGGCAGTGGTTTGCTACGACGGAGACGATGTGGCGGTGGGCGGAACGATAGTGCAACAGGGAGAAATAGGGTGATTTATCTTGATTACGCCGCTTCCACCCCGCTGGACCCCCGCGTTATTGAAGTCATGCGCAATTGCGAAGGAATTTACGGCAATCCATCGAGCCAGCATGCCGAAGGCAGAAAAGCGCGAGCGATAATAGATAACGCCCGCGACGATGTGGCGGCATACTTTAACGCGAAAAGCAGCGAGATAATCTTCACCAGCGGCGGCACCGAATCGGATAACCTTGCCATCAAAGGCGTCGCTATGGCAAACCGCAAACGCGGCAATCATATCGTTACCACCACAATTGAACACCACGCAGTGCTGGAAACCTGCGCGGCGTTAGAATGTGGTGGATTTAAAGTTACCTACGTCAAACCTGATAAGAATGGGCTGATTTCCCCGCAGCAGATATCAGATGCGATAACCTCGGAAACAATTCTGGTGTCAGTGATGGCGGCGAACAACGAGATTGGCACTATTCAACCCATCGGAGAAATTGCCGCTATTTGCAAGGAAAAAGATGTTTTATTTCACACCGACGCGGTGCAGGCGGCAGGCGAGATAAGAATAGATATTGCGCAGATGCCAGTTGATTTAATCAGCATTTCCGCGCACAAAATTTATGGGCCAAAAGGTATCGGCGCATTGTATGTGCGATCCGGCACACGCATCACCCCACACCTGCATGGCGGGCAGCAGGAAACCGGTCGCCGCGCCGGCACCGAACAGTTGCCGGCAATCGCTGGGTTCGCGGCAGCAGTGAAAATATTACCGGATGCTGTCGAAATAAACAAAATCCGCAAGATGCGCAACAGTTTCATCCGCGAGATTGCCGACATACCAGGCATACGGTTTCACGGCGATATGAAAAATCGTCTTGCCGGAAATATAAATTTCGCAATAGCAGGCATCACCGGCGAAAAGTTGATGATGGCGCTTGATCTGCGCGGTATCTGCGTCAGTACAGGCGCCGCTTGTGCCGCCGGAGCCGTCGGCGCGTCCCACGTCATTACCGCCCTTGGATACACCCCAACGCAAAGCGCGGAAGCAATACGAATAAGCATTGGCCGCGGCACCACCGCGGATGAGATGCGCGAGACAGCGCTGGTGATTCGTGAAATAGTAATTAAAATTAATTTTTGACATGATTTACATGATTTTTTGGCTTCGCCATTAAATAGTTTTATCTTGTTAATCATGTCAAAAAAACGAAAATTCTCTAAATAAAGGATATTTATCATGAAGCTTTTAAAATTATCTGATTTAATAACCAGCGATACCCGCCTACTGCCTGCGCTGCTTGGCGACGCTAACATCACCGGCGGCGGCATCTATTGCTTTAAACCCGGCGAAACCGCCCATCCTGAAGCGCGACACGTGCATGAAGTAGACGAAGTATTCATCTTCATCCAGGGAAAGGGTATCATTCCCATTGATGGAGTAGAATACCCGGTACAAACCGGCGACGTGGTGATAGTAGAAGCCGGCGAAGACCACCACACCAGAAGTTCAGAGGAATACCCGCTGGTTGCGGCATGGTATGTGATGAGTAGATGAGAATGGCAAATTGTAAATGGCATATTGAGGAAACCGGTTGTAAATTTACATAACAAACTCTATAATAAGTTAACACTAAATTCTTGTTCACAGGTTTATTACCTATAATAAGTAGCAGGAAAGATGAAGAAATTATTATTAAAACTAAGGAGCAAAGAATATTAAGATGGAAACGAAGCAAAAAATAGGGTTAATTGGCTCAACAATTCTCTTTATAAGTGTATTTACCCCAATAATTAGCTTTCCAATTTTTGGAAACATGAACTATTTTCAACATGAGAATGGCGATGGAATTATTGTTCTTATTTTATCTATTGTATCAGTTATTCTTATTTTACTAAAAAAAATCAAATGGCTATGGTTTACTGGATTAGGTAGTATGAGTGTGATAATTTACTCATTTATCAATTTTTTGATAATGATATCAAGATTAAAGACAAATATGGAAACAGATGTCACAGATGACTTTTTTAGCGGTTTTACAAATATAGCTGTAAAATCAATTCAATTTCAATGGGGATTGCCTTTACTTATTATTGGTGCTGCCTTGATAATATCAAGTGCTGCAATTAAGGATGCCTCGAATACATATCAAACAATTAAAGAAAAATCAAATGAAAAAGAAAGTAATATACCAATAAAAAAACAATATAAAGTAGCTAAACCCTTCAAAT
Source organism: uncultured bacterium (assembly GCA_964638715.1). Lineage (GTDB taxonomy): Bacteria > Armatimonadota > Hebobacteria > CAIYQO01 > CAIYQO01 > JBAXQQ01. The sequence goes on along the minus strand of CAZWZF010000005.1, from coordinate 162,945 downwards.
TTATACTATCTTTCACGCATTTACCCAAAGTAAAACAAGGACGTATCGTAATAACTACTATGATAATTTTAATAGTTATCTTTTTTCTTTTATACTGTTTTTTGGATTTTGCAAAAAAATAAATATTATTAGAATTATAGAGTCATTTTCATTTAAATGATATTTTTACTTGTGAAAGAAAATCAACTATAGAAATACGCATCTGATATCTTTTCAAACAAATTTAAGGAATCTATCTTTCAATATCAGTTTAATTTTAATCAGTCGGATTAGACTAATTTACCGATCCGACTGATTTTTTTATGAATTGCCGCCACTTTTCTTTACTCTTTACCCTTTCCCATCATAAACGGGTACGACCTGGTTGGGTCGGCATACATTCTGCCGGCGGGCCAGTCTATCATGTAATCTTGACTGCGACCGCGCAGTGATATGTTATTTAATGAAACCGCAAAGCGTACTAATTCACCGGGCTGGCCTGTCATAGAAAGAACTTTCCCTTCTCTTCCGGCTATGCCGCCTACCAATTTCACCTCTTCAAATGGAATCTTTGCCATTACTGCAAACCCCGGTTTGCCGGCAAATGATGTGCCGGTGATAGATTCCAGCCGCTGTCCGAGTTTATTGGCAGACAGGTCGGCTATCTTCTCTCCCCAAACATTTTCTTTAGGCAAACCATAACCAGCTTTCCATTCAGCACCTGCGCGGTCGTGGAACCGCCATTTGAATATCCCGGGTTTGCCATCTTTCATCAGGCTCAATCCGAATTGTTCTTCTTCTATCCACAATTCTATACCATCATACCGCCACAAATCTACTGGAGTAGTGGCTTCAAACAATGGTGTATCATCTGCGGCTACGAAATAAACATAGAAATTTGCGCCGTCATGGGCAATCGCTCCTATCATGGTGCCTTCGCGAAATGACTGCATAAGTCCATCCGCCATGGTGCGTTTAAAGCCAACATTGCATGGCAAGCCAATGATTTGCGGAGATACCCCGGCTTTTTCCCACTGTGACCAATCACCATTCACTGTTAATGCCTCAACCTTTGGTACAGTCTGCATTTTTTCCAGGTTTTCCCCTGCTGTCTTATCTGACTGCGGCATATTGCCGGCAATTACGCCGGTATTATCCCAGGCAAATGGTGTCATCGTTTTCTTTAGTGTATTGCCGCCTTCCATTCTATAGCGGGCAAAACGGCCAATCGCATCATCTTCTATATAGGCTCCCGGCTTGCCATCTGCGCGCAGGTATGAATGAATGCCGTAGCGCATATCTACAAAACCGATGCTGTAACCACTCGGTTCACTCCAATTGCCGGTGGTTATTCGCAATCCATCCGGGTCAAAGACATCTACCTGCCCGCCAAAACTCTTTGCAGCCATCACCCAGGTTTGCTTGCCGTCATTCACACTACTGATGGACATATAGTTGCCGCCGCTGCTGCGGGCAAACCATTTTGGTGTCGCATCCGCGGTAACTCGCCCAACACCTGTGCCATCCGCACCCCAACCGGGAACCATCTTCTTGAACTGGTCGGTAACTGCCAGGAAATAGATGTCGCCGGTGGCGGTATCGCTGGTGATGGCGTTGATACTCGTCATATTCCGTATACCTGTTTCTTTAGCATTGCCGATATGGGTAGGATGGGCAAAGTCAAATGATGGATTATTATCTTTATCCAAACCGGTGAATTTTATGATATTGAATGATTGGGTATAACTGCGGCCGTATACAATGCTGTTGTCTTTCGTGAAGCAAATAGTATCATACGCCCACCCACCCAGCACCTTGTCTTTGTTATCATAATCCAGTGCCAGTCGCGGTTTAAGCGAGTCAGTCACATCAAATAATTTCAATGATCCTTTGCCGTCTGAATTATAGAATCCAATAAATGGCCTGCCGCCTAAGACAACCGATAAACCTGGTGAACCGATGCGCTTGCCAGCCCAGACATCTTCATCTTTGGCAACAAAATATGGTGCCGTCGGCGTTTCCAATACCCATTTCCACGCACCGGTCTTTTCATCTACCTGGTACAACCCCAAACCGCAATAAACATATTCCGGCTTTTGCGGATGGACAACAGCAGTTTCCATGAAGTTGCTCACCAGGTCTACGCTGGCATCCAGTTTATCAGGTGATAATATGCGGACCCGGGCGTGTTCTGTAACAATCAATCGTCCATCTGGATACATTGCCATACCGCGCGGGTCGCGGAAAGTATCCGGCTTAACTGGCATCCAGTAATCTTTTGTGCGGTCCTGCCCGAAAGAATTGCTTACCTTACCAGCGGCGATATCAATAATCGCGATTCTGCATTTTTTGCGGTCATTCACAGCTAATTTACCGGAACCAGCAGTCAAGTAATTCGCTTCGGTCAATCCGGTGGCGATACGTTTATCAATCTTGCCATCAGCGGTGAGCGATACCACATCAGTACCGGATATTACCCAGATTGCTCCTTGCGAATCGCAGGCAATGTCACTGACATTTGCAACCGGCCAATCGGCGGTTTTTAATCCAGTAGTCAAGTCAATTACACGAACAATATTCAACCCGGCAATACTGGCATACACCAGATTACCCTTAACTGCCAGTCCAATGCCAGTGCCAGTCTCGCCAATCCCGAAAATAGAATAATAGTCTGCACCTGTCGCCATCGGCGCGCGTTCACCCGGCATTATTAAACGAACTATCTGAGCATCTTTACCCTTGCCGCGACCGCCAATGATGGTATCTCCCAAGGTGGCCAAACCCCAGAACTCGCCATCAACCAGCGCGCTGGCAAATATCGATTGTCCGCTGGAGCTATATCTTCGCAAAGTGTAACCAGCTTCATCATACACAGCAGTGATGGCAAAGCCGCCATCAGGCAGTACCACCACCCTGTCTGCATTATCGCAGTTGTACGTGCCTTTCAGGTTGCCGTTATCGCCGATTGCGCCGTCATCCAACAGCCATATATTATGGGTAATGCTTCGCACTTCATAAGGTCCTGCCGGTGCCGGTTGTCCCATATCATCCAGGCCATCCCACCATAATTCGCGCACGCCGCAGGCGTCCGCAAGCAAGGTGCGAATCAGTGTTCCGTCTGGCTTATATATGCCGGCACTTTGACGCTGATGTTCAGCATTCATTTTATGATTCAGCTTTTTCCAACCAGTTGCAGGTACTTCATCAGGATAGTCATATGCTCCTACGTTGACAGCGCCGTTGCGAATTCGCAGCGGTTTTCCATCGCGATCGAGTTCAGGAGTACTGGCAAAGCCAACATTCATTCCCGGCAATCCCCCACCCCAGGTTACATTCGGGTCAATATGCAAGTCATAATTTTTAGCGTTTACAAAAGCAGGCATTACATACACACTATGGCGATCCTGGTCAGAGGCGGAATTCCACTCATAAACATTGGCGATAGTGGGGACCGCACCCCAAGGCCCGGTAATGCCGGTCAATACATTATAATCACTGTGCCATGACGGCGCAGAAATATCATCAGCAACAAAATTGGAATTATTATTTGCAAAAAGTGATTTCTCAATACTTCCTGTCCCGCTTTGCAAAATTAAAATTCCGGCTGTAGTAGCACCGGCAACTGAAACATGATGAATATTAACATCACTGGAACCTTTTACGAAAATTCCTAAAGTGTTTCTCGTCAACACACTGGTGGCAATCTGCAATCCATCTGTATTCTCTACTGCTATACCGCGACTCAAACCATCAAAAGTACAGCGTTCAATAACGACGGAAGAACATTTCTCCAGTTTTATCCCTTGTCCGGGACCATGAAAGGTAAGCCCGGTTATTTGCAGGTTTTTACATTGGGAAAATGTAAGTGCCGCCTCTGACGCTGTTGTTGGCGTCAATACCACTGCACCCGCTTTGTCTCCGGTTAATTTACCATTTTCATCGCCAACAACAACAAGTTTATTTACTGTCGTTCCCCAACGGTCAGCAATCAAAGCGGCAGAACTATACGTTCCCGGTCCAATCACAATCTTGTCACCATTGTTAACCACCTGCGCTGCCCGCAGTACCGTTGCAAATGCAGTACCAGAAGTTTTGCCGTTCCCACCCCAATCATTGCCATTTTGTCGAACAAAATATGTGTCAGCTATCAAAGGTGAAACACCAAGGGCAGCCATCATTAGAAAAATGTAAATGCGACCAGATAAAGCCATAATAATCCCCCAAATGCGAGTTTTAATTATAATGATACAATAATATGTATTACTGACCTATATGTCAATAATGTAACAGAATTAATTTATGTAAAAAAGGGGCAGGTTTAGAACCTGCCCCTACAAAATTAATTTAATTGGCAATAAATTACTACGCTATTATTTCACTTTCGCAGCATTCATCGCCGTCTTCATAACATAATTGTTTTTTACCGGTTGCCTTAATGATTGCACCGGCAACTAAACCGCATATCAGAGCAAGGACTACCGTTACAACAATGCCCACTAATTGCGCAGTGGCGATTGCCGGAGTAATCATAACTACAATTAAGCCGCCCAGCAGACCGGGCATACCGTGAAGGTTATGCACTCCACAGGTGTCGATTAATTTCAGTTTTGCTTCCATCGCCGGTTGAATGAAAACATAACCGATTACACAGAGTGTGCCGGCTAAAATCCCGATAATAAAAGCCATCGTCGGGGTAACAACATTACAGGTTGCACCGATGGCGACACCACCGGCAAGTGCTGCATTCGCCATATCGGCAATAGAAGTTTTTCCCTTGCGGAATATATTGCTGAATATATAGGTTGCAATGGTGGCGCCACACAAAGCAAGTACTGTATTCACTGCGGTCATTGGTATCTGGGAATGATCGACAATCGCACTGCAGAAACTTGGCCAGAAAAGCCATAAAACCATGGAACCCAACATAGAGAAACGGTCAGATGTAGCATCGGTTTCAATTGAGATTTCACGTTGTGCCTTGCTGGTGAGCATAATTGCCATCCCGATGCCGAAATATGCGCCGAAAGCGTGAATAATGATAGAACCGGCAGTATCGACAAAACCTTTGGTAATTCCCAATCCGCCATCAAGCACCAGAAATTCATTAAGCATATAGGCTGGAATTAAAAACAGTGCCAACAAAGCATATTGGTACAGTTTAAGCCTGCCCAATACCGCACCCATGGCAATCAAGGCAGAAGCAGCCGCAAACTCAGCAAAAAGTAGTGCTTTAATAGTGGATGCTTCGATAATGTGTTCCTCGCCAAACATGCCGGACGAACGCAGCAAAATGTAGAGAGGCAAGCCGACAGCCACAACCAAATAGGTTCCGGTGGTCGCGCAATAGCCATATTTGCGCACAAATACCATCAGGAAACCGAAACCGACGAGAAGCATAGCAAGGATGTTAATGGAGAAGTTATACTGCTCCACTTGCTGCAAGTCTGCTATTCCCTGCGCATTGGCAGAGGTGGTGAGCAGACCCAGTAAGATGACGCAAAACAGCGCCATCAAGGATAGCTTTTTCAAAGACGTATCTCCCTCAAATTAATTACTATAAAATAAGCACTTACTGACCAGATAGTGCGTTGAAGAATTTAAATCTATAAATAATTAACTCCGTGATTGTATCAATGAGGGGAAGCGACGTCAATAGCGGTAATGAGAGGGGGGGGTAGTTTTCAGAGTGGGTCACTTCGACAAGTCTCAGTGACCGAAAATATATTCCTACAGAAGTAAACTCCCCTCCTTGCCAAGGAGGGGCGGGGGGTGGTTTTCGACGATATGCAATTCTCAATTTGAATTCATGACTTTTTTGTTCGGATTTAGTTGCTAACTGACTAACACTTAACACCTAACCACCTAACCTAAATCATCTCTGCCAGGCCTTCATTTACAGGTTCGCTTACCTGCATTTTCGGCAATAATGATATTACCTGTTCAAATGTTGATGGGCCTTTTGACAGGTCTACGAAGGTTGCACCGGCACAATGGGCAAAACGCGCGATATCGCTGAGACTTCCGACTTTTTTGCATAGTCCGGTAAGGAACGCGGCGGTGAAGGTATCGCCGGCGCCGGTGGTATTAATTGGCCCGGTTACTTTGTATCCTGGCACAAACACGCGCTGATTTGCCGCAATATTATAAGGGAGCCGCGATACTTTGTCCTCGCTGCCGGTGCAAATGAAGACACCTTGGGGTCCCAGGGTAATTACAAGCAATGGCAAACCATACGTTAACAGCTTTTCACCGGTTTCCAGCAATTCTTCCGGTGATATGACGTTTTCAATATCCATCCCTTTTTCACGGGCTTTTTTCACCAGTTTGTTGAAAAGTCCTGCGGTTTGCGATGCTTCCTCAATATTCGGCGTAAATATGTCAGCAACTCCCAATGAATCACCCAACATCTCCGGCAATGAAGTATCGTCAGCAATCGGAGTTGTATCCAGCGATACCACGACACCGCTTTTTTTCACTGTTAATAAAAATTCAGTGAGATTCTTGCCTTGCAGGTTATTCAATAATGGCGGGTAACCCAGGTGAAATATCTCTTTTTCTTCTAAGCGGGTAATATTTTCGCCATTTTTTCCCGCCAGCATCTCTGCATCCATTATTCCGTTTGTACCCGGGCAAAAATATACCCCGCGCTTGCCATCTTTATAAACCGGCAATACGCTGAGTGATGTACCGGCTTCATCGGTACGCATTACCGTGCTGGTATCTACACCGTCGTTATTCCAGATATCCAGCATAATATCGCCGTTGGCATCATTGCCGATTACGGTGAGGAATTCTACCGGAATGCCCAGTTTAGCCAGCGCTCTGCCAGCATTTGAGGTAATACCGCCGGCGCGATACGCAGTATTATTCACCAACGATAAACTCTCGCGAGTGGCAAGCGGTGAAGTGTCATATAAAAATAAATCGAGGCATGATACCCCGGAAATAACAATTCCGTTTCTCATATTATCTCCCAGACATAAAAATCCCCCCGTAAAAGATTTTCACAGGGGGCAAGGTGCAGTTTAAGGGATGATTGGCAATTCGTTGAGTGCTTTATCCAACTCTGCCTGTGGCAACTCGAAATCTTGCAGATTGCCATCAATGTAGCTTTCATAAGCGCCCATATCCAGGAAGCCATGGCCAGAAAGGCCAATGAGAATAACTTTCTCTTTGTTTTCTGCCTTAGCTTTCAATGCTGCGTCAATACCGCCGCGGATAGCGTGTGAGCTTTCCGGTGCGGGGATGATGCCTTCTGCTCTTGCGAACATGGCGGCAGCGTCGAATACTGGATTCTGCGGATATGCAACCGCTTCGATATGACCTTCGTTAACCAGTTGGCTGATTAAACCGGACATACCATGATAGCGCAGACCGCCAGCATGAATGCCAGCCGGCATGAAGTTATGGCCAAGAGTATACATTTTAACTAACGGGGTAGTCTTTGCGACATCACCATAATCAAATCTATATTCGCCACGGGTTAAACTTGGGCATGCAGCTGGTTCAACACCAATAAACTGGGTGTCTTTTCTGGCTTCTTTGCGGAATTTCTGACCAAGGAACGGGAATATCAAACCACCAAAGTTTGAACCACCACCGCAGCATCCGACAACAACATCCGGATACTCGCCTATCATATCCATTTGTTCTATACATTCCAAACCAATTACTGTCTGGTGCATCAACACATGGTTAAGCACTGAACCGAGTGAATAATTGGTATCATTATGGGTGGCAGCATCTTCTACTGCTTCAGAAATTGCTATACCAAGGCTTCCCAACGAATCAGGGTTTTCTGCCAATACTGCGCGACCGGCATTTGTAAGGTTACTTGGTGACGCAATAACGTCAGATCCCCATAATCGCATCATGGTTTTGCGGTAGGGTTTCTGATGATAAGATACCTTTACCATATAAACGGTACAATCCATACCGTACCAGTTGCAAGCTAATGATAACGCGCATCCCCACTGACCGGCACCGGTTTCGGTAGCCAATCTCTTGATGCCAGCCTGCTTGTTATAATAGGCCTGCGGGATAGCGGTATTTGATTTATGGCTGCCGGTTGGGCTGATGCCTTCGTGTTTATAATAAATTCGCGCTGGTGTGCCCAGCATTTTTTCTAAGCGATAAGCGCGATGCAGCGGTGTGGGCCTGTACTGTCGCAAGGCGTCTATAACTTCGCCGGGGATATCGATCCAGCGTTCTGTTGACACTTCCTGCTCAATTAGCGACATTGGGAAAATAGGAGTTAAAACATCCGGAGTCAATGGCTCCTGAGTGCCCGGGTGTAAATATGGCTGTGGCGGATTTGGCATATCAGCCATGATGTTATACCAGGCTGTTGGCATTTTATCGCCGGGCAACATTGTGCGTCTATTAGGCATTTTTATACTTCCTTTTCACGTTTTTTCTATAAAATTACTAAATTTCGACTAAGTTGTATACATAGTATATATAAAAAAATAAAAAAAATAAATATTTTTCACATACACCTTGCACATTTGTAATAAATACACTATAATTTACAACAGATTGCATTGAGTGTGAATGCAGGAGAAATATTATGGCAAAAAACTCTATGGACAACATTCCCGCTGGCGAAGATATGCTCGACGCCAAGCAAGCTGCTACTTTTTTGCAGATGCATGAAGAAACGTTACGCAGATTAGCACGCGAACGGAAAATACCATCATACAAGGTTGGCGGTTCATGGCGATTCAGTAAAAGCATGCTGTATCGCTGGGCAGAATCACAGCAGGTAATGCCGGAACGCAAATTGGCCATGATTATTGACGACGAATCAGCTATTCGCGAATACGTTACAGAAACATTGGAACTGGAAGGTTTTTCTACTCAATCAGCATCACGCGGCGCAGAAGCATTAAGCATGATAAAAAGAAGTGTGCCGGATGTAATTTTACTTGACCTGAAAATGCCGGAGATGGACGGGCCAACAATTTTACGTCATATCCGCGAATCTCACGGGCAAATACCGGTAGTAATCATCACCGGATACCCGGACAGCACATTAATGGCAGAAGCGTTAAAATACTCGCCTATCATGCTGCTGGCAAAACCATTCTATCAGTCAAATTTAATTCAAACTGTAAAAATGGCACTGGGACAAGCTGAATAAATAGCGTAGTGTGATTTTAATAAATAATAAACGGTTATCAAAAAAGACCGCAGATTTTCTGCGGTCTTTTTGTAGTTTTATGTTTTCAGTGTTCAGTTTTCAGTTATCTCTTCGTCACCGAGACGGTGACGCCACTTTTTCTCTCTTCTCTCTTCTCTCTTCCTAAGTCGCTGCCATCATCATTTTCAACGATCGGCCTATTTTGCGTTTTGCTCTTTGCAGCGCGTTGTCGATTGACTTCACACGGCGGTTTAAATCACCAGCTATTTCCTGGTATGATTTTCCTTCCAAGTGGCTGCGCAATACTGCGCTTTCCAGGCTTGAAAGGTCGTTTTTAATTTTCTTGCGCAAATCATCGGTGAATTGCTGGGTGATTACTACCTCTTCCGGGTCGCTGGTGGCGGTTTCGGCGATGGTATCTATTAGTGTGCGATCAGAATCTGAATCGTATAAATTAGCATGGAGTGAAACGTAAGAATTGAGCGGAATATGCTTTTGCCGGGTGGCGGCTTTAATGGCGGTGAAAATCTGTCGGCTTATACACAATTCTGCAAAGGCGCGGAACGGAAGCATACGGTCATTGCGAAAATCCCGTATTGCCTTAAACAACCCAATCATTCCTTCTTGTACTATATCTTCGTGGTCAGCGCCTACCAGGAAATATGAACGCGCCTTCCCTTCAACAATACTACGGTACTTTGATAGAAGATGTTCCGTAGCCTGTTTGCATCCTTCACGCGCATGTACAACGATGTCTTCATCACCCATGCCATGAAAGTTTACGAAATATTCACGTGCTAACGTCTGCATTGGACAACCTCCGGCATACCCTTCGCACTTTTAACAGTTTACGCGCTATCAAAAAAGTCATTGTCGCCAATGAACAATTTATTCTACAATTCACTAACCCGATAACACACTGCATTCAGTGTCAATGGGATTATAATCACCCCCACGGATAGCGTCAAGGGGAATTTAGCTAAATACGTCGATATATTTAAAAAAAATCCTCTTTTTTTAAATTTAACTTTTTTTATTTATTTTTTTACGCCATTTTATCATGCCAAAACAGAACCCGAAAGCCCAGGAAAAATGAATAATCGGGTGAATAATCAACAAAAATGGCAGGAATTTTATGCCGTTTTTAAATGCTGAAAATAGCGAATAACAACAGATTATCACAATGTAAAACAGTAATGGCAAAACAAACCAGCATGACACCAGCGATAATAATAGGCAAAATAGCATCGACAACATGATAATTGGTGGTAAAAGCTGGCGCAGCATCAAAGTGCCTGGATGTTTTTTCGCTGTTAACGACCTGTACAAACCATAATCAAAATATTGCCGGAATAATTTTCCCGGGCATGAACGGGTGTAGCAGATACTTTTTAATGCCGGGTCAAACAAAATCTTTCCGCCGGATTGCCGCAGCCGGATATTCATTTCATAATCCTGGTTGCGTATCATATCTTCGTCATACCCGCCGATTTTCAGCAAAGTTTCCTTTTTCCATGCTCCCAGCCATACCGTATCGACAATTTTAGCTTCTTTTGCGCTGCGGTATGCCGCGTTTCCCGATCCTAATGCCGATGTCAACGCAACCGCCACTGCCTTAGAAAATATATTCTTTCCTTGCAGGTTTTGCGCGCCGCCAACATTATCCGCGTCGCCATCTTGCAAATGCTTCACGATAATCGCCACATATTCAGCATCATACCAGGCGTGGGCATCAGCGCGGACAACTATTTCGCCATTCGCGGCGGCAATGCCGATATTCAATCCCGCACCCTGGTGACGTTTGGGGTTGCTTAACAATTTTACCCGCGAATCGCCGGCAGCAATTTCACGCACTATCTGCGGCGACTCGTCATCAGACTCGCCATCCAGCACAATAATTTCCATGCAATCCGCCGGGTAATTTTGCGCCAGCAAAGAAAGCAGGGATTCACGAATAAATCCCGCCTCATTCCGCATCGGCATTAAAATAGTAACAAACGGATAAGCCATCTCTGCTATAGATTATCATTTAATAGAAAAGTTGTGAAATGTTTTTAGACAGGATTAACATGATTAACATGATTTAATTTTTGCGAAGCAAAACACATATCTTGCCCATCCTGCCCATCGATGTGAATTAAATATCTGAACCACAGATTAGAATGATTTATTATGATTAAATGATTTATATTTACTCTGATTGTAAGATGAGAGGTGAAATAATTTTTCATTTTTAATTTTTAATTTTTAATTATCCTTTCCATCCTGCCTATCGATGTAAATTTCAATTGACAATTTCCCCCTCTCTCGGTAGCATTACTTCGACATGAATACATTACCTTATGAATTAATAGCCCTTGACCTTGACCTTACTCTGCTTGATGAGCATCACGCCATTTCACCTCGCAACCTGAGTGCCGTAAAAAAATGCACTGAGTTGGGCGTGAAAGTGGTGATTGTCAGCGGCAGAATGTATTGCACCACCTTGAAATACCTGCACCAGATGCAGTTGGATACCCCGGTGATAGCATACAACGGTTCGTATATAAAGAACGAGCATACCGGCGAGAAATTGCTGGATGTGGAACTGTCTAAAGAAGTCTGCATGAAAGTAGTTGAATACTGCAAACAGAACGGCCTGCACCTGAATTACTATTACGACGACGTGCTGTATGTCGCCAAAGAAACCATCTGGTCCGACCTGTATTGCGGACGCACCGGTGCGGTTCCGGTACCGGTAGGCGACCTGGCTACCATGGCAGACAAACCGGCAACAAAGCTGATCATCGTTGATGACAAAGACAATATTACCAAATTGGCAGAAATACTTGCCCCCAAATACGCCGGCAATGCCTACGTCACCATCAGCAACGCCGAATACCTCGAGTTCATGCCGCCGACAGTAGACAAAGGCAAAGCACTGGCAATAGTCGCCGAATATTTCAACGTCCCGCAAGCCAAAGTAATAGCCTTCGGCGACGCCCGCAACGACATCCCCATGTTGAAATGGGCAGGCCTTGGCGTAGCCATGGAAAACGCCCGTCCCGAAACCATAGAAGCCGCCGACATAACCGCCGAACACCATAATGAAGACGGCGTGGCGAAGATGCTGGAGAAGATTTTCAAATTAAAAATTTAAAATTGAAAGTTAAAAATTATCGTCCATAAAAATAACAGTCCAGTTTTAAAATCCAGTCACAGTGTGGAATAGGATGGGATCCCAGTAATACTAAAAAAATATGTTGAAAACAATAAAATAACAGATTGAAAACAATGACTGAAGTGACTTAATTATGACATTATTATTTCCATTCGCTTTATATTTTCGTGTGTTTATTTGAATACCTATAAACACACCTAAATCCATAATTAGAGTCTGAACTTATAGGAAAATCATAAAATTTACATGTAATATTTATATTTCCTTTATCGTTACGAACAGAATACCCTCCACCTCGTAAAACAAAAAGATACTCCCTATATTCTGAAACATCAAGTATCTCATTTAAATTATACATTAATCCTCTAAACAGTTTATAATTTTGTATGTAGTTGCTACAACACCATTCCCATACATTCCCATACATTTTACAGACTCCATATGGACTATAATTATCAACATTTTCATATACTTTTTTCTTTTGATTTCCCCATGGATAGTTTCTACCATCAACTCCTCGTGCTGCCTTTTCCCATTCAAATTCTGTAGGTAAACATAATCCTACCCATTCAGCGAAATCAACTGCATCAAACCATGTAACATTTACTATAGGATCAGAATCATTGCAATTCCAGTAAGGAAGTTGAGGCATTTCTCTATCTGTATCTAAACAAAAACATCTATACTGTTTAATAGTAACCGGATACTTCATTATTTCAAAAGAATCTAAATATATGTTCGAATGAAATGAACCATATTTGAAATATTCAGCAGGTATAATAATCATTTCAGCTTCAATTTTTTCATTTTTAAAGACTCTATTTATTTTAGTTTCATTTAAAATATCATTATCATTATCATTATCATTATCATTATCATTTTCATTTTCATTTTTAACTAATAAGTTTTCTTTTTTGCATTCATTAATATTATTACATACAACACATCCGGGGAATATTATTTCAGAATTCGATTCGTTTTCATTATCAAATTTCATGTTTAAATAGATACAATTTTTAATATTTCTATTTTTAATATTTTTATTAACAACATCATCCATCTCTACTGCTTTTTCATCATATTCTCTTTCTGATTCCATTTCTTCTTCAGTTAAAGACCTTTTCTGAAATATATTACATTTAATCTTATACAAATTGATTTTACTAACTAATTCTTTATTTACAGATTTTTTAAATTCCATGAGACCTTTGTAATTATAATTTAATCTACATACAACTGAATTAGTATAATCGCTTTCAAACTCTATTAAATTTTGCTTGTCATCAACAACATTCAAATTATTTTTCAATAGAAACTTCTTATAATTAATTAAATCAATAAATTTATATAATTTACGAAGTATAAAAAAATAACCTACAACAATAATTATTAAATATAATAGAAATTCCACAGTATTTTCACCTTCGAATTATAGATAAAATATAATTATCAGCGATAAATAGGCATCATAATCAATTTACCAATAGTACTGGGAACATTATAGCATAACCATTTGGATAATGTACAACACTATAAAAAGCCAATACAAACAAAGTATTGGCTCAAACTTTAACTATTATTATATTATTTAATTCTAAATAAACAAATTAACATTAGCCTCATCAGCCTCACCAAGATAGCCTGCTACTCCGGCAAAATCTATGCCTTCTATCAGTTCTTCTTTGGTGATGCCCATAACGTCCATGGACATGGTGCAGGCGATGAATTTTACGCCCAGGTCTTGGGCTTCCTGAACCATTTCCTGGAGTGTGGGAACGTTCTTTGATTTCATTACCAGGCGCATCATGGCGGTGCCCATGCCGCCCATGTGTAATTTTGACAGGGTGGTGCGGTTGGCGCCCTGAGGCATCATCCATCCGAACATAGCTGCCAATATGCCTTTCTTCACGGGTGGTGACTTTTCTTTGCGCAAAACGTTTAGGCCCCAAAAAGTGAAGAACAGAGTTACGTCATTCCCCATCGCGGCGGCACCGCGGGCGATTATCATTGCCGCCATTACTTTATCCAGATCACCGCTGAATACGATAATTGTTTTTTTATCGGTGTTCATAATAATTTACCCCTTCACAATGACGGCAACGGTCACACCTTCAACCTCGGTAAGCGATTGCAACGGGTTGCCGGTCTTTTTACACCATGCCTCGACATCGGCTTTAAAGCCGGAATCAGTAACTTCAATAGTCACCAAGTCGCCAGGCGCGGCAATCTTCATCTGCTTGAAAAGCATCACGATAGGACCCGGGCACTGGAGGCCGCGAGCATTTAATTTTACTTCAGACATTTATTTTCCCCTTTTTTGACATGATTAACATGATTTACAGGATTAAATAAATCAGAAATTTCGCTTATATTCAGGTAATACCGGGCAACCACAAGGGATTGCCCCTACGATATTTATAAAAAGGCGAAAGTCCTGTAAATCTTTCTTATCCTATAAATCGATGTAAAATTTATACCGTCTCAAACGGCCAGGCGGACATGCCGCCATCGAGAATTGCTATGTTGTCATATCCCTTGCGCTGTAACTGCAAATACGCGGAATAAGCTCGCCGGCCGACTTTGCAGATTAACACTGCCGGTTTATTTTTATCTATTTCATTATACCGCTGGGAAAGTTCTTCAAACGGAATATTTACCGCGTTGGGAATTGCGTTGATGATAAACTCGCCTTCGGTGCGGACATCTATCATCTGGATATTCGGGTCATTTATATCCAGTTTGCAGGGATTAATCCCTTTTAATTTGCCATCCATCTTATTCAGCATCACATTTGCCGCTACGATAGACGATGCCATTGCGGACGCGAATGGCGGTGTGTAGGCAAGGTCCAGCATGGATAATTGCGACACCGTCATGCCCATCGCAATGCCGGTAGCGATGGTATCAATCGGCTTATCAACCACACCGGTGCCAACTACCGACGCGCCCAGCACCTTGCCGGTTTCTTTGTCAGCAATCAGTTTGGTGATAATCGGCTTGTTACCCGGGTAATAATGCGCGCGGTCTGGTGTGGGAACCAGCACCGTTTCAATATCAAATCCCGCCTCAATCGCGTCAACTTCAGATATTCCGGTACGGGCAACATTGCAATCAAACAACTTTACAATTGCTGTTCCCTGCACACCGGCAAACGAAGCCTTTTTCTCAAAGAGATTCGCCACGACTAAACGGCCTGTTTTATTGGCGGTAGACCCCATCGGCGAGTATGTGTCATGACCGGACTGCCGGTTCTTTACTGACGCGCAATCCCCCACCGCCAGGATGTCTGGCATATTAGTATGGAAATATTCATCAGTTATAATTAATCCGCGCTTGTCGGCGGCAATCCCAGCTTCAATAGCAAACCCGGTATTCGGCTTGATACCAACCGACAGGATAACCATGTCGGTATCAATAATCCTTGCTGATGTGACAACTGCCGCAGCTTCACCAGCAGTGTTGCCGTTGATCTTCTTCACACCTTCACCAGTGAAAATATCAACACCCTTTTTTATCATTGCAGACTTTGCAATAGCAGCGATATCGGCATCATAACCCGGCAATATCTGTTCTTTCAGTTCAATTACTGATACTTTGATTCCTTTATGAGCCAGGTTTTCTGCCATTTCCAGACCGATGAAGCCGCCGCCAATAACCACAGCCTTGCTCACCTTGCCGCTATCCACCATGGCGCGAATCTTTTTGGCATCATTCAACCCACGAACAGTGAATACACGTTTCAATGAAATGCCATCTAATGCTGGTATAATCGGCAATGCGCCGGTGGCAATAATCAGCTTATCATAGGAGAATGTTTTGTCTTCGTTACTGGAAAGGTCGCGAACCATCACCACATGACCATCAGTGTCAATTTTTACTGCCTGATGACGCGTAAAAACGTCTATGCCGTTATCCAATTTAAACTCGTCCGGGGTGCGCACTACTAATTCGCGTTCTTCTGAAATGATACCGCCAACAAAATATGGCAAGCCGCATCCGGCATAAGCGACATAATCGTCCTGAGTAACGATAGTTACTGAAGCATCAGGATATTCACGTTTTGCTCGCGCAGCAGCTTTGGTACCGGCAGCAACACCGCCTAAAATAAGTAATTTCATCTATCAACACCCACTTAATATCGTTTACAAGTTAATTATACCACAAATAACGCTATATAAACATATTACGATACTGTAATATAAACTTTTTTACATATTTTCTACAATTGTAAAAAATAATTTTTGGGGAGTGATGATTTTCATCTCTTTTTTATAGGTTCTGTCATCGAGGAAATTAGCTTTTAAGCCATTGAATAACTTGCCGCGAAAATATACCGGCGGCATGGTGTTGATATTATCTGTGCTGTAAAATTTCACCTTTGGCACAGTACCAGCGGGACCTGCTTGAATAGACGTCACTCCCTTTTCATTTAAGCCTAAAATCAACAGATTATTTTCTGTCCAACCGCCATGCACAGTAATCCATTTGTCAATCGTATCAATGGTTTTATCAACACCCAGCAACTCGCCAACCCACAAGCCCGCATCTTTTGTACTTACCGATTTCTCTACACCTTCAGCGTCAATCACCAGCAAAAATCCACTCTTATTTGCCAGTGCATTCATGGCAGCATCTGCCATTTCCGGCAAAGTTGGTTCGGCAATGTCCGCCCTGGTGCCGTCAATCCCACGCAATGTCAAACCATATTTCGGTAAAATACCACGTATAGGCAATGTTAGATTGTTATATTCCTCACGCTTTTTAATTACCTTACCTGCAAAATCAGCGGGAGCATCATAATTGGCTGCAAAAAACAAGTCAATCTTTGAAGATAAAAACTGATTTTTTGAAGTATCTTCCAGACTGCTGCTGTGGTAATACATTGATTCCGCAATCGGAGAATTAAAACTACTTGATGATATTACGCCGCATTTCATCTTTTTCGCAGCAGCGATTTCGCAGAGATTCTGGTATGTGATTCCCTGCATATCAACTCCGCATCTTCCAGCACGCGGTTTTACCCCGGTAGCAATTGTCGATGCGACTGACAGCGTATCGTCCGCGGCATCCTTGAGCAGGTTAGCCTGACCGGGCAGCATCTCCATCTTCAGAACTTTGCTGCCGCCAAACGACTTGCCTTCATTGCCAAATTGATATGCCTGGGCAGCGGAAATAACCCCCTGCCCCATCCCCGGCACCATAATGATTATGGTATTTGCTGCACAAGCAATATGCAGCAGCAGGCTAATTACAATAAGTGAAATCAATTTCATAATATCCTCCCCCATTAAAAATACCCCGCATAATATGCAGGGTATTAATAATTAATCAACTGTTTCCTCGGTAATTTTCAGGCATTCCGGTAATGGTCCGGTTTCTGGCGGGGTAATCCCTGCGCCGCCTTCCAGTTCCGCAATTCTATTTTCCATTTGAGCAATCCGAATCCGCATCGTTTCCAGGCAGGCATGTATCGGGTCTGGAAGTTTATCATGTTCCAGCATTTGCGGCCGCTTGCCGGCTAATCTCACAATTTCTGCGGGTACACCAACGGCAGTGGAATCAGGCGGCAGCGGCTGCAATACCACAGCATTGGAACCTACCAGCGAATTTGCACCAACAGTGAATGAACCGAGAATTTTTGCTCCCGCGCCAATCAGCACATTATCGCCGATGGTCGGGTGCCGCTTTCCTTTTTCCTTGCCGGTACCACCCAGGGTAGAACCCTGGAACATCGTAACATTATCGCCAATCTCTGCCGTTTCGCCGATTACTATCCCAGTGCCGTGGTCGATAAAGAAACCTTCACCGATTACCGCGGCAGGATGAATTTCAACACCAGTTAAAAATCGCGCTATTTGCGATATAACCCGCGCAGTAGTCTTAAGTTCCATGCGCCAGAATTTATTGGCAATACGATGCCACCAGATAGCATGCAAACCAGAATAGCAAATCATCACCTCGGTCGCGCTGCGCGCGGCCGGGTCCCTTTCAAATACTGCTAATATATCTTGGCGTAATTGCTTAAACATCCCAAAATCTCCCAACAATAAAATTATACGACTCAAATGTGTATTGGTCAATTAGAATTATTCTTATTTTTCCCATATTCCGCCAACGCCTTGCCCGCTTCTTCACGATCATCAAAATGGATTCTTATTTTATCAGCTAATTCCTGGTAATCTTCATGACCTTTGCCAGCGAGGATAACTATATCATCTGATGATGATTGTAAAATCGCTGTGCGGATGGCAGTTGCGCGGTCAGTTATTGCAGTAACTTTCCCCAAATCAGCAGCAGTAAAACCTGTCATTATTTCTGCGATAATGCTGGTCGGGTCTTCGCTGCGCGGATTATCGCTGGTGACGATTATCTTTTCTGCCCATTTCGCGGCAATCGCTGCCATCTTTGGGCGTTTCCCGCGGTCGCGGTCGCCGCCGCATCCAAACAATACGGTTATCCTGCCCGGCGCGACATCGTGTGCGGTAGTGAGGATTTTATCCAAACCATCCGGGGTGTGAGCATAATCAACAATGACCGCTGGCGTACCGGCAACTGCAGGTACCGCCTGAAATCGTCCATCCACCGGCGGAATATTTCGCAGTGCAGCCACCGCATCTTTTGCGGTAACGCCTGATTTTATCGCCAGGGTAAGCGCGGCCAGAGCGTTGTATACATTAAATGTTCCCACTAACTGCATTTCAACAGGAAAATTTCCTTCCGGTGTTGCGAAAATAAAGGTTGTCCCACTTCCTTTCAAAGTTATATCTATTGCGCGATACATACCATTGGTTATGCCATAAGGTACCGGTTGATTAACCGCATTAATGAAGGCTGAAGATGCCGGGTCGTCTACATTGATAACAGCGGGGAAAAGTGAATCGTGATGATATTTTTCATCAGTGAACAATGTTAACTTAGCTTCCTGATATTTCTCAATCGTTTTATGAAAATCAAGGTGGTCCTGGGTGATATTAGTCATCGCTACCGCGGAAAATTTGCAGCCGGTAATACGATGCTGGCACAGCGCATGGGAAGATACTTCCATAACAACATACTCATGACCGCTGTGCGCCATTCGCGCCAGCAACTGCTGCAAATCAGCAGATTGCGGGGTAGTATGCTTGGCGGGAATCACTTCGTCATCAAAAATATAAGCCAGGGTTCCGATCAACCCCGCCTTATGCCCGCATTGCTGCAATATGCCCCACAGGACGGTCGTAACGGTAGTTTTGCCATTTGTGCCCGTCACCCCAATTACCTTGAGCATATCAGAAGGATTGCCATAAAACTCAGCGGAAATTTCGGCAATCGCTTTTGTAGTATCTTCGCAAAGAATAGCACTTGCGCATGGCGGTAGGTTATCCGTGTTATCTATCAATACCGCAACCGCGCCTTTACTCATTACTTCTTCAATAAAATCGTGCCCATTTACCTTTTCGCCACGGATACAGCAGAACAAATCGCCGGGTTTCACCACCCGCGAATCATAGCTGATGCCGGTAATTTGAGTGTCCGGGTCGCCAATAACGCGGTAATTAAATTTTTTAGATAGTGCTGAGATGTTGGGCATAATGTTACCTTAAAAATTATTTTCCTATTACATTATTATACTGCTGTAAACCGTTAAATCCTGCGTTTCGATGAATAATGAAAAAAATAATTAAAATCTTACCATTATATGGTTGAAATTCATCAATTACTCTGGTAGACTACCCGACGGGAAAGAACTTTAATAAAGGTAAACTTTAACATGAAAAATGCGTTAATGGTTTGGGGCGGCTGGGACGGTCACGAGCCGAAACAGTGTGTTGATATTTTCGAGCCTTTTCTTCGCGAACAAGGCTATGATGTGCGCGTATGCGACAATTTAGACGTGTATCTTGAAAAAGAATACATGGAATCGCTGAGCCTGGTAGTGCCGGTATGGACAATGGGTTCAATTACTGGCGAACAGGAAGGCGGATTACTAAATGCAGTACGCAGCGGAGTAGGAATTGCCGGTTGGCACGGCGGCATGTGCGACGCATACCGCAACAATACCGAATACCAGTTCATGACCGGTGGACAGTGGGTATCACACCCGGGCGGCGTAATAAAATATACCGTCAATATCACTGCGCCAAATGACCCGATTGTCGCTGGACTGAAAGATTTCGAAATGGAATCCGAACAGTATTACATGCACACCGACCCGTCTAATGTCGTTTTAGCCACTACAACATTCAGCAACGAACATTGCGAATGGATTGGCGGTTGTGTAATGCCGATAGTATGGAAAAGAATGTGGGGAGCCGGACGGGTATTCTACACTTCATTAGGCCATGTTGCTAAAGATTTCACTGTTCCTGAAGCACTGGAAATTGTAAAGCGCGGCATGATGTGGGCAAGCAAATAATTCAAAATCAAAAATCTTAACGAAAAAAATCCCCCGGCTTTTTTAAAAACCGGGGGATTACCATTAAAAGAAACTACTTCTTAACAGGAACTTTTGCTTTTACAGCGGCCTTGGCTTTTACTGCAGGTACTGCGGCCTTAGCTTTTACTG
>CAZWZF010000005.1:0-142019 GCA_964638715.1 uncultured bacterium | reverse complement strand
CTGGTACTGCGGCTTTAGCTTTAACTGCCGGTACTGCGGCTTTGGCTTTAACTGCAGGTACTGCGGCCTTAGCTTTTACTGCTGGTACTGCGGCTTTAGCTTTAACTGCCGGTACTGCGGCTTTGGCTTTAACTGCTGGTACTGCTGCTTTAGCTTTTACTGCAGGTACTGCTGCTTTAGCTTTTACTGCAGGTACTGCGGCTTTAGCTTTTACTGCAGGTGCTGCAGTTTTAGCTTTAACTGTTGCTACAGCTGCTTTAGCTTTAACTGGAGCCGGAGTTGTAACTTTCGTTCCTGCGGATGCAGAAATCATGGCTGCGAAAGCCATTGCTACGATAATTGTGACAAACTTCATTTTTTTTCCTCTTTTTTAACATGTTTTATTAACGTATGTTAACTTGGTTAATTATACCACATGAGAAATATTAATAAACTTATTTTTCTTACATTTTATATCTAATTAAAAAAATCCCCTCAAAAAAAATTGAGGGGATTACAGTACTATATTTTATGGTTTTTTAGGCGTTACAGGTGCTGTCTTCACAACTGCAGTTTTTGCTTTTCCTTTTGCAGTGCCTTTAACCTTCCCTTTAACTTTTCCTTTTTTAGCGGATTTCATTTTGCATTTTGATGCATCTTTACCTACGCATTTGCCATCTTTCATTTGACATTTCATCTTGCCATCGCCCATGCCCATACCCTTCATATCACATTTCATCGGAGGTTTTGCTTCAGTTTTGGCGACAGCTTTGACGGCAGGTTTGACTGTTGTAACAGTTTTTTTTGCTTCAACTTTTTTGGTCTTTGCTGCAGGTGCTGCAACAGTAGTCTTTTTTACAGCAGGTGTTTCAGTTGTTACTGCGGATGCAGAAATCATGGCTACGAAAGCCATTGCCGCGATAATAGAGGTAAATCTCATTTTTTTCCCTTTAATTTTTAGTCAGATACGCTTTTGCCATGTCGATTGTCGCCGACTGCATCAGCGCTGCTCTGCATGCATCTAAATACGTTCCCCATTGCTTTTTAGTTTCATTATCAGCATCCGCAGGCGGAATACTTAATAAACTGGATTCATCCATCAGCATTGAACGTACTTTTTGTGAATTCAGTAATTTATAAGATGGAAGTCCTATAATGGCGGCTACTTTTAATTCCTGCGGAACCGATGTACTTTGGGTTTCGGTAGCATAATCCCATATATCGCGGCCGATTAAGTTACTCTGTCTTTTTATCAAAGCATTAAACGCTGCTATGCGTACTGAAACCGGATAATCTTTTGAACGTTCCACAGCAAGAAGTGTCTGTTCAACATCATTAGCCGGCAAGGCATCTATACCGTCAATAGCGGCTAATTGTTCATCTTCCCCACCGAGTAATGCGTCACGAATAGCTTTTTCTGATTCTGCTTTTCTTTGCTGACCGATGATTGATAATATAGCCGGGTAATAACCAGGTGTTTTTGCTGCTAATATCTCTTTAACATCATTCCATTTTGAAAAATCGCCGATTGAATAAAGCATAACACTGGCAAATACCCGGGTCGCCGGGTCTGGGAAGTTTACCTGCGGTCCAAACTTTGATTTAACTTTTGCAACTTCACCCATTTTATCCAAAGCACGTGCCGCGTGAATGCTTACATCAATATTCTTTATATCAATAAGCGATGGCAATTCTGGAACTGTGCGAAGATCGCCAATAATTCCTAAAGTATCTAAAGCGGCTGTAACTACACGAGAATCTTTATTATATAATGCCAATCGTAACGAGTTTACCGCTAATTTATCGTTCAAATCACCTAAAATTTTAATTGCAGACGCGTAATCTTCTGTAGATAATTCTTTACCTTCATCAGCGATAACGCCTCTCATCAAGAGAGTTGCCTCACCATCGCCGCATCTTACCATCGCTGCCAGTGCGGAGAATTTGCCTTTTGAATATCGTTCGACTAAATATGAGCGCTCAATTTGCTGTAGAATAAATAAAGATTCTTCATCCCAGAAACGTGTCCACAGACTGTATTCTTTTTCTGCCTTCAACCATTCATCTTTTTTCGCCAAATCAGCTATTTCATCTAAAGTTAAAACATTTGCTTTGGTATCATTAAAGATAGTAACATCATCGCTTCCAGTTATAGTGCCATCACCAGTGACGGTTGCGCCGCCATCTGTAACGGTAGGATTTTTTGGATTTTTATTATCTACATCAACTGTAACTTCAACATTGCCATTATCAACTTCAACTACCGGCATTTCTGTTGCATCTGCTGCAACCACACGAATAGTTAAACAAGAAAATATGGCCGTCAGACCTAAAACGAATAGTCCGGCGCGTATGAAATTCATCTTTTAAGTTCCTTAATAGATTTGAACGGGAATAAAATATGAGTATATTTTGAGGCTATTTTATTGTCAGGCAAGGCGCGTTTTTTATACTTTATCAGGATAGATAAACGTAAAAAACGCAACGATGTATGGCGATAAAAGAGTCCAAAAGATGCCATCTGTTATTACCGATTAAGTCTAAAGTATTACCGCTTGTAAATATACCATAATACCCCCTCCTTTGTGGAGAGGGTATTTTAATTTATTTTAGAAAGAAATCATTTGTGACAGTACAAATGGTGATTTACCAGCATACGAAACATTAAATCCGGCAATCCCTAAACCACCGGAGAATCCCATATTGGTATTATATCCAGCACGTAAAGCGATGCTCAATGGCAAACGAACCTCTGCACCGGCAGACATCTGGGTCTTGCCAAACTTATGAAATACATCGTTAAAGTCAACGGATGCTGTAAGCATGGATTTGCTGAAGGTTGCACCTGCACCATAAGTTCGCGGAGCAAAGTTTCCTGTTCCGATAAAATTACTCTTGGGAGCCAATGCATTATTGCCAACAACACCAATTGTTAACCCGTCGATTATTGATGATTTATATAATAAACCCAGGTCTGCGCCAATCGATGATTTTTTAATATAGTTACTACCACTCATTTCAGCGGCTAAGCCTGCTGAACCGGCAACACTGGCTGAATTTACTACATAATGCGAGTAATAAATAGTAGTCGGTTTTACACGAGCACCCAAACTGAATGTCCCGATATCCATTTTTACCGGTAATTTAACTCCAACAGCAACTTCCGGGATAGTGGTGATGCCAATTCCATAAATGTCGGCTTGTGCGCCAACTGGCGGTAAACCACCCAATGAACCACCTTTAACCCAGGTTTGAAAAGCTGCGTTTGGTTCAATTTTTGCGGTTACTGATGCATTTGCCCGAACAGTAGATAACGGTAAACCTAAACCTAAACCAGCGTTAATGTCTAAACGAGAAGGACCGTCGCCAAAATCTTTAGCCAATTTAAAAGCTTCAGATGCGCTGATTTTTGTAGAACCCATCAATTTTAATGCTTCACTGAAATTTATTCCTTCAGTACGCATATCAAGGTTTGGCGATTGAACAGTAAAGCGTATTCCTGTTTCTGATAGGGTTGCCGGATTTACCACTTGCGATGTCGTTGTGTCAATAGTTGCAATGCCTACACCAGCCATCGCTGCAGAACGAGCATCTGCGCCAACATAAATGTCAGCATGCGCCGATAAAGTACAGATGACAATAACGGCAATTAAAACAAATTTTTTCATGACACCTTCCTCTACGATTTTTGATTTTATGTAGTTTACATGATAGTTTACTAAAAAGTCAAAAAAGTTAAAAAAACAGTTTTCAGTTTTCAGTTTTCAGTTTTCAGTTTTCAGTTTTCAGTGTTTTGTTTTCAATATTTATTTTCACTCTTCAAAAGCCTATCTCTTATATACTTTCAAGTCACAACAAAACTTTCATATTACTGACAATTGTCAATTGTCAATTGTCAATCGCCTTGCACTTTGCGTATCGCTTTCCTTGCTATCTGTACAAACTGCTTTATCCGTTCCGGGTGGCATTCGACAGTTTCAACATCTTTCAGGGTTATATCGCAAATTGTGCCTTTGCAGGCGGTCAGGTCGGTTATCAACTTATTATAAATCTTATCAGGATCAAATCCGCAGCATATCGTTTGCGACGGGTTTGGACGATATGATACTACGTAATCGCGGCCAATTTGTTCGGCGCATTTTGCGACGTTTGCGGCAGGGGCGACTGCTATCCGGCGCAGATTGGGTATCTTTCGCAATATATCGATCTTTTCCGTCAAATCTTCGCAACAGCCATAAGACACTAAACCGAACTTCTCCATTATCGGCATTTGGTATTGCAGCATAAACTCATCATGCATTGTTGGCGAAACCAAAGTATATTCCTGCGCTGGCATGAAACACCACAAATCTTTTCGTGATACTGGCGATGTGTCTGCTGACGGGTCGGGCAGTTCTTCCGCATAAGTCATCGCCTGGTTATAGCCGGATGCCAACCGCCAATCTCCAGCCGCTTCCGCTTCATCATGGCTTTTCAATATTCCGTCGCTCATGAACTTTAACAATCTGTGCAGCCATTCTGGTTCATCTATCATGTCCCACATTATCTGTTCCAGTCCGCGCAGCCTGGCGATATCAGTGGCAATATCGCCATGCCAATTGAACCAAGCAGGCCGCCTGTCAACGGTAACAGGCAATATCCCGTCTGCTATTTCTGATATAATTTCATAACGTTTTGCAGTTTCAATTTCATCTATTACATGACGAGGAACCACTAACTTTTCAATATCATCCAGCTTTTTCAATGGTGCATCCCATACGTATGAGCCGCCATCTACTTTGCTGCTATATTGCACCGGCAACCCCCAAATATCGTTGTTTAGCAAAATATGCGAGGCATTCACCGTGAAAAATGGGTCAAACGCGTAGTCGTCACCCACTTGTGAACGGTAAAGCATTTCAACAAGCCAATACTCGAATTGCCGCAAAACAGGGTCTTCACATTTTAACCGAGGGAAATCAGGGTCTTCATGAAATGGGATGGCGCGGATGTAGATGGGGATTTCTGTCTCTTTCAAACTATTATGCATTCGCCATAACGTGCGGATTCTCTTCTGCTCATCGCTCAAAGCAACTTCCGCATACCGTTGCGCCAATTCGCGCAAATATTCTTTTTCTGATGGATTAATTATAATAGCCCACCTTTAATATGCAAAACACGATAGGACAGACACTCTCATGGCTTCGCCACTCGGTGTCAGTCCCTGATTTATACTCAAAATTCAATTTGAAACAATGAACAATTAGGTTGTGCAAGCCTGATCAATTTTTAATTTTTAATTATTAATTTTTAATCGCCGCCTAATATCTTTTGCTGGTATGAATATCGTACAGCATCACCTTGCTGCAGAATTGCCGCGATGCCGTTTACCACGCAACTCATCGGGTCGTCTACTATTTTGGTCGGCATGCCGGTGACATGTTTTATCAAATGATCCATACCGCGCAGCAATGCTCCGCCGCCGGTGAGTATTATTCCATGTTCAACCAGGTCGGCAGAAAGTTCCGGTGGGGTTTCTTCCAGGGATTTTTTCACCGCATTTACGATATTCATTACTGTTTCGCCAATTGCTTCTCGTATTTCGCCGCTTTTCACCGTAGTTTGCGCCGGCATTCCGCTGGGCAGGTCGCGTCCGCGCGCCAAACATTCAGTTTCGCGGTGCATTGGCCATACCGAGCCGATGGATATTTTTATCATTTCGGCAGTCTGTTCGCCAATCTGCATATTATGCTCGCGGCG
Source organism: uncultured bacterium (assembly GCA_964638715.1). GTDB lineage: Bacteria > Armatimonadota > Hebobacteria > CAIYQO01 > CAIYQO01 > JBAXQQ01. The sequence continues at coordinate 136,301 of CAZWZF010000005.1, read as the reverse complement.
CAGGTGGGCAATTATCGCTTCGTTAATCTCGTTTCCTGCCACTCTCACACCTTGCGAGACTACCACGTCTCCCAGGGCAATCACCGCTATCTTCGTCGCGCCGGCGCCAATATCCACCACCATATTGCCTGTAACTTCATTTATCATCAACCCCGCGCCAATGGCAGCCGCCAGTGATTCTTCCATCACCCATGCTTCCCGCGCCCCTGCTGCTCTGGCAGCGTCATGAACTGCCCGGCATTCAACCTCGGTAACATTCGACGGTACCCCAATTAACATATTCGGGTGGACAAACGGTCGGCGGCGATATAATTTATGCATGAACTGCGTCAGCATTTGCTCCGCCGCGTCGATATCAGCGATTACGCCATTCACCAGCGGACTAACAGTCTTCAACCCTTCCGGCGTCCGACCCACCATCCGCTTGGCTTCCTCGCCTATCGCACGCACCGCGCCACCCGCTGTCTCAATGGCGATGACAGAAGGCTCGCGCAGCACAATTCCACGCCCACGCAGGTGAATTAATGTATTTGCAGTGCCCAGGTCGATAGCCAACTCAGGCGTCCACGGCTGTAAAAATCGCATAAAATTCATATTAATAACAATGCCGTGTTATTTTACCAAAAATAGGGTGAAATACATACCCTTGTGAATGGTTTTATAAGTAAGGGTCGGTGATGGTAAATATGATGTGTTGAATTCTATATATCTTTTTATTTATAGAAATTGGTTTGCGTAAGAATTGTAAAAATGTATAGTCACCGTGTGGAAAGGGATGCAAGTCCGGCGGATTTTCGACAATCCATCATTTTAACCACTCGCCAATAAGCAGATTGGCGTTCACGGGGAAGATAATCTTGATGTAAATCGAGCCGGACTTGCGTCCCTTTCCACACGGTGACTGACTATTAATAACCTCTTTTATTAGATGTTTAAAATACTATTCAGATCCTTATTCCAATATCCCCTCTTTCTTGAGTTTTCTTAAGATATTTATGATTACAATAAAAATCACTAAAGACAATAATTGTGTTAATCCTTGCCTAACACCAGACACAGCAGATGTATATGCAGATTTATATAAAGTCAAATTTCCAAATATTAATGCAATTAGACCTTTGTATAAAAAATAAATTGAGGTAGCTGCTTTTAAAACAATATATGCGATAATTACATTAATTGTAACTTCTGCTGCGCAAGGTTTTCGTTTCCACAATACTATCCCAGAATAAATCAGAAATATTTCAATGGTATTTATCAGAAATCATGTTACAAAACGAAAATTAATGTTGTCGAAATGAAATAAATCAGTTAAGCGACCATTAATTAAAATTAAGATAGTGCTATACAAAAAGCTAAATACACCACTTGCACTGACAATCAAATATAGAGCTATCAATAAAATTAAATTATCAAAATACGTTCTATCTTTCTTGATGAAATCCATTAAATTAGTCATTTTGAACTCCATTTTCACTGCTATTAATTAATGAATCATCTTTTTTAATCTTTTGAAGAATTTGATATATTATAAAATTGAAAAACAAATTTATTAATAGCATTAAAAAAATCTCTGAAAAAACTATGTATCTCTGAAAGGATAATATAACTCCAATTATTTTAACTGATATTGCTGCAATTAATACGAATACAGTTATATTTACCGCATAATATTTGCGTTTCAACAAAACAATTCCAGAATAAACCATAACTATGCCAAGTAAATCTGCCAAGCATTTTATAAACATTGGCGCAGTATCTAATTTCGTACCTTCCATAATATCAAACATGCCACCATTAGTTGGAAGTAAAAATTTTTGAGGCAAATAATAATTGTAAATAGTGTTTTGGAATACAACTGGTAAATCTATACACCTTAATATACCCCATGTTATAAACATCACAGATATCAGCAATATCAAATTATCCAGAATAATATTGTTGTGGTCGTTTTTCTCAATTTCTTGTGTCATGTTTCTTATTCCTATTTAACGACAAACTAATTTTATGGGTGAATATTACCATATTACCTTTAATTTTGGTATATGAAAAATCTTTTCATTTTCCCCCACCCCATTGACAACATATAGCGTTTTCTGGTAATAATAACACCATGATTAGTGTATTTGCGATTGTCAGGCGCAGAGTGTGGGGACGCAAGTTAAGGTGTCGCCGTTCTTTTTGCCGCGTTGATAACGCGTGTATGCAAAGCAGCCAGAATATATAAAGCCCGTGTGTCGCCATGACATGCGGGTTTTTTGTTACGGGGGTAGTGATGACGGACGAAGTATTGGTGTTGAACCACAATTATCAGCCATTGAATGTGACAAGCAAGCGGCGGGCGGTGACGATGGTGTATCTCGGCAAGGCACACCCGGTTGACGACGGCAATTTGAACCGTCCCAGTGTAGTACGCCTGAATCATTTCATCAGACGCCCCATGCAGGTTGTCCGTCCTACCCGAAAAGGCGTCTTTACCCGCGACGGATACAAATGCGCCTATTGCGGCACATCGCACCTGCCATTAACGATAGATCACGTCACCCCGCGGGCAAAAGGCGGGCAAAACGAATGGGAAAATCTGGTATGCTGCTGCACAAAATGCAATAATTTGAAGGGTGACCGAACCCCCGAAGATGTGGGGTTATCGCTGCTGGTAAAACCGCGAAGGCCAAAATGCCTGCCATATATAAGCTACCACAAGTTCGTATCTGCCTTAAACAACCCGGACTGGAACGACTTTCTGGCACCATACGCGCCGGTTAATTAATTAATAATTAAAAATTAAAAATTAATAATTAAAAATTACGAATCTCAATAAGAAGTAATCCTTTAATCGAATAATCCAAAAATCGTGGTTCAGACAAAAGAATTGCGTAATTCTCAATTATTTCGTTATCACACACCTGAACCCTACGCCTTGACCGGCATAGTTTGGCTCGAATGAGTAACGGGCGGCGCAGCGGAAACGAGAAGGCAGATTGTAGCGGAATGAACCACCGCGCAATACTTTTGCTGTTCCATTTTCAGGGCCAGCCGGGTTTTTATCTGTACCAATATCATAAAAAGCAGCATCGTACCAGTCATAGCACCATTCCATCACATTGCCTGCCATGTGCCTTACACCATAAACGCTTTCATCGTCGGTCAGGTCGTATTCATCTGCAGGACTGGTTCTATCATCAGTCAGCGAAACACATCTGGTAAGACTGAAACTATTGCCCCACGGGAATATCTTGCCATCGGTACCGCGTGCCGCTTTTTCCCATTGTGCTTCTGTTGGCAATTTCCCACCGGCCCAGGCGGCGTAATCGACGGCATCCTGCCAGGTTACGTTCACCATTGGTTTATTATCCTGCAACCCCCAATCCGGCGATTTGGGCATTTTCCGGTTTGTTTCAGTACAAAACTGCTGGTATTGCTTCACAGTAACTTCATCACGATATATTTCATATTCATTTAATGTTACGCTTTTTTGCGGCAATTCGTCGGCCGGAAATCCCCTTGCCTCTGTCGGCTTGGTCCCGCGAAGAAAAGCACCAGCAGGTATAGTGATCAAATGCGCATTATCTTTTGCATTTATTCGAACTTGCACCGGTGATTGTCCAACGGCAAGAAATGCGATTCCCTGGGAAAGGCGCGCCGGCAGAACCGCGTCGCTGTATGCTTTTGGTTTTGATTGCGGCGGGAGATTAATCATGGAAGATTTTAATAATGATTTAACATCATTTATTGCGATGGCATATTTGTTGTTTATCGCAAAAGCAATAACTTCGCCATAGTTATCAACGACTGGTGTGCCGACCGGCAATTCATCAGTGAAAGCTATCTCCATCATCATGAAGTCGGCTTTATTCAACTGCCATCCGACAACTTTGCCGGTAACAGTAATCGACGCTGATTTCATCTCGGCGGGTTTGAAAATTACAGCACGGCAAACAGAACCTATCAACACATTATTGGAATTGCCTGTTTTTAAAGGAGTTGTCTTGCAATCCGCACGCAAAACAGCTATTTTACTCTGTTCATCTTTGCTGACTACGGTAAACTCATATTCACTCCCGCCATATTGCACGGCGGTATTCTCACCACCATTTAATATAGGAGCAATAAAAATTCCGTCAAAATTTATTGCGGTAGCAACTGTTTGTGCAAACGCATTTTGAACAAAAGTAAGTATCACTATTAATATTAATACATATAATTTCATAGTAAATTTATCCTGTCTGACTTATTTACGGTATTATCATATCTAATTGTATCATAATATTTAAAATTGGATAAGATAATTATAAAAAATATCCACTATTGATAGAATTTTCTATCGGTATAAGGTATTATTTACCCGTGAATAACAATAATAAACCAGAAATTGCAACATATATTATGCGCGGAGCTGCAGGATGTAAATTAGCAGTCGAGTTAAATGCAGTAACTGTAGTCGTAGATGCCTTACGTGCCAGCGCAACAATCGCCGCATTATTTGCCGCCGGAGCGAGCGAAATGTTAGTTGTTGCAGATGAAATGGATGCGCGTGAAGCGGTAAAATATTATCCAGACGCATTACTTATCGGTGAAAGAGGCGGATTGAAACTGCCGGGATTCGATGTAGGCAACAGCCCGGAAGAAGTTGCTGCTTATGGTGATTTCAGTGGTAAGACTATCATTTTCACTTCCAGCAATGGTGCCCAAAGACTGACCGCCTGCCGTGGAGCAAGCGCAATCGCTATCGGTTCTGTCGCAAATCTCTGTTCCATCTCAAATTGGGCAAAAGACGAATCAGAGCGTCTTCAAAAACCTGTGGTATTAATATCCGCTGGAAAATTTCCTGACGAAAATTTTATCTCACCGGAAGATGACGCATCTTGCGCATGTATTGCCGGAGAAATATCCTTGCCTATACATGCCGACATGAGCAGGGAATATGAATTGATGTGCGAAGATATAAAAATAAATGGTCTGAATCAAATTTTTCGCACGTCAAAACACGCGCTTCGACTGATGGAAATAGGATATGGACCAGATGTCACTTTCTGCGCACAAAAAGACAGCTATTCTTCTATTCCAATGGTAATTGGCGACGCAGAGATTGCCGGTAAAATTATTGGCGTAAAGCTTATAAATTATATTAGACATGTCCGGAAATAAATAATGGCATCTTTTGGACTCTTTTTCCGCCATACTGCGTTGTTTATTTTACGTTTATCAATCCAGATAAAGTGTAAAATAAAAGCTTTGTATGACGAAAAAATAGCCTCAAAATCTACTCATTCCTTATTTCCGGACAGGTCTATTTCAAAGGAAGCATAATATGATACGGTTATTAACTCGCGCTGACGATGCCGGATTATGCCAGTCAGTTAACCTGGCAGTAGAAAAAGCATACACCACCGGAATCATCCGCAACACATCATTAATGGTTAACTGTGCAAACTTCAAAGATGCGGTGGAATTGCTGCATCCATACACCCCGGGATTATGCATAGGGTTGCATGCGGTAATAAATTGCGAATGGGAATACCCGCGTTGGGGTTCCGTTGACCAGACTGATAAAGTACCTTCAATGCTGTTGGAAGACGGCACATTCCCACTATTTCCCAATGACCAGTTTGATGCCCATGCGAAAATAGATGAAATAATGTATGAAATCAAATCACAGTTGGATATTATGCGCGCAACCGGAATAGAAATATCATACATTGACCAGCACTGTGTATTTGGCTGGTTATATGAATATGAAATAGATAAACACATAGCAGAACTGGCAAAAAATGAAGGACTGGTAAATGATACATCGGCATTGAAAGGATTACCCAATGTTGATGGCGAATTTGCCACACCAGGCGATAAACTTATCGCAAGACTGAAAGCCGCCGGGGATGGCACTTATAAAATGGTTACCCATCTTGGACTTAATAATGACGATATGAATAAGATAAGATTTAAAAATGGTCAAGCGGGTAAAATAGCAGCAGAACGTGCAGAGGAAACAGCATTAGTTACTGATGAAAAAGTAGTACAATATTGCAGGGAAAGTAACATTGAATTAATTAAATATACTGATTTAACCTCTATAGAATTGGGTTTAACGGTATAAATTGGCATATTCCATTAATTTTGAGTATAATTGTCCTCGATGAGGCTTTAAATTAGTGGAATGGTCACCACTGGAGATAATTCGGAGGCCTTAAAAAGTGACTTTCAGGGGGACACCCTCCACTGAATTGGTAGTAGTTACAGATCGCGAGCGGACTGAGCCGGTCGCGGTCTTTATTGACCATATCACCCGAATGGGATATGGTATCCACATCATACCACGCGCACATTATCAATTCTTCAATCGCGTATCAAACCCGCAAGTTGTATTTGTTGACGCAGGCTCGCGCGAGTTCCGCCTGAATACCAACCTGGTGAATGCGGTAAAAGCCGCCTGGGAATATGTCCCTGTAATTATAATTGCCCGTCCAGAAGAAATGCCCCGAGTAAGTTTTGGACCCAGCATGCACGACTTTTTAATATTGCCGGTAAACCCAGTTGAATTGGAAGCGCGCATAAGATTCGCTCTGTGGAAAACCCAGGGATCGCGGATGCCGAAAGATATCCTGAATATCGAAAATTTGCGAATGAATCTGGCGACATATGAAGTATGGGTAGACAGCGAAAGCGTTGACATGACTTACAAAGAGTTCGAGCTTCTGAAATTCCTCGCTACCCACCGCAGGCGCGTTTTTTCTCGCGAAGAACTGTTGGAACAAGTATGGGGTGATGATTACTTTGGCGGTACCCGAACGGTAGACGTGCATATTCGGCGTTTGCGCGCAAAGTTGGGCCCGGTACATGGCGAGCTAATCACTACGGTACGCAATGTAGGTTATCGATTCGGTTAATTCAACCCGCGTTTTCCGGCGGGGTGAACTTCTTTTCCTGTGATTCAAGCAATGCAAGCTGCGAATACAAAGCAGCACGCACCTCTGCCAGCATGGCGCATTGTTTTTGTTTCAACGCTGCTAATTCTGTTCGTTCACGCTGAAGCTCTATTTCAATTTCCCGCCGCTGTAATTCAGCATCTTTTCGTGCTGACATTCGTGTTTCATCAGCAGTTTTTTCTGCCAGAATTAATGCTGACTTTATAAAATCTTCCTGGCGGCGATTATTTTCAACCTGCTTTTGCAACTCATCTATAACAGCCTGCTGGCGTATCTTTTCTTCAATCGCATGAAACAGCGCATCGGAGCAAATCTGCATAAAATCATCAACTTCCTGAACATTATATCCGCTGAGTGATTTTTTAAATTCTTTATTTACAATATCATTAGGTGTTAATTCTGACATTTTCTGTCTCCATTTTTTCTATTATTTATGGAATTAATGGTACTATGAATTTCTTCAATAACGCATAAGCAAGATAAAACGTAAAGAAAGCTGCTATCGCCGAAAAATCCATTGCCACTCCCTTTTTAATCATCAAAGGTGGAAATAATTTTCTAAAACGCATATAAACAGGATCTGTCAGGTTGAATACGAGCTTGCCAATTTCTGTCCAGCGTAAAGAAGGTATCCAGGACATAACAGAACTGAAGATAGCCAGCACCATTACTGCGTAAATAGCAAAATCCAAGATTTGACTGACAATTAATCTCATCCCAATTCCTTTGCCCGGTTTGTCGCCGCCCGGACAGCGGATATTGCCGCAGACCTGAATCCATTCTCTTCTAAAGCTGCTACCGCTTCAATGGTTGTGCCGCCAGGTGAACAGACAGCATCTTTAACTACCGCAGGATGTTCACCGGAATCCAATATTAATTTCGCTGTGCCATAAACAGTTTGCGCCGCAAATTCCAAAGCAATCTGCCGTGGTAATCCCATCAGCACACCACCATCAGCCAGAGCTTCAATAAGGATAGCAACATAAGCCGGACCGCTTCCGCTGAGTCCGGTAATCGCATTCAACTTGTCTTCAGGTAATTCCGCAGTCATGCCTAAAGGGGCAAGTAAAGTATTAACGAAAGTTTTATCTTCGGGAGTAATAGATGCAGAGAATGACATCGCTATCGCGCCAGCACCTACCAAGCACGGAGTATTCGGCATTGTACGCACAAGTTTGATGTTTTTGTTATCAAGCGCAAGTACAATTCGCTGCATCTTAATTCCAGCGGCAATGCTGATAATTATGCATTTTTCCGATAAAGACTTCATAATCTGCTGGCATACTGAGTCAATATATTGCGGTTTAACTGCAAGAATAACAGCATTGGCTGATTTTACAGCAGATACGTTATCGGTGGTGAAAATTATGCCCAATTCTTCTGCCAGTTTCGTTCCGCGAACTTTATCGACATCGGTCATAGTGAGATTCTGCGGTTTAATCAACCCGGCTCTCAATATCCCTGACGCCATTGCCTCGCCCATTTTGCCGGAGCCTATAATTGCCAGCTTAAAATCAGTGCTTAATGTCATTTTCATCACCCCATATTCGACAAGAATTACCACGGCAATAATTACAAAATGCCGTGGCTGATATATCCGACTTGTCAGGAACTTACTGCTTAGGCATCCAGTATGTGTCCTGGCTGACTGCAGCATTTGTTTTGGTATTTACTGCAGAAAACATGCCAAGATCATCACTTGCTGCCGTGTCATTGTTTTGCATCTTGTTATCAACTTTAATACCCTTTGGCGCGGCAATGTAAACTCTGCCGTGCACCGGGCATAACTCGCCATCTAATGCAAAAACAACTCCACTTACGAAATCGATGAACTTCTGGGCTTCGGCATCATGCAGTGCTGATAAATCGAGCACTACTGATTTTCCACTCTTCAGGTCACGACCGACTTCGCGACATTCATCATGGGTGCGTGGATGACGTACCATGGTGACTGTTTCCGGCTTAACAGGATTTAAAGTCATTGGAGTGCGAATCGGACCACTGGTTTTAATGGCCGCCGCATTGGACTGTTGTGTAGATGATGCAGTTTCATTAACTTCTTTCTTTTCCACTACACCCTCTTCTTCTTCCGGACCATCGGAAAAAAACTCGAAAATTTTGCTGAAAGCATTTGCTGCCACGTGTGCTTCCTCCCCTTGCTTTGATGTGTGCTGTAAATGTTGCTAAAATGATTACTGTGACGTTTTATTTCTCGCGCCAAATATTCGACTGCCTACTCTTACAATGGTAGACCCCTCTTTAATGGCAACGTGAAAATCATGGCTCATGCCCATCGAAAGCTGAGACAGGCTATGAGAATAAATATTTAATTTTTCAAGGTTATCCCGGATATTTCGCAGAGCGATAAACTCACTGCGCGCCGCATCCGGATTTTCTTCAAAACGGCCGATAATCATCAAACCGTTGAATTCCATATTATGCAATTTCTGCGCTTCTTTAAAGAATCCTTCCACATCTTCTGGAAAAATCCCACTTTTTGATATTTCTTTCGAAATATTTATTTGCGCCAGAACTTTTGCCTTTATCCCCATCTCACCGGCAATTCTATCTATCCTTTTTGCCAGTTCAAGAGAATCGACCGTCTGGATTATATCAAATAATCTTAACGCAATCTTCACTTTATTAGATTGCAAATGACCTATAAAATGCCGCTCTATTGATGCCACTCCCGGACAATCGGGAAATTGCAACTCGCTGAACTTATTTTCTGCTTCCTGGATATAATTCTCGCCAATTGCGGCTATTCCACCGTTCACAGCGTTAATGATATCCGCCGCCGGCATAACTTTCGTCACCGCAACCAGTTTTATTGAATCAACATCACGGTTGCTAATCTCTGCCGCTGATTTTATCTCATCCATAATCTCCCGAATATTTTCCGCTATTTCTTGTTCACGCGTTATCATGACAATATTATAGCAAATTATCGGGGTGGTTTGTTAACCACCCCGATATTTTTTCTTATGGTTTCGTCAACTCTACTTCACTCGGAATCGATGCTATTGAATTGAACGCATGGTTATAAGTATAAGTTGTTGGACCTACAGTAAGATTTCCATTTAATGTGTAAGAAGGTAAACCTGTAACTAAATCAAATGTATATTTCCCATTTGCGTCAGTAACTCCCCATACATCTCCACCACCTTGAGCCCACAAACCAATATTTGCACCTACTGCAGGTGTCTTTACCAGTCCATTCATATAATAGAAAGATACTTCTTTCGATATTGTTTGCTGTAAAGTTATTGTTGCTGTCCCATCAGTTCCGACAATATCCAACGCGTAAACAGTACCTCCCAGGTTACCAAATGTTGCTTTTACCAAATTAGTGCCAGCAGGTACAGTGTCAAACTTAAAAGTACCATTAGCACCTGTTACGCCACGGCCTTCCCATGCAGGAGCAGAGGTTTTCTTGGCAACTACAGATGCACCGGCAACTAACGCAGTACCATTTTTAACGGTAACTGTTAATGATATCGGACTGGCAATAGGACGATCAAGATTATACGCTGAGAAGTGAGTTACTGTTGCCCGATAAACAACAGGTGGTCCGGGGATACGGTTTGCTTTAGCCTCCCATTTCCACTTGCCAGTCGATTCATCAAGCGACCACAAATCAATATCAGCAGTACCCGGGTCAGCAGCACCTATACCGACAGGAATATCAATAGTTGCTGTTTTAGGATTTCCTAAATTATCCTTTCCCAAATTATATTTAATGTTTCCTGTCGCATCTGTAATATCAACAGAAATAAATCCAAAACTTTCAATCGGCTTATCAGGTTGTCCGGTTTGTGTGCCAATGAATAAACCAGGGAAATTATCAATGAAATTATTATCATTGGGCATGCTTGTGGTCACTTCTATTTTAGCCGCATCAACAGTATTATTGCTACTGTCAACAATACTTCCTGCTGGCAATGTAATTGCTGTTCCACGAGCATCAGTTGCTGAAGTTTGTGTTGTTTTCATAGCCGTCAGGTTTTTCTCATACCCAATCGCATTCAGTGAGAAATCAACTTCAGCTGATCCACCTTCATTAACACCGCAAATATCAAAAACTTCAATAAAACCAGTTTTTACAGCTTTAATCTTAATATTGCTTCCAGGAGCAACAGACAAAGAGAACTTGCCATTTACGTCGGTAGTTGCAATAGCAGTACCTGCACTGACAGTAACTCCAGAAAGCGCATTTGATGTTGCACTATCTTTCACTACACCGCGAACAATGGCAGATTTACTCCCGTTGTCGCTGCACCCAACCATAATCAGCAACGCGATTAACGCGAATGCGATGGTCAAACTTTTTATAAACTTCATAATAACTCTCCTTAATCGGGGTGGCTTATTAACCACCCCGAATATTTACTTTTACTGTTTCAATATCTCAACTTCAGCAGGAATATCAGCGAACTTACTATAATTTTTCGTAACATAATAATTTGTAGCTCCAACAGTTAAACTTGCATTAAGGTTGAAAAAACCTGCGCTTGATGATAAGAACGCAGTTATTTTTCCATCTGCGTCTGTCAATCCATTGAAGCTTGACTGTCCCATACCACCGTTTCCTTCAGAAAATATGTTTACATTTGCGCCGGCAGCTTTCACTTTAGTTGTTCCATCCATATAGTAGAACGACATAGTTTTTGAAACATACTGCTGCAGGCTTATAGTTAAAAATCCTTCACCACCAACGATATCATAAGCGTAGGCGATACCTTTGAGATTGCCAAAGGTTGCAATAATATTATTTGTTCCAGGCGGTACTGAGTCAAATCTATATTTGCCATCTGCACCGGTTGTTCCGCGTCCTTCCCACATTGGAGCAGTTGAAGTTTTAGCTACAATAGATGCACCTGAAACAACTGCATCGCCATTTTTTACAGTGACAGTCAATGGCATAGCTGATTGTATCGGACGATCTAAATTATAAGTTGAAAAGTGACTTACATTCGCACGATAATACACTGTAGCGAAAGTTGCATCACGTGTTGCCATTCCTTCATAGACCCACTTACCAGTATCTTCATTTAGCGACCATAATTCGATAGTAGCTGTACCTGGGTCAGCAGCACCAGTACCAACTGGAATCGCTATAGCAGCAGTTGTTCCGGTAGCCAATTTACAATCTTTACCACCACTTGTTATATCAACTGTGATGAATCCAAAACTTTCAATGGCATTATCGATACCGTTTTTATTACCAATAAACAAACCAGGGAAATTATCAACATAATTTGCATCATTAGCTATGCCGGTTGTTATTTCTATTTTCGCTGAATCTACAGCAACAGAAGTATCCTTATCTAAAATAGTTCCCGCAGTTAATTTTACCTCAGTACCCCGCGGATCAAGAGCTGTTTTGTCATTAGCAATCATTCCGCTAAAAGTAGTTTCGAATCCGACAGCCTTTAATGAGAAGTCAACTTCGGCAGTACCCCCATTAGTGACACCGCAAACGTCGATAACATCAACATATCCAGCCTTAATAGCTTTAATTTTAATGTTGCTGCCAGGAGCAACTGCTAAAGAAAACTGACCATTTATGTCAGTAGTAGAAGTTACAGAACCAGCACTGACAGTAACACCTGGGAGTGCTTTAGAGGTTGCACTGTCTTTTACAACACCACGGACTAATGTAGTTGAACTACCGCCGCCACTGCTGCAACCGACCATAATCAGCATCGCGATTAACGCGAATGCCATGGTCAAATTTTTTAGAAACTTCATAATTTTTCTCCTTTCAAAGCATTAAGATTTTTTAAACTATTTGTATTATATTACCAGTAATCTAATTTGTCGATAATAAAAATGCTTATTTAGAGAAATAATTTCCAAAAATCAATAAAAAAACTATATTCCATGGAATTAAATGGTTTGATAAATATTTATAATGAAGTTATTTAATCGGAAATAATTTTATCTAAACTACTTTTCAGATAAAATAGTCAGCATTTCTGCTGTTGACATCTTGCCTTCGGTGGCAATTTTAATCATCTTATCCGCAATTTCCATCCCGCCATTGCTAAAAATCCCTTGTATTTCCGCCTCGCGCGGATTTTCTGTTGTTAATGTTACTCCGCGCATTTCTGACTTTAACAGGTTCAGTTTCTTTTTCGCATTGCTGGTTGAAACCATTTGTTCATTTGCCCATGGAGTTCCTGGTTTGGGGATGAAGATTGAGCACCCGGCAGAAAGCCGCATTCCAGTTTCTTTCATAATTCTTTGCGTCAGTTTTGTAATGTCGCGAATATCATCGTCTGTCTCACCCGGCAAACCGATGATGAAATACATCTTTACCGAGTTTATCCCCGCTTGTTTTGCCCGCAGACAAGCGCTGGTTAACGCATCATCAGTTACCACTTTACCGGCTTTACGACGCAAAGTTTCATTGCCGGCTTCTGGCGCAAGAGTTATACTGCGAGTTCCGCCACGTACCAATAATGCTAATAAGTCTGTTGATAAAGCATCAGCGCGCATGGATGCCGGCGATGGAGATAAACCCATTGATAATAATTCATCGCATATTTGTAAAATCTGCGGATGATCGGTTACTGACGCGCCAACCAGACCAATCTTTTTGCGATATTGTCCCATCTCGCGAATCGCCGGCATTATCGCATCAAACGAACGCCACCGCGCCGGACGGAAACAATGACTGGCAACGCAAAAGAGGCAGCCATACGGACAGCCGCGCCCAATCTCTATCAGTCCCATGTCGGCGAATTCAGCATCCGCGCAATAAACAGAAGAATATACCTGCAAACGATCTAAATCGCGCGCTACCTGGCGATTTTTATAATCAATTATTGTTTCAGTCGTAACCATGCCTGGTATCTCTGCGACATCTTGTCTTTCAATCAGGCTATTCATCAATTCATCAATAACCGGTTCTGCATCACCCATTAAAACCGCGTCGCAAAATGAAGATATCAGGTGAGGATTATATGCGGCAACCGCACCGCCTGCAATAATCAGCGGGCCTTTTGTTCTGTCAACTGCCAGCGGAGGAATTCCGCACATCTGCAATATCCGCACAATATTCAACGCGTCTAATTCATAGGAGAGAGAAAAAGCTATGACATCCATATCTGCTAACGGCGCGTTAGTTTCAATGGTGCGAGGGATTTTGCTGGTTATTTCATCAGGAAGAAAATATCTTTCGCAAACGATATCAGGGTTAGCGTTAAACCAGCGATATAGCGAATGAATTGCAAGATTTGCCATGCCGACGCGATAAGAATTAGGAAAAACCAGACCGATACGAATTTTGCCGCCATGATTTTTTATTATCGTGCCAGTTTCATTATATGCCTGGCTATGTTCCTTCGCTCTCAAACTGTCGCCTTTTGTTCAGCAATGTCGCGCATAGCATCGCGAATGTGAATAATTACCGCGTCGCTGATTCTGCCGCCAGCCTGCAATCGCGCTAATTCATGAACACGTTCTTCTTCATTCATCGCCCGCATAGTACTGACAGTCCGTTCATTTACGACCTTTTTCTCAATACTGAAATGCCTGTCACCATACAGGGCAATCTGGGCAAGATGAGTAACGCAAATAATTTGTACTGCCCGGGCAGCCTTCATCAGTTTCATGCCAACAACTTCCGCTGTGCGCCCGCCAATACCGCTGTCTACCTCGTCAAATATCAGCGTTGGCACACCGGTACCGCGATGGGCAACCGATTTCAAAGCCAGCATGATGCGGCTTATTTCACCGCCGGATGCAATCTTTGCCAACGGACGCGGAACTTCGCCGATATTCGCGGAAATCATGAAGGCAACTTTATCTATGCCATTCCTTTTGACTGCCACTTTTCCGCCATTTATTTCAATACCATCTTCATTCAAATCGTGTGAAATATTTATGACAAACTTCGCGTGCGGCATTCCTAATTCAGCCAATTCTGCTTCAATATCTTTTGCTAATTTATAACTTATTTCAAATCGTTTATCAGATAAAGCAACCGCGGCATCAACAACTTTCAATTCCAGTTTCACCAACCGTTTCTGCGCGTCGGACACTCTCTCTTCGTGATGGGTTATCTTCTCAAGTTCGTTTACTTTCTCATCATAAAACGCCAGTATTTCTTCAACGCTGCTTCCGTATTTGCGGCGAAGATTATTTATCATCACCAGCCGATCATCAATTTCCTGCAGCTTATCCGGGTCAAATTGTACAGATTCGCAATAATCTCCTACCTCGTGGCAAACATCCTGCACCTGTACCATCGCCGACTCCAGGTTATCCAGTGCCGGTTGCAGCGCCGGGTCAAAACGAATTACTCCTGACAAACTGCTGATGGCTGCGCCAAGCATATCCATGGCGGAATGACCGTCATTGCCTTCATACAATATATCGTATACTTCAGATGCCGCGCTATGCAGTTTCTCAGCATTGGCAAGCCGCATCTTCTCTGCCATCAATATTTCATCTTCGTTTGGTTGCAGGTTTGCTCTGGAAATTTCTTCAATCTGGTAATTAAGAAGGTCAATTGCGCGTTGGCGATCGCGTTCACCCGTCGCTAAATCACGGATTTCTGTTAATAACACGTTACGCTGACGAACTAAATCCGCCATTTCATCTTTCAATTTCAATAATGTTTCATCGCCGGCAGCATCCAAAAATCCTATATGCGCCTCTTCGTGAAGCAAGGATTGATGTTCGTGCTGGCCATGCAGGTCTACCAGCAGTTCACCTGCCTGGCGCAATACATTTACCGGACAGGTTCGGCCATTGATACGCGCAATATTTCTGCCTTCTACGGCAACTTCGCGGTAAATTATAATCAAACCATCTTCCGGTTCTATACCGATTTCTGCCAGTTCCGAAACAATAGGAGAATCATCGACTTCAAAAACAGCCTGCAATATCGCGCGTTCCGCACCGCTGCGTACCAAATCTGTACCAGCACGGTCACCCAGCAATACATTAATAGCATCAATGACAATAGATTTACCCGCACCGGTTTCACCGGTAAGTATATTCAACCCATCGGAGAAATCCACCGTCATATTATCAATCAAAGCAAAATTTTCTATATGTAATTCACGCAGCATAAACACAGACATTATAATGATTAACAGGCGATAACACAATAAGAAAAAAGTATGAGTTATGATTTGACGATAATAAATCTAACCACGAAAATCACGAAAGTCACGAAAATATTATAAAAAAAACGGTCACTTCATTTATTAAAGTGACCGTCGAAAATCTGTTTTACCCGGGATTAACGTTCAATGGATTTTTTATTCGCTGATATTCAAATATCATCGTTGCTGCGTTGTTTGGGTAGGAAATTGCTATCACGCGCAGTTTAAAGTAAAAGGTAGTAGGCGGCGCCATTGGGTAGCCGGTGTAATCTTTTGCATTGCCGACAAATACGTCGCCAACAGTTAATGGCAACGTTTCAGAACCTGCTGAATAAGTTAAATTTGATATATAAGTTCCGGATGGCGCGGCAGTTATAGAATCATACGGAGATGCAACTTTTTGTAAGGGACAGTTAAATAGCATCGACGCGCTATTATTTGCAACATTACCAGAAAAAACAATATCCGGTGTGAATGGAGTTGGAGTGCCAGTATATGCTTTGCCGGAACCCAACATGAATTTTGTGGTATCAAATAAAATTCCACTGGAATCAACTAAAACATAAGTGCTGAAATGAGTCAGGCTTACAGTCGCAAACATGCCATCTGCGCTGACGGTAGCTTCATCTTCAATGTCCCATGTTAAGTTTGTCGGATTCCATAATAATACCGCTAATTTTAAACCGGCAACCTTGGCAACTGCTAACGGGAAAGTCACCACCACAGGTTTTCCGGAGGCAAATGTTGTACCGGCAGGACCGAATGTAACACCGACAAAAATCTTGCTTGCCGGTACTGGGGCAGGTAAATCAGCAATAGACAGAGGTGTAACCGTAATATCAGTGTCAGCAGCCAATGCTCCGGCTGGAATATCCACCGACATAGTACCACCAGTTACAGCAATATCCTGAATACTGCCGCCGGAAGCACCTATTGTATTTGATATTGTAAGTGGAACTGTTGTGCCGCTGTCGGTGCAACCTAATAAACCTACAGTTACCAAACACATAAATATTGAGAATAACCATAACTTACATGAAGAAATCATTAATATGTCCCCCGCAAAGACTACTTTTGTTAATATTATTAACAAAGGTGTCATTTGTCAATCTGTCTGGTAATTACTTCCAATTGATTGTCATGATAGGTTGAAACGACTTCTTTGCTGCTTATTTCACCAAATAAAAATGTGCCGTTTTCAAAATTGACAACTGATGGCGGAAAATGGTTTGACTTTACAATATCGCCTTCAAAAATATTAGTACCGTTTTTATCCTGCAAACCGGTATATTGCCCGATGGATTCCGGCAAAACATTATATTCACAGCCATTAAAATCCTGCTCTACAATAAAATATATCGTACATTCATCACTAATTTCCGGCGTCGGCGATAGAATAACCCGATATAACAGACTTCCCTCAACCCACTCACCGGTATCTTTTCTTTTACCGCGAAATAATATATCTCTCATTGTTTTCTCCCTTTTGCGGAATGCCGGGTATGGCATTCCCTACAATTAATATTTGGTTTTGCAATTGACTCTACTATTATATCTTATTTATTTCCTGAAAATAGAATGACATATTACAGCAAACAATATAAGTTCGTTGCATAAATCATCTACAAATACAATTATTACCAAACCAGCGATTACAGCAACAATGCCTAAAGCACCGTATTCACTATTATGAAATAAAAATATCGACGAAATGATGCATATCGCAACCAATACCCATCCCGAAATTCTTATAAACCCAATCATCTTTTCTAAATAAATTTCATCTTTCGAATCATCTTCATCACAATTTTCTATTAAGATTGATTTTCCGTCAGCAATTCCAGAGTAACCGCAATGAGTACAAATAATTGTTTTATCAACGGCATCTTCTATTATTTTCACAAATTTATTGCATTTCGGACAGTTAATAAATTGTTTTCGATTCCCTTTTTTCTTCTGAAAATGAAATCCTGCAGGTAATTTCGATTTTTTACTCGGTAATAAAGGAGAATCATCTGGTATTTTTTGACAATTAAATACGCGACCACATAACTTGCAATTAATGCTCATACCAGCTAATTCATCAGGAACTTCATATAATTCTTCACAATGTGGACACTGAATTCTCATTCATCTCATCCTTTTATTATGGATAATGGTATTATTATCCTTTTCAGTTGTCAATGAATATAAATTATAGTTGGGAAATTAATATGCATGAAAATTATTCTGGTAGAAATACAAAAAAAACACCCTTCGCTTATTGCAATTTTAACAAATGCAACGAGCGAAGGGTGGTAGACCGTGCTGGGCTCGAACCAGCGACCTTGGGATTAAGAGTCCCCTGCTCTACCAACTGAGCTAACGATCCATATTGCCATTACGGCGACACTTTTATACCTTATTTTAACACCATTTGTCAATAGAAATTAGTTTTATTTAGCAGATTTTCTAAAAAATGAATAATCTTCAAATAAACAATCAGGAAATATTGCTGAAACTTTTCAGGGTAAATTATAATTACCTACTCAGAAAAGGAGCAGAATATGACTATACAAGCTACTAAAAAAGATCCGTATGGATTGGCGTCATTGCGCATCAGCGATTTCATTGATGCGCGGTTAATACGGGCGCAGTACCAGCCGATTGTATCTTTGAAAAAGCAAACCACCATTGGGTTTGAGGCAACCTGTCATGCACTGCATCCGCATACCGGGGAATCTGTGCCGATATCATACCTGTACAAAATGGCTGACCACGAAGTATGTTTTGTCGAGTTTGACCGTCATTGCCGGCAAGTCGCGTTGGAAGCATTATCGGTATTGCACAAACTGAACCCCACCCTACAGTTGTTCCTGCGTTTCGACAGTTCGGTGCTTAACCATGGTGTAGTCGGTTCGCAATATCTGCTTGATCAAGTGCGGTCACAAAATATTTCGTCCGAAAGCGTTGTGGTTGAGATTGTTGAATCATCTGTGCGGGATGATCGCGCTTTGACAAAATTCGTCCGCGAATATCAAAAAAACAACTTTTTAATCAGCCTAAGCGGGCTTGGCAAAGACCAATTAAACCTGCACAGAATACCACTGGTAAAGCCAAATATCGTGCACATTGGCGGCCCATTAATTGCCGACATGGTTAACAATCCTTTGAATCAAGTCGTGGTAAAGTCAGTCGTTCAACTTGCCAATAATATGGGTGCCATGGTGGTGGCAAACGGAATTGACTCGATAGAAAGCGGCGTGTTGGCAGGTGAACTGGGAATCGACTTGCAACAAGGCGAGTTGTTTGGCGGTCCGCAAGCGCTGCTGCGCGAAAACCTGATGCTTTGCCAACAACGCATTCGGCAAATTGTGCAGGAATACCGTAATCAATTGATTGAAAGAATAAAGGTATCGCGTGAAAAGCGTTCTGCCTTAACATCAACTATATCAAATATCGCAGGTGAATTAAACAGGCAAGTATCGAAAGATTTTCCTGCAATATTAGAAATGGCTGTCAAAGAAAACCGCAGCCTGGAATGTCTATATGTATTAGATAAAACCGGAATTCAGGTTGGTGATACAGTATGCGGTAAAAATATTGTCGTTTCGGCAACATCAATGTTCCAACCGGCGAAGGCGTTTACCGACCATTCGCTGAAAGACTATTATTACCGCCGGTTAGACTCCGATTCTGATTTATTCGTATCAGAACCATACGTCTCGCTGGCATCCGGCAACACCTGCATTACATTGTCGCTGGCATTTAATGATGCTGAAAATTACAATTTTATTTTATGCGGCGACTTTGTGGTGTGAGCTATCAAGTAAAAATATGGGGTGGTACATAATCAAAACCACCCCCTGCCCCCTTCTTGCCAAGGAGTGCTTTATACACAACAACTGTAATATTAAAATCTATTGTTAAAGAGTTTTCCCAGCAAAAATTTAAAAGGTAAAATATTATTTTCATCAATACAAATTGACACTACAATCACCAGCCTGCTAACATACTGCTATCTAAACGTCATTACAGGACAACAATAAAATGAGTAAACAAAAAGAAGCTGAAGCAATTTTACAAGACGGCGATATTATTTTCATCCGAATTTCCAATTTTTTATACAAGCACGTTGCGGAAACTTCGTGCAGTTGGGAGTCGCATGTAGGAGTCGTTTTTCGCGGTGAAGACGATGAATGGTTTGTAGCAGAAAGTACGATACCAGTGTCAAAAATCAAGCCGCTGGAGATGTTTATCCACAAGTCTGAGAATGAGAGATTTATGGTGCGGAGGGTGCGTGGCGGGTTGACTGATGATGAGAAAGCACGATTGCGAACAGCGGCAATGTCGAGAATGAAAAAGGTTTACCATCTCGGTTTTAAATATGATTCACCACGGCAATATTGCTCGAAATTCGTATATGACATTTACCGTGAAGCTATCGGAAAAGAGGTAGGGTATCTGCAGACATTTCGCCAACTGATATCCGAAAATCCTGATGCGCCGGTATATTTCTGGCGGCTCTGGTTCTTCGGCTTCATCCCCTGGCGCCGCAAATGCGTTACCACCACCAGTCAACTGAGAGATGAGTCATTGGAAACAGTATATGACTCAGAAAAATAATTTTTGCGGTATCTTGAAATCTACTTTTTATCAATTAATTTAAGAGTGAATATGGTGATTATATTATCGGCTATTTTGTCGGGGGTTTTATCTTCACCGGTGACGCTGAACTCGGAAATTAACTTTTCATCACGAAATACTTTAACTTGTACAGTTACAACACCTTTATCCACAGTATAAAATCCGGTTATCATCAAAGCCTTGGGATATTTTTCAGCGTCAATATAAACAACTGATGTTATTTTTTTAAGTTTCCCTTCAACATTTTGCGATAAGTGAAGCGGGTCGCCAATTACATCGGGATTCATAATTACCGGTGTTACAATAACTTCTTTTTCAGATTCCAAAGGAATCTTTACCTTATCATCTTCAGTCATCATGCCAATGGCAAATGACACACCATGGTTTACCGATATCAGCGGTTTCTGTATACCACCAATTTCGACAGCCAATTCCGGCACGCGTTCAGAAGCGTAATTAAATAACTTTGCCACGTCCACCACGTTATTCTTTTCTAATGCTGCTCCCTTAATTCCCTGCAGCAATGCGTAGGTTAATAATCCCTGGCCATATTTACTCGTTTCATAACTGCGCGAGTCAGCAGCACATCCCATTAATATATATAATCCCTGCTGGGTTTTCAATTTGTCCAATACTGCCTGCCGTCCGGGGAGATCTTTATTTCCCATCAGGTTATCAACCGCATTGCCGGCAGCACAGGTATCAAAAATGATAGCTTTCTTATCTACCGACATATTCGCAACCCATTCTTTTATTTCACTGATGGTGATAGCGGTTATTTTACGCACTCCCGGATCGTCTAAGCCGGCAAATGACCTGGCGTCGCTGGTGAGAAAGCAATAATTACCATCTACACCATCGGTAATTATGCCATGACCAGCAAAATAGACCAGCAAAACATCATCTTTTTTTATCTCATTTTGAACAGTTGTAAATACCCTGGCAATATTCTGCTTGGTTGGGATATTTTTGTTTTCTGATGATAAGGTATAAATATGAGTATTTGCGCCAAATAATCTACCGGCGCAAACCTTAAATGCTGTGGTGACACATTCTGCGTCATGCGATGCATATTTTAAATCGATACCATCACCGGAGTAATTTGAAACGCCGACCACGATAGCATAAAATGCCGGTTGTACTGCCCAGGCCGTAATAGCGGATAATATTAAAATAAAAATAAAAATCGTTTTCACATTAATAATTTACCATAAGTTTAATGGTTTGCGGAAGATTTATTGGAATAATAAAAAAAATAACCCCCGTCACAAAACGCAACGGGGGTTAATATTTAACTATTTATTTAGCCCGTATCTTCGATACACTGGCGGTGAACTTTTTAGAAAGGAAATAATTGGCGAGTGATGAAACATTAACACTCGCTTCCTGTACGCTGTTGTCTGCCGCACCAGATGAAGGGGTAATCTCTAACCGGATGGTATAAGATCCTGCTGCAGGGAGTTTTGGCGTTACAAATCCATTAGTAGATGCAACTACACGGGTGATATTTCTACCTTGCGGGGTGAAATAATTAATCTTCCAACCAGTATCAGGTGTTGCATCGCCGACAACTGTAAAGGTGTCATACGTATTCCCAGTATTCCGAATTGTAATTAAATATACACCCGGTTTTCCTGTACGGACATCCTGTGAAATTGTTATTGAATCAACATCTGTATATGGTTCGGTGACAATCGGTGTGCGAACATCTAATTGCAGGTTTGCATCTGTGCCATCTTTACCAGTGACAAAAGTTGATGTATTTGACCAGCCGCTAATCCCGGCACCATTTTGTACATTTACATGCCAATAATACGTCTGTTCTGGTTTTAAAGTATCGATTAAATAACGTGAACTGCCGTAATTAGTAGCAGTTATAACATTCTGGGTAAATCCGGCGTCATCTGCCATTTCTACTGTAAATACCGTGCCGGTGTAATAATAGTTAGTATAATACGCGTTATTGAATACCCAACTAAGATATGTGCTCTTGGTAGCAACGCCGGTTTCGTTATTCGCTGGTGCTGTCGGAATTGGCGGTGTTATGCCGGTACTGGTGCGGAATTGTGCCGGGGTTGACCAGTCACTGGTTACTGAACCGGCAGTAGCACGAACACGCCAATAATAACTCAGGCTATTTGCCAGGGTTACTGATTGTCGGGTAGTGATAAGATTATTGTAACTAAAATCTACTTTCGCAAAATCTACAGTTGTTGATAATTGCAGAGAATATAAAGTTGCTTTCGCTACCGGTGACCATGATATATTCACCGGTGTCGGTGTAACAATATTGCTGATAGGTGACAGTGCGACTGGGGCAGGTAAAACATCTGCGCCACCAGTTCCCAACCGGCTCTCGGCGGTAATAGTAACTGCATCACGACGGGTAATATCGTCTACCGCGCAGGCATAGACTGTTATTGATAATACAGATGCCTTCGGGCAAGTCATTTCAATACGCAGGTCTTTTGTTTCGCCGGATTTTAATATCTGGGTTTGCCAACCGCCACCGCTTACCTGCATGGTGATGTTATTGCCGGCGGTAATATCATCAAAGTATGAAACTGTCCAGCCATTCAAACTACCGGGGCCAATTATTAAAAAGGCTTGATCAACCGGGCTGTCATTGCGAACCCGCAAATCAAATGTTGCTATTCTACCTTTAAATACTGACAATGAACGCAACTGGTTGTTACCCTTAGTACTGTAAACCCGGTCGCCGATATAAGAAATATCGGTGCTGGTTTTAACTTGCAAGTCAGGTTGAATATAGTCTAACACCCATGTTCCGGTATTGATAGCCTGGGTGTCGCTATAGTCAGTCCAGTTAGCACCGGAACCGGCGCGAACACGCCAATATAACTTCACATTTCGCGATGGATATAAACTAACAGAATTCACCGTTAAGGTACTATCTGTGAAAATTATATTTTTGAACATATCATCTATTGATATGTCTACGTTATATTTTGTTGCACCAGCTACCGATGACCAGCTAAATATTGCCGGTACACCGCTAACAGTAGTTCCTGTTAGTGGCGAGAGTGGATTGGGCGGTGCTATTGAAGTGGTAAAACTCCATGTACCGCTGTATCCGCTGAATTGCTGAGCGGCATTGCCAGCGCGCACATGCCAGTAATATCGTGTGCCGGAAGCCAACGATACTTGCGAACTGGTTACAGCGTTGGTAGCATCACGATTAACAGCCTGGTTTACTACTAATCCTGTGGTAGTGAAACCAACATCAGTGGAAACCTGCAAGGTATATACCGTAGCAGTACCATTATTATTCCAGCCAAGTGTCGCATCCGGACTAACGAATGCCGCACCATTTGCCGGTGTCGACAATGACGGCGTTACCGGGGGAAACGTTGTCGTCGTCGTTTGAGCCATAGCTGATAAACATAATAGGGATAACATGCTGATTAAACAGAACGCAATCATTTTCCGGCTGAGCATTTTTTGACCTCCAGAGTATAACTAATCAATAATACCAATTTACAGGTACTATTTTACATCATTTTTCAACTTTCGCAAAGAAAAAATACAGGAATTGACAAAACTTCAGGAAATTCCTATTATTTTAACGCAAGAACGCGGAGAGGTGGCCGAGTGGTTGAAGGCAGCGGTCTTGAAAACCGCCGTGGGGGTGACTTCACCGGGGGTTCGAATCCCTCCCTCTCCGCCATTGCACTTCTCTCTTTTACTTCATACGCTGATTATTCTGCTTTTGGTGCAATTAAACTCAATAGTTTCTGATTATTATAAAAATATCTATCAATTGATGGGAGTTATAGGAGGAATGTGAGGAATGGGAATGATAAAGTTTTGTTATCGATAATCATCAATCTCCAAAAATTCCATTCATCCCATTCTTCCCATATTTGTCAATTGTCGAAAATTGTCAATTGTCAATTCTCAATTAACTCTTGACGTTCTTCCCTCATATCGGTAACCTTGGTTCATGCTTGCTAAACGAATTATTCCTTGTCTTGATGTTAAAGATGGCCGAGTTGTTAAAGGTACCAATTTCGTCGCACTGCGCGATGCCGGGGACCCGGTGGAACTTGCCGCCCAGTATGACCGCGAAAGAGCCGACGAGTTGGTCTTTTTAGATATTACCGCATCACATGAACGGCGAAATACAATATTGGATATTGCCGCCCGTACATCTGAGGAAGTTTTTATTCCTTATTGCGTTGGCGGCGGCATAAAATCACCGGAGGATTTTCGGGATTTGCTGAAAGCCGGTGCCGACAAGATTGCCATTAATACCGCGGCAGTGCTGAATCCCGATTTAATTAGTGCGGCAGCAGAAAAGTTTGGCAGTCAATGCGTGGTAGTCGCCATTGATGGCCGTTATAATAAAGCCGAAAATTATTGGGAAGTATACCTGCACGGCGGACGCACCCCAACCGGTATAAATGTCATAAAATGGGCAGAAGAAGCTGAAAGGCGCGGTGCCGGTGAAATATTGCTGACCAGCATGGATGCTGACGGCACAAAAAACGGTTTTGATATCCCACAGACCAGGGCAGTGGCTGAAGTAGTAGGAATCCCGGTAATCGCCAGCGGCGGCGCCGGATGTCCAGAACACCTTTACCAGGCCGTAACTGAAGGAAAAGCAGACGCAGCATTGGTCGCCAGCATCACCCACTACGGCGAATACACCATAAAACAGTTGAAAGACTACATGCGCGAACGCGGAGTACCGGTTAGATAAATTGAGAATTGTAATTTAAGAACTACCTTCAATGACGCAGGAAACTACCGTCAGCAATGTATTGTATCTGGTTCTCCACTCCCATTCAAACCGAAATTTCCCTAAAAAATACGCATTTTTCTTATATGCAATTAATGCAAAGTCGTGTATTTTATATCAAATGAATATTTAATATTCATTAATTGTACCGTGGAGGTGGTAAACACGATGTTAGAAAAGCGTTGGGATGAGCAATCGGTGATTCGTGAAATATTGGCGGAACACCGTGCTGGGAATGACTTGAGTTATTCCGGGTCTTTACGACGTATACCGGCTTTATTAAAGGCCGGAGAGCGTATGTTCGGCAATTGGAAGACGGCAATTATGGAATCTGGATTAAATTACGATGATATCCGTAAAAAACGCCGCTGGAACAAACAGCAGGTTATTGATCGCATCATAGAACTATATGATGCCGGTGAAGACTTGTCATGGAGAAATGTCTCACAAAAGGTAGACCCTGCGTTGGCTGCGGCTGTTATGCATGCCGGCAGATTCCCGTCGTGGGAAGATGCGCTTCGTGCTGCCGGGTTAAAACCGCAAAAAATCAGCAAATACCAGCACTGGAATGATAAACGAATTGAAACCGAATTGCAGAAAGTAATCAAAAAAGGTCATGCGTTAACTCTTCCTGTACTGTCTAAAGTAAATCCACCTTTATTGGCCGCCATTTATCGGCGCGGTATGAAAATATCTGATATCAAGGAAAAAGAAGGCTTTTTGATTGATAAGGTAATCTTAAAGCTGCAGAAAGAACAGGACAGCATGAGATTCGCAGATATGATGGAAGATATGATGACCGAAGTTTCAGCGGAAGAAATGGTAAACGAAGGTGCTCGCGAATTAGCAGCAAAATGATAAAATCAAATATATGTCCCGATAGAGCTTAGGCTATCGGGATATAAAAAGGCAGGTAAGCAAATAGCCTACCTGCCTTTTTATTATTACAGGGTTTTCAGTTCCGGGAAATATTCCGGTTTGCCGGATTCATTGGATTTGTATATTTTCTCTAAAATCAATGAAACAACGTATGCTTCTTTTGGCTTTACGAATGGTTCTTTATCTTTAACGATAGCCTGAATCCATGCGTGGGCTTCGCGCTCTGCCGGGTCGCTGCCTACGCCTTCATAAAATGCAACTCCGCCAGCACCTAATTTAATGTTTTCGTCATACATGCGGCCGTATTTGTCGCCAACAATATGCAATCCGTCCCACATATCTAAACCTGCTTTGGTACCGCACAGGGTGCAGATGCCTTCACCAGCCTGGCGCATGTTGATTGCCCATGCTGATTCCAGGAAAACTGTAGCACCATTTTTAAACTTGATAAAACCGAATGCGGAATCTTCAACGGTAAAGTCTTTCGGATTCCATGAACCCCAGGGATTTGCCTGGCCTTTCAATTTGCCGATTTTCTTATAAGCAGTACCGACTACATATTCCGGTTCATAATTCTGGATAATCCACAGGGTAAGGTCAAGAGCGTGGGTTCCGATATCAATTAACGGACCACCGCCTTGTTCGAATTCATTTAAAAATACGCCCCATGTCGGTACAGCACGACGACGAATAGCATGTGCTTTTGCAAAATAGATGTCGCCTAAATCGCCGGCTTCGACAACGCTCTTTGCGTAAAGTGAATCGTCGCGCTGGCGGTTCTGGTAACCAATGGTCAGTTTTTTGCCGGTCTTAATGCTGGCTTCCAACATTTTGCGGGCACCTTCAGCGGTTTTATTCATCGGCTTTTCGCTCATTACATGGGCGCCAGACTCTAATGCTGCAACAGTGCATTCAGCATGGGTACGGTTAGGGGTACAAACATGCACAACATCTAACTTTTCTTTTACTAACATTTTCTGATAATCAGTGTAAACAGCAGCACCTTTAACGCCAAATTTCTCAGCAGCTTTCTCTGCTCTGCCATCTTCAACGATGTCGCAGAAAGCTACCATTTCAACTTCAGGCTGCTTAGCCAGGTTCGGCATATGTTTACCGTTTGCAATACCGCCGGTACCAATGATACCGACTCTTAATTTACTCTTTGCCATCTGGGCCTCCGAATGTTTTCGTTCATAGCGGTCTATCCGCTTTAATCTTTTCTATACTTCTACAATACATTATCTCTTCCTACTGAAAGTTTATATTTTTTTGAAAATTATCTGATTTTTTCGTATAAAGTGCATCAAACCCCGCAATATTCAAAAAAATAAACAAATTGCGGGGTAAAATACAACATTACCAGAAAATGATATGTTTAATTATGCTTTCAAATAATTTCTTTCAGCATTAATTCATCAATTGTCGTAACACCTTCAATAGCCTTGCGTATACCATCAGCTGCCATGGTATGCATCCCTTCTCTGATGGCAATTTTTTGTATTGCTTCATCAGGCATACCGGCGTTGAATGCTTCCCGTATTTTACGGGTAAATTCCAACAAGGCATAAACCCCGGTACGACCTCGATAACCGCTGCCATGACATTCGCTGCATCCTTCGCCGCGTGAAAATTCGACTTTCTCCGGCATTTTATATCCGCCTTCACCAGCCATCTTTCGCATTTCATCTATTTTATCCTGACTTACCGTAGTTTTCACCCGACAATTGCCGCAAATACGTCTGACCAGCCGTTGATTTATTATACCGGTCATAGATTCACTAATCAGGTGCCTTTCCATCCCAAAGTCATTAAGCATTTTTATTCCCTGCAAACAACTTCCGACCCCCAATACAGATATCATCAAATGTCCTGTTAAGGCACATTGAGAAGTTAATAATGCAGTATCACGATCGCGTATTTCTGATACTACAATAACATCAGGGTCATGCCGCATAATAGCGCGTAATGCGACTGGAATAGTAAATCCTACCCGCATATTAACTGATACATGGGTAACATTTTCCAATTCATACATGACTGGATCCTCTATTGCTATTGTATTAATAGAAGGACTGGTAATTTCACGCAAAGCAGCATACAAAACAGTTACTTTTCCAGAACCGGTTGGGCCAGTGAACAGTACAGTACCATAAGGAGATTTCATCCATCTTCGTAATCGCTGCATATCATCATCCTGAATTTGAACATCTTCCAGTTTCATTAATGGCAATCCCTGCAATGTTCTGCGCGCAGTCATGCTCTCACCATAAATAGTCGGAATGAAACTGGCTGAAAAATCAAAAGTGTCATCATTATGCTTGGCGCTAAATCTTCCATCCTGCGGCAATTGTTTCTCTTCAATACTGCAGTCAACCATAGCTTTGAATCGGCTGATTACAGCGACTGCAGTTGCGGCGGGAATAGTGCAGATTTCCCTTAAAACACCATCAACTCTTTCCTTTACAGACATTACCTTTTTACCGGGCATTAAATGTATGTCACTGGAATTCATCTGGATAGAAATTAATATCAGATTGCTGATGAAATAATTGACTTTCTCCTGCGCGTTGGCATTTACATCTATAGGGTCTATTACTATTTGCAATTTTGACGCTGCCTCATTTATAGCAGTTGTCAAGGAGTCAACATCTTCTATATTCACAGATTCTATTGCAATCTGTTCACTATCACGATGCAGGTATTGCCGTAAATCATTCTGTAAAAATCGCCATTGTCTGCCGACTTTGCGACCGCGAATGGCATTGTTTTCAAGCATTCTATACAACGTAGATTTGCTGACACACAAATATTCAGCGGCTTCCTCTAAAGTCAGCAACTCTTGTTCTTCAGCAATGCCATTTTTCAGTTTTTCATTATTTGTATTCATCTTAATTACCCCCCCGTTTTATTAACCTTTATATATCTTATACCCTGTTTTTTATGTTGTAAATAGTTATCACGAGTAATATTGAAAGTTAATGAATAGTGAGTTGTTGTGATAATATGGTGATTAGCAATGATGAAATAATATTTGATTATTGCTTTCCTACGGTAGCGATTAGCTTTTTAATAAAATAATGGTATAATAGTGCAATATTTTATTGGGATGGTGATGATGGAGAAAAAAGAGCTTATAAGGCGACTGTTTCTTTCTATTTTATTTGGTTTGGCAGGCTTTTTTGTTACTGTTTATCTTTCGATATCCTTCAAAATACATGGTGTAACAATTTCATTTGATTGGGGTGCAATTTTACCGTTATTAATTGCACTCGCTTATGGTCCCGCCTTTGGGTTAGTGACAGGTGTAATTGGCCTATCATCATTTTACCCCTTTTTAATTTGGTCAAATAATGGGTATGCCAATGTACTTACTGTTATAAACTACATAATTTTCTTTGTATGGCATGGCTACATGTCAAAATCAAATACTATTGCCCCTTCGCGCTACAAACATCCGATTATAGCCCAAATACCTTATGCTTTTTACTATAGTATTTCATTGTATTTTTTATATCCAATACTATTTAGTTTTAACCCTCCTCCCTGGAATACTGAAACTATAAAAAGTATGAATAACGGCGTTTTATTGAGCATCATTTACAAATCAACATTTGTGATGATGATGAATGTCATCATCGCCAGCAGTTTATTGCGAATCACTTCGATACGTCAATTTTTGCATCTACCATTCAAAGATGAGTCGCGTTTCAATGGCCGCATATTGCTGGCATCATTAGCAACATCAATTATACTTTGGTTTGTATATATTCTCATCAGCAATTCATTGGATAACAATGCTGGTACAAACTTTATTAATTTATCTGACAGCCATGAAGTAGTAACTTTATTAGTTTTCATAATATTTGGTTTCATAACTGGCACAGTAATATCTCATTATGCCGAAATAGAATTACATAATTCAAATGAATTAGCAGATAAAAATGCGGCAATTCAAAAAATGGCAAATGAGTTAGATTTAAAAGTAAGAAAAAGGACAACTGAATTATCGGAATTAAATGAAAAATTAACTGTAAGTTTAAAGGAACGGGAAGAGTTTTCCTTGAAATTAAGAGAATTAAACGCCCATTTGGAAGCTACATTGAACGCATTGCCAGATTTAATGTTTGACATTGATGATGACGGTGTAATTTATGATTATAGAGCACCTTCACCAGAACATTTATATGCCTCGCCAGCTAATTTTTTGGGGAAGAAGGTTTCAGATTTTTTACCGGCAGATGTCTGTGATATCATTACAAAAGCAACTTTGACTGCTCAACGCGATGGCTTATGTTTTGGTGTTGTCTACTCATTAACGATTGAAGGTGAAACACATTGATATGAATTGTCTATAGCGAAAAAAGAACAAATAACTGGTAATAAAGATAGATTTGTAGCATTAGCACATGATATTACATATAGAAGAAAAACAGAAGAAGAATTGCGTCTACGTTCTGAGGAATTGGAAGCATTTAATCGTATTATGCTTGATCGAGAAATGCGGGTAATAGACTTGAAAGAAGAAATTAATATACTCTGCGAGCAGTTAGGCAAAGCATTGCCATATCCGCAAGATTGGAAAGAAAAAAATAAAAATGAATAAATGGGACAAAAAATTTCCAGTTGAATTACGCATAAGTTTATCATATTTTATGATAGCTGTTTGCTGGATATATTTCTCTGACCAGTGGGCAGCGTCTATATCACCGACACCTCAAGCTTTAACAATTATATCAACATATAAGGGATGGTTTTATGTAGCAGTAACCGCATTATTGCTGTATTTCTCGCTGCATAAAATATTTAAAGCTAAAAACGAAGTACAGGATAAACTGGTAGAAAGTGAATCAATGTTTCGCAATATCAGCATGAACCAGCCCGGGATTGTCTTTCAATATCGTCTTGATGATACAGATACCGGACATTTCAGTTTTATCAGCGAAGGCGCACGTAAAATGCTTTGTATAGACGAAGATGTTGATTTAAAATCAATTTCTTTATTAAACCATCTTCATCCTGACGATATAGAATCATTGCAATCAGAGATACTTGATGCTAAAGGCAATAATCGCGGATGGCAATTTGAAGGAAGGTTTCTACGGGACGACGGATCAATTCGATATTTTGACAGCCGTACTCATCTGCACATAATTGACGATGAATATATTTTCGACGGTATAATTTTAGATGTTACCGACCGTAAAATAGCAGAACAATCATTAATTGCCGCTTTTGATGAACAGCAAATGATTCTGGAAGCCTCGCCGATGCCAATTGCGATTTGGGATTATAACGGTAAACTTGATTACATAAATAGTCAATTCAACGCTGTATTGGGATATACTATGGATGATATTCCTGATGCAAAGAACTGGTATAAGAAAGTATATCCTGATAGTCATTACCGCCTGGAAATGAAAAAAATATGGCATAACGAAATTATTCGAGCCATGAAATCAGATGGCATATTAAAAAGATTTGAAACCAGGATAGTTTGTGCTGACGGCAGCAAAAAAGATGTCATACTCTTCTCTTCAATAATTCATCATAAAGTATTCACTATTATCAATGATATTACCGAAATGAAAGCGATTGAATTAGAAATTAATAAACATCGCGAACATTTATTGGATTTAGTAAAAGAACGCACCACTGAATTGGAAAAATCGCGGGTTGCCGCATTAAGTTTAATGCAGGATGCGGTAATGCAAAGAGAACAAACCGAAAAAGCACTGCATGAAAGTGAAATAATGCATGAAGCTTTACGTGAAAGTGAAGAAAAACTTAAAATTATTTTTGAAAACTCGCCATTAGCAATTATGCACCTTGATAAAAATGGCAAGGTAGACCATGTAAACAGTAAAATTAAGAGTATTATAGGAGCCACCCCGGACCAATTAATCGGTAAAAATCTATTTGATGATGAATTGGCGTCCGCGATTTTTCCATCTTTGCATGATGCGATCAGTGGTAATGATTGTATGTATGAAGGTGTATTTAATAACTCAAATCAAGAGATTATATATCTGCGGATACTTATGAATCCTACTAACCCTGCAAATCCGCCATCAGATATAATATTGACTATTGAAGATATCACCGACAGAACTAAATTTGAAAATGATTTGCGCATAGCAAGAGACGCCGCAGAATCAGCTAACCGGGCAAAAAGCACTTTCCTGGCGAACATGTCGCATGAGATACGAACTCCAATGAATGCAATTCTCGGTTACGCTCAGCTATTAAGAAGAGATGCATCTCTTACCAAACTGCAGCATGAATACCTGACTACCATAAACCGCAGCAGTGAACACCTGCTGTCGCTTATCAATGATGTTCTGGAAATGTCAAAAATTGAGGCGGGACGAATTACCATAAACAACACTTTATTTGATATTTCAAGAATGATTGCTGATATTGATATGATGTTCAAAGTTAAAGCAAATGAAAAGGGAAACACACTGGAAGTTAATTATAACTCAAACATTCCTTCTATCATAAAAGCAGATGCCGGCAAGGTTCGCCAGGTATTAATTAATATGTTATCAAACGCTGTTAAATTCACTGAGAATGGAAATATTAATGTTGATATTGTATATAATCAAACTGAAGATTTAAAGCATTTATTTAAAATCAACGTGACTGACACCGGTGCAGGCATATCATTAGAAGAAAGAGACGCAGTATTCGGTGAATTTGAACAGACTGAATCCGGCCGCAGGCAAATGGAAGGAACAGGATTGGGTATGCCAATAAGCCGTGCATTTGCCCGTCTGATGAATGGTGATTTATATATTGTTAATAGCGAAAAAAATAAAGGCACTACCTTTTGTTTTGAGTTTACAGCCGAATCCGCTGATACTGATCAAATAGCGAAAAAGAGCGACCGGCAGCGCAATATTGACCGAATCAGCAAATCTTCCGGCGAAAAGAGAGTTTTGATAGTTGACGACGATTTAGATAGCCGCGAAGTATTAAAGAGTCTTTTATTACAAGTCGGGTTTAATGTATCTACTGCTGCCGATGGTACACCAGCCTTGATATTATATAAAGGTACAATGTTTGATCTGGTAATTTTAGATCGAAGAATGCCGGGATTATCAGGATTGCAACTCGCGAAAATGATGAAAAATATCCATGATGTACCCATATTAATGTTGACTGCGTCAGTAATTGATGCTGATTACGAACTCAACAAAAATGAAGTGTTGGATGAATATATAAATAAACCGTACAAAGATAATGATCTGTTGGAAAAAATCAAGGAATTAATGAAGATAGAATATACATATAGAGAAGAAAATGCTGATGATGCGGTGACGGTATCAACTAAAATATCCGATAATAGTGCAAAGGGAATAAGCATAGATATCTTGCAGAATTTACTGCAGCGAATTGAGCTGGGTGACTTTGCCAGCATAAAAGAAATATTAAATGAATTGCCGGCAGAAAATGAAGAATTTCGCGTGCATATATTATATCATGTTAAAAATTATGAAAGTGAACAAATTATTTCACTTTTAACGCAAGCTATCAAATTAAATTCCAAAAAAGATGGAAAATAAGGTTAAGACAACTGTTAGGAGCGCATAATATACTGATGGATATTCCTATAGAAAACTTATCAAAAGAAATCAAAATTATCGTTGTAGACGACATGCCGGCAAACTTATTATTGCTGGAGGAAATGTTGCGTGCTTATGGTTATCGCATTTATGCTTTTAACAGTGGCAGAAGGGCATTGGATGCGGTAGAAAAAATAAACCCGGACCTTATATTGCTTGACGTATCAATGCCTGGTATGGATGGATATGAAGTTTGTGCCGAATTGAAAGCAGACATTAACCTGCACGATATCCCGGTAATTTTTGTAAGCGCACTGAATGAAACAGTCGATAAAGTGAAAGGTTTTAACGTTGGCGGCGTTGATTATATTACCAAGCCATTCCAGATAGACGAAGTAAATGCCCGGGTTAAGGCACACCTTACATTGCGTTTTCAACAGCAGGAACTGCAAAAAAGTTATCTTCGTTTGCGCGACCTGGAAGAGATGCGCGAAAATTTAGTTAATATGATTGTGCATGATATGCGCTCACCACTTTTCGGCATTCTGGGAATGTTGGATCTGATGAAAGAAGCATTTACTAAAAGACCAGAAAAATGTATGGGTTATTTAGAATCGACACTGGCAACAACCCATGAACTGACAGAAATGGTAAACTCATTGCTGGATATCAGCAGGCTGGAAGAAGGAAAAATGCCCATAAATGTCAGCCAGTGCAATATTGAATATTTAATCCAGCAAGCGACAAAACTGCTAAGCATTGAACATACAGATATTGACTTAAAGATTGAAATGATGACAGACAAGCCAGAAATTCATTGCGATAGCGGGCTGATTCGCCGGGTGCTGCAAAATCTACTGAGTAATGCTGTCAAATTCAGCCAGATGGGCGGTAAGATAATCGTTAGAGTAGAACGGCCGGATGATTATATTCGTGTTTCAATAATAGACAACGGACCAGGAATACCGGCAGAATATCATACGAAAATATTTGAGAAATTTGGTCAGGTTAATTCGCGTACGAATAATCGCAAATATTCCACCGGATTAGGACTTGCATTCTGCAAATTAGTTATCCAAAGCCATCAAGGCGAAATTGGCGTATACAGTGTGCCGGACGAAGGAAGCAACTTCTGGTTTACTCTGAATGATAAATATAACACTATTGGGGTTTCAGAGATTTAAGTGTTCAGTGTTCAGTGTTCAGTTTTCAGTGTTCAGTTTTTAGTTTTCAGTGTTCAGTTTTTCTTTTTTTGATGCCATATCAATAACAGAACTTCAGCATATTAAAATATACAGCAGGAAAAGCCGCAATTTGTTATAATATATCGGCAACAATTCCCAATTAACGAGGTTTCACACAAATGACTATTAAATTCGGCACCGACGGTTGGCGCGGAATAATTGATGATGACTTTACTGATGATAATGTGCGAATAGTAGCGCGGGCACTGGCAGTTTATCTGCAAAAAGACAAACCTGCGGGCAGCGGTGTAATGGTAGGGTATGATAACCGCCGTAAAGCGGAAGATTTTGCCCGTATTTCTGCCGAAGAACTTTCAAAAGCCGGCTTTGCTGTAACATTGTCTGATGTCGCGATTTCATCTCCGGCATTGGCATTTGCCGTGAAGCATAACGGCAGAATGGGCGGAATAATGATTACCGCCAGCCACAACCCGCCGACTTTTAATGGTTTCAAGTTTAAAGCTAATTATGGCGGCAGCGGTATGCCGGAAATAATGTCGAAAATCGAGTCCTACCTCGGTGAAAATCCTGTACCGGGCAACGGATCAATTGTTACTGCGGATATAACTTCTGATTATTTAAATCATTTAGCGACCCTTGTAGATATCAATCTGATAAAATCCGCCGGTTGGCGCGTGGTTGTCGATTGCATGCATGGCAGCGGTATCGGTTATTTAGAGAAATTATTGGCGGGTGGGAAAACAGAAGTTATTTCTATCAGAAGTACTCGCGATCTTAATTTTGGCGGCATCAATCCAGAACCAATCGCAAAAAACCTGCAGGCGCTATTTGACGCAGTAAAAGTCAATGGCGCATTTGCAGGTATCGCACTTGATGGCGACGCGGATAGAATCGGTGCCGCAGACGAAAATGGCAATATGGTGGACAGTCATCGCATATTTGCCGTGGCATTGCTGCATTTGGTTGAAAAACGCGGTTGGCGCGGTCCGGTTGTAAAAACCGTCAGCACCACCAGCATGATAGATATTCTGTGCAAACAGCTTGATTTGCCATATTCTGTAACACCAATCGGTTTCAAATATATCTGCGAGAAAATGCTGCAAGAAGATGTATTAATCGGCGGTGAGGAAAGCGGCGGTATCGGAATTCGCGGACACCTGCCCGAACGCGACGGTGTGCTGATGGGCCTGCTGTTAATGGAAGCCATGGCGCAAAGCGGCAAAAAACTGGGTGAATTGGTTAATGACGTTTACACGCGATGTGGTTTCCACGCATACAACCGCATTGATATGCACCCGAATGTTGCCGATATGCCGACAATTCGCGATCGCATAACAAATGCGAATAATAGCGAACTGGCAGGCAGAAAAATAGAGAGCATCGACAAGAAAGACGGAACAAAATTCTACTTTGCCGACGGTGCCTGGCTGCTGTTGCGGCCAAGTGGTACCGAACCGGTAGTAAGGGTTTATGCCGAAGCAGAATCTGATGAAGCGGTAGAAATATTGCTTCACGCCGGCGAAAATTTAATTAATGGAGGCAAATAATATGGAACTGACAAGCAAACAAAAAAAGCACCTGCGCAGCCTGGGACAAACCCTGGAACCGATAATGCACATCGGCAAAGATGGCGTCAGCGAAGAATGTATCGCCGCAACCGAAGAAACATTTAACCGCCGCGAACTCATCAAAGTGCGGGTATTGAAAAACTCCCCGGATGATACCGCGGATATCGCCGCCGAACTGGCAGAAGCAACCAATAGTAATATGATAAGCAAAGTAGGATTCACATTTCTGTTGTATAAACCAAATGTTACTTTGAAAGAACAGATAAAATTGCCGTAAAGTGGTCTAACATAGTTTAAAATTTAAGGACAGGTTTTACGCCTGTCCTTTTATATTTCTGATAAATGTTTACTTTTAATGTTGACCTCGTTAGGGGTCAAAATCGTAATAAATTTGAAGATGAGTATAAGAGTAAGGTGTAAACCTTTAAGCAATAAGATTTTATATTTCTGCAACTACTTTTCAAGCATTTCTGTATAATAGTTACGAGGTAAAACGATGAGATATCTGTTGATATTGTTTTCTTTACTATTAGTAATAACTTCATTCGCGGCTGCACCTGTCGCCGGTTTTCAGGTTGATTCTTACTTGGACACCTGGCATGACGCGAAACGCGACCGTGATGTACCGGTGAAGATATATTATCCGACTGACAAGAATGCGACTTGTGCTGTGATTATATTTTCTCATGGATTAGGCGGTTCCAGAGATGGCTACGAATACCTGGGCAAAGAATGGGCATCACGCGGTTACATATCTGTTCATCTCACCCACATTGGCAGCGATACTTCTGTCTGGAAAGGAAAAAAGCTGCTGGAAATCAAACCTGCAATGGATAAGGCCGCAGTAAACCCGACAAACGCCATTAATCGCCCGCTTGATATTACATTCGCCATTGATACTTTATTTAAAATAAATCGTGGAGAAATTAAGGGAATATTACGGGGAAGAATCGATGAATCAAAAATCGGAGTTGCCGGGCATTCTTTCGGGTCATTTACCGCACTTGCTGCGGCAGGAATAAAACTTGCCGGCAGAAAATCCTTCGGAGATGACCGCGTTAAAGCAGTCATTGCCATGTCTTCACCGGTAACAGGAACCAAGGATCAGTGGGATGACGTTTATGGTAATGTAAAAATACCGGTAATGCACATGACCGGAACGAAAGATTCCAGCAATATTGGAAAAGGTACAAAAGCGGAAGACCGCCGTATTCCTTATGACCATATAAAAGGTGTGGACCAATACCTGATAACCTTCATCGGCGGCGATCACATGATATTCAGCGGCCGCAAAGCTGGCGACCCCACCCGCGAAGACGCAAAATATCAGCAATACATCAAATCAGCCAGCGATCTGTATTGGGACGCGTATTTAATGGGAAACGCAGACGCGATGAAGAAACTGAAAAATGGCAGCCTGGAAAAATCGTTGAAGGGTATTGCGAATTTTGAAATGAAGAGTTAATGTTATACAAGAAACGCCGCACATTATTAGTGCGGCGTTTTATATTCATCCTGCCTATCCTGCCCATCCATGTTAATTATTATTTTATCTTCGCAACAAACTCGTCGATGTCTGACGGTTTCATGCCTAATTCTTCTGGACTTGCTAATCTTCCCAATACAGCGGATGCGGCGGCGATTGCCGGGTTGCTCAGATAGACTTCACTCTTCGAATGACCCATGCGGCCGACGAAGTTGCGGTTGGTAGTAGCTACCGCGCGTTCGCCATCTGCCAGTACGCCCATGTGACCGCCAAGGCATGGCCCGCAGGTCGGTGTGCTGACAGCAGCGTTACAGTCGATAAATATCTCGAACAAACCTTCGTCCATTGCCTGCTTCCAGATAATCTGAGTGGTGGGCAGTACAATAAGGCGCACATCAGGATGAACCTTTCTGCCTTTCAAAATCGCGGCAGCAATGCGCAAGTCATCGATATGACCATTAGTGCAGGAACCGATGATAGACTGGTCAATGGTAACATTCAATGCGATAGCTTCGCTGATAGTCTTGGTATTGCTGGGCAGGAACGGGAAGGCGATTTGCGGTTCAATGTTGGCGCAATCCCATTCAAATGTTTCAACATATTTCGCATCCGCGTCGCTGGCATAGAATTTATACGGACGTTTTGCCCTGCCTTCTACATACGCACGGGTGATTTCGTCAGGTGCGATAATGCCGTTCTTGCCGCCGGCTTCGATAGCCATATTACACATTGAGAAACGGTCATCAATTGGCAATGATTTAATGGTATCGCCGCAGAACTCCATAGCGCGGTAACGTGCGCCGTCTACACCGATTTTGCCGATAGTATATAAAATCAGGTCTTTGCCGGCTACCCAACTCTGGCGTTTGCCGTTAAAGATAAAACGCATTGTTTCCGGCACTCTAAACCATGTCTCGCCCAATGCCATCGCGGCTGCCAGGTCGGTTGAACCAACACCGGTAGAGAATGCGCCTAACGCGCCATAAGTACAGGTGTGGCTGTCTGCGCCGATGATACAATCACCGGGCACTACCAGTCCCTGCTCGGGCAATAACGCGTGTTCAACACCCATGCGGCCAACTTCAAAATGGTTTTCGATATCGTGGGTCTTTGCGAAGTTGCGCATCTGGCGGGTTAATTGCGCTGATTTAATATCTTTGTTAGGCGCAGAATGATCGGGGATCAAGCCAACGCGCGCTTTGTCATAAACGCAGCAAGCACCCATCTTTTCAAATTCATTTATAGCAATTGGAGCAGTAATGTCATTGCCCAGTACAAAGTCTAATTTGCAGCGGACAAACTGCCCGGGTTGTACTTCATCTAAACCGGCATGCGAAGCCAGAATCTTCTCAGTTATATTCATACCCATAATATATTTCTCCCGCCCGCAGAGTTATTTTACACGGGCAAGTAAATAATACCGAATTCAGGGTTATATCGTCAAAGAAATTGACAATTGACGATTGACAATTGACAATTATTTACTCTATTTTATATCAATAAACGGGTGGATAATATAAAAAGCCTATTGACACCAATGAGACAATCCTCATAATCATTAATTGTCCATTGTCCATTGTCCATTGTCCATTGTCAATTGTCAATTGTCAATTCTCACTCATCGCCCACCAGGTATGTTTTTCCGGGTTTTGCTACTTCTACCGTTCGTTTTAATTCTGCCAGTTTATCTGCCAGCACTTGCGAGGCGGCGGGTTCACCGTGGTTCAGCACTATTCTGCCGGGATTTGTCGTTGCCAGCCAATTCATCAGTGCTGGCTGGTCGGCGTGGGCGCTGAATCCGTTGATGGTATTTATCCGCGCCTTTACCATTATCGGTTCATGGTCAATATTAACAGTTGTTGCGCCGTCTACTATCTTGCGTCCCAGAGTTCCCTGTGCCTGGAACCCGATGAATATTACAGCACAGTTATCGCGCCATAAATTATATTTAAGGTGATGAACTACCCGACCGGCCTGGCACATACCGGCGCCGGCGATAATTATCGCGCCATTTACTCCGTTAATCGACCTTGATTCCTCGGTGGATTGGGTGGTGATCAACCCATCAAATTTAAACGGGTCTTTATGCTGTGCAAAAACTGCCCGGGTGGCATCGTCAAGGTCCTGCGAATGATGCTGATAAACTTTGGTTATATTGATGGCCAGCGGACTATCCAAATATACCGGGGTCAAAGGTATTTCGCCATTTTTGCGCAGTGTCCGCAGGTGAAACAAAATGTCCTGGGTGCGTTCCATGGCAAAGGCCGGGATAATCACGTTACCCCCCTTCCCAATCGCCCAGTTTATCGATTCTTTCAGTTCTGCAACTGATTCTGCCTCGCTGCGGTGGGTTCTGTCGCCATAGGTTGATTCGCAAAATACCAGGTCTACCGGCGGCGGCGGGGTCGGGTCGGGCACTACATTCCTGCCCGGGGTGCCAACGTCGCCACTGAACAACACCGATTTCCCGCCGCGCCGAAACTCGATGCTGGCGGAACCCAATATATGCCCGGACTGGTGATATACCGCTTCCAGGCCATAACCAAGGTCGAGAACCTTATTATAAGGCTGCAACTGAAAATATCGCATCAAATGCAAAACATCCTGCTCATCATACAATGGCTGTTCTACAAATTGCCCACTGCGCTGGCCGCGCCGATGACGACGCCGAAAATCTTCGCCTTGTACCTTGGCACTGTCCAGCAATATAAAATTGGCAAGATCGCAAGTCGATGAAGTCGAATAAACCGGGCCGCGAAATCCCTGTACGTGAAGGTAAGGCAAGCGACCGCAATGGTCAAGATGGGCATGGGTAAGAAAAACAGCGTCAATATCGCCAGGTTCAAAGTCAAACTTTAAATTCCTGCCATCATCATCATGATGGCCCTGGAACAAACCGCAGTCAATCAA
Organism: uncultured bacterium; assembly: GCA_964638715.1. Lineage (GTDB taxonomy): Bacteria > Armatimonadota > Hebobacteria > CAIYQO01 > CAIYQO01 > JBAXQQ01. The sequence goes on along the minus strand of CAZWZF010000005.1, from coordinate 95,255 downwards.
ATACCTGCGATGACCAGTCTCCATCAAAAACGAAGAACCGGTAACCTCGCCGGTAGCGCCAACAGGACGAATAAACATATCAACTCTCCCTATTAATAAACTGTATGAGTTATTCCATTATTTGGTGGGATGTAAACCTATAGCAGCTTGATGAAACAATATTACATTTTAAATAACAAAAACATTTCCATTACCAGCCAGCAACGCTCTCACCCTCATACACATATTAGCAATGCAGCTTCGACCTCGGATGGGGTCGGATATAATTATACCATTTTAATGACTTTTGAACGGTATTGAGTCTATCCCCGAATTACCGTTTTTTCCATCCATCGACTTGCTGAAGAGCTTCTGCCACCATAGCATCGACATCAGTACCCTTTACGATGACGACCGCAGGGTGTGTTCCCATAGCGGCAGTACTGTCAACGTCAAAAATACCATCAAGAAGAGGTAGCGCATCGTCACCTTTCTTTTTCTAAACATTTTATTCTCCCAACCCCCATCGCAATGTATTGGAGGGTACTTTCATAAAATATGGATGGAAGGTAAGGCCGTTGTCTTTAGTAGCACTGCGTCCGACGCCCCGTTTTATGCCCTGGGCATAGAATTGGAAGGCAAGGTTGAATTGCGCACCTGGTTTTGGGGTGAACTTAGCTAACTCTGACCAAGGGATCGCTGATTCGTAGATAGTGAAGTCGCCATCGCGTTTCACCACTGTTTTGCTGCCTTTGGGTTCCAATGGGGCTATTGCCGGGTCGATAGGTTTTGTGCATCGCGGCAGGTCATGGATGCGCGGCATACCAGGCACATATTGCCGCCAACATTCCGCGCCGCCGTCCGTTGTGGCGTAAAGTGCATACTCATAATCTGTATCAGGTGTAGCGACAAAGCCGGCCGGCACCGGGTGGACCGGCGTCAGTGTTGGGTCGCCAACACCAAAGCCGAAACCGAGTTGCAGGCTGTCGCCAAGTGCAGGCATCACCTTACCATCCCATGGATTTCCAATCCATGTATATGACAGCACTCCGGTGCCGAAGAAATCATCATCCTTACGCGTGGATTGTCGCATAATTGGTTCAAACTTTGGGGTGCGCACACGGGCGGCGATGTAGAAATTCTGGTCGTCCCATTTGGTACGGACTTCAGCTACCGCGCCGGCACCATCTACCGTTTTCAGCTCATCAAGTTTATGGATATACCAGGTGGCAAAAGTAGTATCCAGCTTTTGCGCCGCGCCAGCCACGATGATGGGCAGAGTGTCTTGCCAATCGTCCAACTTGCCGTCGATAGTCGGCGTGCCGCGAGTAGCGTATGCCACATGCACGACTTCGTTGCATGCCGCCTTGCCCTGCAGACTATCAAAACTTACCGCGACACGGTAGCCGTTGCCTTCATTAGGGGTACAGCTTCCAAGGAGCGCGGGGATAATGATTCGTTCGCCCGGCTTAAGCGACACCGGATAACTATCCTTGGCAAGCGTCAGACCATCTGCTGTCTTAATCGTTACAACGCCTTTCACCGGCATGGTTAATACGTTATGAATGGTTATTGGCAAGGGCATACCTGCCTGCAACGGTGCGATGAAGTCATTGAGCAACAGTTCCACAGGTGTTACACCGGTCATAATGCCTTTGGCCAGACGCTTCTCGACTTCAGCAGCATCCTTGCCGGGAATTTGCAGCCAGACCACTTCTTTGTTTAACGGCAGCGTCAGTTTACCTTTTACCGTGGCAATAGGGTTGCCAAAGACATCGAATGCCAGCAGCTTCTTGTCCTTATTCGGGATGACAAAGAAACCGTCGACGGTAATCTGCTTATACATCGGATCAAAATCCGTTTCCGTACCCTTTCCGTTGCCGGTGAGCATGAAGGTAGCGTCCTTGCCTTTACCGAATTGAAAGACCCACGGTAATCTATCAGTGAAGACTACACGCTCGAATGATCTTTCACCGATGAAATGAAGTGCGGCAGAAAGTCCGCTGGCTACAGGGGTCGGTTGCCAGGGCATGCCATGATTCCATGTCATATATTCGTTGTGGTTTGGTGTCACCTTCCACTGCCCGGCCGCCATGAACTGGGCGATGACGGTGGCTTCGGCGTTCTCCGAGTGACCCAGCCAGGTCTCGGATTCGATGCTGGGCAGATTGCCGTGCGACTTGCCCCATTGCGGACCGAAACAGCAGGAGGGCAGGACATAATGGTCGGTCAGGATGTCGAAGTATTGCAGCCATGGGTCGGTACCGTTGCCGAAGAATTTGTCCATAGTGTTCATAATGCTCGACGCGCCGCCAATCATGATGTGCGGCTTTCCAGTGACCGGGTCGTTGGGCGACGCTTTCTTTGCCTGCTCGTAGATGATCTTATAGGTATCTTGATAGCGTTTGGCGTCGGATTTCCATCCGCTGATGCCGCCGCCTTCCCAAGGTTCATTTTGCCAGTCGATAATCTGCAATGGGCCTTCACCGTTGCGGTTATAGCGTTTGATGCACTCATATACCCACTTGCCGAATTGTTCGTCATATTGTGGAGCGTGAATGCGGTTATAGGCTTTTTCGCATTCCGGCGGGATGGTTTCCAACGGAGACCCGTAGAAATTAGAAACGATTGCCATGTGGTAGTCTTCGGCGATTTTCATGTCAGCATCGCACCGGCTCCAATCAAAAGGCTTATTCAGTTTGTCCTGTGCCTGGTACCAGTTCGGGTTCGAGTCAGTGCGCAGCCAACGAATACCCATGCGGGAAAACGCCGGGATAGCCCGCCAATCCTGCACGCACATCAGCACCGGAGAGTTTCTCACGGGTGTGTCGGGGTGGGCGAAGCTGCGCATGACGGTGCCGGCAATCTGCCGTCCCAATGGTCCGCTGTCCACTATCAGAGCGTAGACGCCGTTGCGTGACGCCGTCAGCGTGAGCGGTAATGTAGTAGCGCCAGGTTTCAGCGCGGCTATTGGCAACGTTACCTTCTCGGGTGCGCCCAGCAGGCGAATATAGGCAGTCAACGACGCTTGTCCGGTGCCGCCGGGTATTACGTCCAGACCGATCTGCTGAACTTCCAGCGCGAAGGCACCTGTCAGGTCTGCTTTGCCGGTATTAGCGAAGGTAATCTCTACATCCATCGGCTGACCTTGATAAAATATGGCACCGGTCTGCGCAGTTTTCGTCAGCGTCGTATTCCAACCCTTCGTTCCGTCTTTGTCTAATTTAAGCACTTCAAAGTGCTGTGGGCGGTCAAAAAAGTTGGCATGAGCCGGTATACACAGTATTAATATCACCATAAACATGGTTGTTAGTGTGAAAAGCGTATAAATATTACGTGGTCGTATGATCATCGAGGTGTCTCCTTAGAATATATGATTCATGTGCCTTGTTTCAGCTTTTCGGGAACGCGACATCGACAGATTAAGGACTGTAGGCGCAGTTAATCAACAGATTGACTATTTTAGGGTACGTACCCAATGGATATTATGACAATGGATTTTGAGAAAAGTTGTAGAAGTTTCGAAGTTTTTTATTTACTTTTGAAATAAAAAGAGGCAGCTATGATTAGGGAAATCTACTTTTTTTTAGTACAATAGTTCCACTTTGCCAGTATTTGCTATTGTTAGCAGTGCTAATTGCAACGATGCAATAAAGGCACATGAAGTTTGCGCTGCAAGCCTTCGCCGATGAACTTGCCGCTGGCAATGGACAATTGACAATTGTCAATTGACAATTGTCAATTATTTCATAAATTTCCCAATTATCTCATTGACAAATTCTCCTTAAAAAAATATAATTTTAGTTAAATCGATATAGCATTTAGCATCTCGAAAAATTAAAGGAGGTTAATATGCAAACCAATAAATCACGTAAAGGGTTTACCCTTATCGAACTGTTGGTAGTAATTGCCATTATAGCAATCCTCGCCGCCATTTTGTTCCCTGTATTTGCCCGCGCGAGAGAAAAAGCACGACAGACTACCTGTACCAGCAATCAACGACAGATTGCGGCAACGATGCAGATGTATGTGCAGGATCACGATGAAACCTTGCCTTCCACTACATCAGTATGGACCGGAACCAGCCTTGATTCCGGTGTGTTGGTTTGCCCGACAAAAGGGAAATCAACCCCCAATGGTTATGGTTACAATAGTTATATAGCCGGTCAATCGCTGGGTGATTTCGCATCCCCTGCAGATACCTTGGCCATTGCCGACGGCGTTGGCGACAATAACTTGCTGACTATACAGTCTGACGTCGATTTTCGCCATAGCGGTTCAATGGTTGCCGCCTATCTGGATGGCCACGTCAACACTGTAAAATCCGATAATTGCGGCGCATTTGCCACGCCTACAACAGATTTAATGACTGGACTGGTAAGCGGTCAAACCTTGCTGGATGGATTGAATGGCTGGACACGAACCTGCAACCGCACACCGGCAGCAGTTGATGCTACCGATTATAAAATTTCCATGTCCGGTGCCGAAGGACAGCCATCGCCAAGCCTGGACTTTTATTCAGCCACCTATGGTCAGGGAGATACCTATCGGGACCTGAGCAACAACACCGGCGTACGCCAATGGCAATTATCCGGTTCAATTAAATTCGTCCAGCCGGCTTTAGCGCAAGGTGTCGGCAGCGAGGCCAACTTCGCATTTTATGTCGATGATGGTACAAAAAATATCATCAGCTTCAATCGCGGTGCAGGCTATACTAATCCCACCCCGCCATGGTTTACCATCGACGGTACCGATGTCGTATCAATGTATACCACCGCCAATAGTTGGCAGCCATTCAAATTTACTGTTTATGCAGGAAAAGTTCTCTGTGAATATGCCGGTAGGGTAATGGTGCTGCCATTAGCGGATACCACCTGTTCATGGGCTTCACCAAAACGACTTCATATTTATATGCGCGCCTATGGTACCCAGCATATCTACATGGACAACCTTAAATTTGGCATGGACACTGTTATACAAAATCCTAAATGCGCATATTGCGGCAAGACTATCTCCCGCGGATGGGCATTCTGCGCCTATTGCGGCCATACACTGCCATAAACTTCGTATAATTTAAAATCTCTTCGACAGTTTCATTAAGCAGCATACAGTTATTGAAACTGTCGAAGTTCCTTATATGAGAGTCATATATTATTTTATATTCCTTCATTAAGGTTTTATTAAATTACTCATATCTCATTATATTCATGAGCGAACGTTCACTCGGAGATTTAGCGAATCCATCAAAATGCCTTGCGACAGCAGATAGTAAAGGGGTGAATGGTATCTTAAGCACATACAACGATGTTGATTTGCGACACTCTAATGCATCTGCAATCATTGGGTTTATTGATGGACATTCAGAAATCAGATCAGATACTATTTTATTGGACCCTGATGTCGACAAAGATCTTCTTCCATTTCCAAATGGTTGGACAAAGTCAATTACCCCTGCCGCTGATACATTTCGCATAAGTATGGACATCTCCGGCGGTCAGCCACCACCTTGTTTGCACCTGGCATTCAGCGGTGATAGCATCAATGGTTGGGCTTACCGCGACCTTGGTGCTCGTTTGGTACCGGTAAACTCATGGACTCTATCATGCGACTTGCGCATACCAACCGGTGGTATCGGCAATGCTATTATTACCGTGGTTGATACAAACAATGCAGATATTATAAAATTTAATCGCTATAGTTATAATAGTGGAGGTGGCGAATGGCTGGATTTCAATGGACCATGGCTGGGTGCCGCAACATCTGTAGATCCAGTTGCAGCAGCCGACTGTGCCGCTTATGCAAACTTCTGGAAACCAGTTAAACTCACTATCGCTAGCGGCAAGGCTAACCTGAAGTATGGCGATAAAACTTATACCGTAAACACTCTTACAGGCAACTGGGCTATGCCTAAAACATTACGCCTTATATGCCAGAGCAATCACAGCAAAGATATCTGGATAGACAACCTGGGATTTGGAACTAAGTAATATTTCAATATAGTTTATACATAAAAGCCGTGAATATCGCAAGATATTCACGGCTTTTCAATAATTTGCCATTTGCCATTTGCGAAAATTCTCAATTCTCAATTCACTTAACCGCCGCCCAGTGTCGAATTCCCTTCATGCCGCGACGGTCAAGTTCATCAAATATTTCAGTGAGCATGATTTTACCCTTGGCGATCTTTTCTTCCACTCCGCTATCAACCATGGCGTTATAGTAATAAATCGCATGGGTAATTTCATAATTATTCAGGTTTTTAATATCTGTTGGAGTCTGCATTTGCTTATCGGTAAAATGCAGGTTGTAGCTTGATTCCGCATTGGGGTCTTCTTTATATTTCGGTGTCTTTATTTTCGGCAAGCCTTTCACAATCTTCTTCATTTCAGCCAGAATCGTCTTGGTGGCCTTTATTTCATCAAGAACCCAATTCCGGTTAAACGGACAAGTTTTTGCCGGTGGTGCCGGCCATCTGCCATCGCTGTTCGCGCTGTTTGTAAGATGGTACCAGAATCTTTCCGCCAGTTTTTTCAATTCAGGGTATTTGTTGCTTTCTGCGAATGGCTGCACTTTAGCCTTGTATTCTTTGCGAAGGCCAGCCAGAATTGGTTCCCAAGCCTGCGCTTCCGGTGTACCGCCCCATACTTCCGCATAAGTGCGGTGCCAGGCGTAACCGTCCTCAACAAAGAACGGTTCTTCCACGGCTTCTTCCTTGCAAGCCTCTTCAAAAGTTACCAATTGCCCAAACTTCTTAATTCCTTCAATCAGCTTATCCAATTTATTACCGGCATCCGGGTCAACCAGGAAACATTTCTCGTAATCGCGATAATATTTCACATAATAATAACCGGTGGTACCGCAATATTCGGCATCATCAGCGATAATAATCGTCGCGCCCTTCTTGCCATGACCAGTCCACTTTTTAACGTTATCCAAATAATCATCCAAAGAAGTCTTACCGAGGAAATAGCCTATATACTTGCCTACCAGCCTGTCACTGCGGCACATGCCATCCATACCGGGCACCACATTGCGGAACGGGTGATGCAGTGCCTTGCAATTCGGGTCCAGCGGATACCACGGCAGATGCCCGCCCCAATAAATATCGCGAGTGCGGTTATGCTCCACCCATGCGTAATCTTTATCTGTAGAGTTCATGTATGATTCAAAATCCAGCGTCAGATATTTCACGCCAGCCTTCGCGAATGCCCGTGGAACATGCTGGGTCCAAGTGCATTCCGGGTTCCAGAAACTAACCGGACGAAACCCCAAATGCTTCTCATAGGTACGCATAGCAAATTCGCATGACCAGTAGCCATCTTCTTCAGGAATATTAGCCATAATCGGGTGAGAATACGGAGCACCCATAAATTCGCATTGTCCGGCCTTAATAGCCTTATTCAGTTTTGTCAGCACATCCGGCGTTAACTCCGCCATCTTATCAATTGTATATCCAGACGCCTCAAAAACGTATCGCTGGTCAGGATACTTGGCAAAAGAATCAAAAATAACTTCATAAGAAGCGCGAATAGTGCGTTCATATTTATCCGGCGTTAAAAATGCATAATTTAAATTAGCATGAAAAATAGCCACATACTTAGGTTTCATAAGCTGCCCCTTAAACGTTTAATTTTTATATATTTAACCAGATATAGGATTTCAAGTCAATATAAAACAGAATCCAAAATATGAATAAAAGAACCAGAATTCAATAATAAATACCTAAAAAATCAATATTCTCCCCTATCCCTCTTGACCAGCTAAATGCACAAATGCTAATATAACGCCGGTGCCTCCTTAGCTCAGTTGGCCAGAGCAGCTGACTTGTAATCAGCAGGTCATCAGTTCGAATCTGATAGGAGGCTCCATTTTTTTGTTGTTTTCTTCTCACATTACCACGTTTAACGATGCTTAATTATGCAATTTATTGCCTGCTAAAACAGTTAACGTCCCCAAAAATGTCCCCAAGCGCTGTCCCCAAAACCGCAAAATTGCAGAATTTTGTACAAATTTTGGCTTTGTTTGTGAAAACATGTTGTTTAAATTTATTACTAATAACCATGATAAATATCGCAAAAAAAAGCGTATGCTATATATCATACAACATACGCTAATTACATATCTGGTTACAATATCATCTTTTCATAACTTGTAAAAAATCTTCTGAGTGTCTTTTTCTATATCAATAATAATTTTATTATTATTCTTACAAATAATATTACCGATTGTTTGCCGAAGTGCAATAATAGTTTCTTCTTGTTGGTTTTCATACCAGCTCACCATAACATGGCAAAAATCCTGGATTTGAACCGCAATTTACACAAAAATACTGCATATGTCTCCTTGGTATTACGAATACTCAAATTTATGAGTGATTTACCAATCCACGTGTAGTTTATCAAATGAAAATCAAATATGTCGATAATAAGGTAGCCTACAGGAATCAAATAACATCACAATCAATCAACCACTTTTCCTTCTGCCATCCTTAATCAAAAAACACCACTCAAAGTTCTGGATTCCGTAATATACGCCCTACCACACTTTACAAAAGTAAGAACTTTGTTCCTTGCACCAGTTAAAGCAGGTGCGGGGAACTTGTATTTTAAGCTCCCCTGCCAATTATCACCTCATCTCATCATCCCTAATCACCTACCCATCACATTCTCGCTATTGGGCATTCTATTACACATGGTTCTGCCACCACCGGCCGATATCGTTTTATCGGGTCGTGCTGCCGCATGGCGTTCTGCAGGTTTTCCGGGGTTATTTCTGCCGGTGCCAGAATATCTAATGTGGAACCCAGATATTTGAATCCGCTGTCACCCATGATGGCGAACTTCTTCACCCAATCGCATGCTTTTCTGTCAATTTTGTTGAAACTGTATTTGCAGCCTTCAAGATATAGACTAATGATATCTTTTTTAATGGCGGATGACGGGCAAGCAGTGATGCATTTATCGCCGCAATCGGCACATTGTTCCGCCATGTCTCCTTGGCCTTGGCGATCTGCTCGTCGGTGAGCCCCAGGGTTTTCAGAACGCAGGCGGCCATCATCTGGTCGCCTTGCGGACCCATGTGGATGCCGTCGTACAACAAGGATTTCCAAGGGGAGTTTTCGCTCTTGAGCCGCGCGATTTCCGCGCGGTGCGCGGTGTTGATGTCGGCGAGAGGCAGCTTGCGTTCTCTGGCTGTTTGCCGGAGGAACTCCACGTAGGGGGCAGCCTTCTGGTTGGTCTCGTTGTCCGGATCGGTATCCCTGTACAGCGTTGGCGTGAGGATGATCACCTTGACGCCGGCGGCCTGCGACTTGTCGAGAATGGCGGTCACATTCTTCGTAAAGTCTTCGAACCCTACATTCCAGGCGCAGTATGGAGAGACGTCATTGAAGCCGCAACTCAAGGTCAGCCAGGTGGGCTTCGTGGCCAGGACGCCGTCGAGGCGTTTGAGCATGCGTTCCGAGGTGTCACCGGACACTCCGGCCGGAATCGGGGTGGCTTTCACCCCCTCTTGCTCCAGCGCCAGCAAGACGAGGCGCACATAGCCATAGGGATGCTCCCAGCCGCCCGCTGTGATAGAGTCGCCGAGGAAGGCGATACTGTCGCCGCTCCGGATGCTGATCTCACCGGCCGCCCCCGTGAGTGGTGCGGCGAAAACCATTGCCAAGCCGAGGATTCCAAGCCATCTACCCATGACTGTCGATACGTGTCTCCTGAGCAGTCCACGGTGCCATCCAACCAAGCCGTCGAGAGTGATGGTTTGTGAAGGTGTGGTGGGATTTTGGTTCATGGTCATTTCTCCTGTAAGGTTAATTTTTTCGATAAGAGCATGTTTCCTTTCTGTTTTGAGGAATCATGCTCTTATTAATTAAAAGTAAATAAAAAACTGAATTTTGCAGGTATTCCTATTTATGGTGTAAATCCACTTTGTTTGATAAATCGGATTTCGCACAAACCAGCATAATTCCCAGGAGAAACATAAGTCGTTACGATGGTAAATCTGATGTATCTGGCGGTCACAAGTGAAGCAAAGTTATAGTCCTCACCTCTGTAAGTGTTATTGATAGGCGATGCGATCAGATCAGATGGTGATAAGGCGGGAGCCGCGACGAATGACGTATTATCCATCGACGTCGTGATGGTAACCGTTTTCAAGTTTCGATCAAGATATGAATTATTGTTCCAGAGATGAAATCCACCAATATTATTATATAATCCCCCTAAATCAAAGGTGATAGAATTGCCGATAGATGTACCATTGCATGACCACGCGCTTGCATTTCCTGATCCATCGTGCGTCGGCCATGGGGTAGGAATCTCACTTCCTGTCGTAATGTCAGCCGACAAACCCGTGGCGTTAATCGTATTCATAGCCGGTGCGGTACTATAAGCTGAGGTAGCAATCACAGCTGTCGGTTTTATGACAGGGGCGAAAAATTCTCCAGCCGGGATATCAGATTTATTGACAAGTTGCACATGCCCATCTATATATGCACCAATCAATTTATTACTATGGAGATTATCCAGATCATCGGTGCTATAGAATACGTTTGCGACAGGCACCGCACGCTGTCCATCTGCCGTAATGAGTGCCTTGTCAGGCGAGTTGATTACCCCGAGAGCCACTTCAGAATACTTATTGTTGTATACATATCCATTAGTGGTATTTTTTCCTTTCGTTGGACAAATCAACACACCCGGGTCAACCTTAATATCCTGCCAAACTGAATTTTTAGCAGGCAAAGTTTCTTCATGGTCCTGGACATACATTTGAACTGATGCCATAATCTGGCGCTGGTTGCTGGTACAGGTAGTTTGTCTTGCTTTTTCTCGCGCCCGGGCAAACACCGGGAACAGAATTGCGGCGAGGATTGCAATAATGGCAATCACGACCAGCAATTCGATGAGGGTGAACCCTCGTTTTGTGTTTTGTGTAGACATATAGTCCTCCTTTAAAGATTATTTCGATACATATATATATGTGTATCTTAACGCTTATTACACCCAAATTTAACCGGTTGTCAATAGGTTATGTGGCATCCTCCCTTGCGCTTGCACGCAAAGTCGAGGATCTTGCCATGACATACGCAGCCAGAGATACATGCAGTGGAATCGCGTCACCCTGCAGCGCCCGTGCCATCATCCGTGCCGCTTCGCGGCCCATCGCTTCCAACGGAGGATGCAGGCTGGTTAATCCCTTTAATCGCGAAATTGGATAGTCGTCAAAGCTAATCAGGCCGAAATCTTGCCCGGGAACGCGACCCAGTTCATTTGCGGCGCACAGGATACCATCAGAAATCCAATCATTGGCAGCGATGATGGCCTCTCCGGGTGCCACCGTGGCCAGCAACGCATGTCCATGCGCATAGCCGACGGCGGCCTGGTTTATATGTGTCGGTTCTACATTTGTAGCTGGTATAAATTCTGTCATCGAACAATCCGTCACCTGGGTCCGGCGCATCGCCTCGGTAATGCCCGCCAGGCGCGCACGTACCCAATCGCCGGAAAACGGGAAAAATGTCGTGATGCGACGATAGCCGCGTAAAAGTAGATGCTGTACCGCCAGATAACCGGCGGCTACATCGTCAGCGGTCACTTCATGCATCGTAAGACCCAGCGGTGTCATGTTGACGACAATAATCGGGACACGGGTGGGGTCAACGCGGGCAAGCAGCGGGGTAATTTCTGTTTCATTCAGCAGAATTATGCCATCAACAGGTTCTGATAACAGCAACTCTACCGCTTGCTCCATAGTCAACATTTGCCGACTTCCGTCCGGCACACGATTGACAAAGCGATGCGTCACCTCGGAATACTCGGCCAGGGTTTGTTCACAACCGCGCAGCAGATGATACACCCATTGTGTTTCGAAAGTTGTTGCATCGGCAACTGACCACAGCGTAGACAGAATTCCGACAGTGGCAGGCCGTGTATGATCCCGCACCGGGGAAGGCTGGAGTGAGGACGGCAGGTCACCAGGGGTAGTTCGATCGGCGACAAATGTTCCACGCCGGTCATCTGTCTGCAACAGACCTTCTGTCACTAATAAGGTCACTGCACGCTCAATGGTATTTATGGCCACCTTAAACGTTTGTGCCAGGGCGCGACGACCCGGAAGCATCATGTGAGGATACCAATCACCGCGTTCAATATAATCACGCATAATGTTGGAGATTCTTATATAATGATGTTGTTTTGAATTTTTCATTACAATTTTATATTAACCTTTGACAGGCGATGTTATAAATTAATGATGCAACTGACTTATTATAGTTGTATCACGGATAGTTGTCAATATAATTGCAAAAAAATAAAAAATAACTACTCAGTTTCGTCAGACTTATTTAATAGGTTCTTGCAAAACCTGATTTTTTATTGTTTCAAATTGAAGTTTTGAGTATAAATCAGGGACTGACACCGAGTGGCGAAGCCATGAGAGTGTCTGTCCCATCGGGTGTCGCAAGGTTTTGCAAGAGGCTGTTAAAATATATCTTTTATTTTCCTCGTGACCCCAGGGGTCAAATATTTGTAGAAAAAGTCTTTAAAAGTTATTCGACCACAGAGTGGGTCGCATATAACATAGCAGATTGTCGGTAATTATATACGACCCACTCTGGGGTCGAAAATCTCATGATGAATTGTTTTCTACAAATATGTGAACGCTGGGGTCGTTAATATATCGCCGCGCTGCGGCTAAACAAATTAAGTTTAATTTCTTATAACTGACGAGTCTGAATAATTACACAAAAAAGTATTGATAAAGATAATGTGGCGATCAATTATATAGTTTTATTCAGTACAAATATATTTACAGCATTAAAAAAATAAGAGAAAATATTATTTAATGCAATTTTTTTACAAAATTAGAATAACTTTGTAATAATATAGTTGTCTGATACAACAGAATTGTTTTATAATTGAAACAGCATTGATGTAAAAGTATTAACAAACATCCTGTTTGTTATCCAATAACTGGTAATTGGCACTACATTGTAGTGTTAAAAATATAGTTAATAAAGGGAGAAACTTTAATGAAATCATTCATTAACAGAAAAATTATTGGTTTTCTGGTCCTGCTTTGTTTCGCCGGTCTATGTATACCGGTAATAGCCCAGCAGACGAACAACAACGCGCTGCACGCCGTACCGACGCCTGGCAAAGTCGTCATTGACGGTAAGGTGAACGACTGGGATCTGTCCGGGCAGATCGACGTCTTCGCCAACTTCAGGACGCGTAACAACTACTCGACCAAGGTCGCCGCCATGTACGACAAGGAGAATTTCTACCTGTCCATCATCTGGCGCGACCCGACGCCGATGTATAATATGGTCGACTCCAATTTCGACATTGGCAGCGGCTGGAAGAGCGACTGCCTGCAGTTGCGGCTGAAAACCGACATGGCGATCAGCGATGTCACCTGCTGGTACTCCACCGCCGCCAAGCATTCGGTGGTGAACATCTCATACGGAGTTTTCTCCGGCGGACGCGACAAGGAGAATGACGTCAACGCCTTCCAATACATCAGCGATGCGGTCAAGGTGGGGGCGCAGGAAGCCTTCATGATGGGCGAAGACGGCAAGGGTTATACTCAGGAGATTGCGCTGCCGTGGAAGCTCATCACCGGTCAGAGCGCCATTGTCAAAGCCACTGGCAAGCCATACAAGGCCCCGAAGAGTTACGGCCCCGGCGATACATTTAACATGGGTATGGAATTTCTATGGGGACCACCCGATGGCCGTACCTTCCCCATTCACCGCTACGCCGACCTGCTGATGCCGGGCAAAAGCAGCCGAGAATTCTTCTGGACGGCGATAAATGACTGGGGGCCGGTGACGCTGGAGCCGAAGGGGAATCTGAAACTGCCGGTCGTGCAATACGCCGCCTCGACCGAGTACTTGCAGAAGACGCAGGGGCCGGTGAAGCTGAAATACACCATGCCCTTCGACGGGTTTGCCACACTGGTAGTTGACGACGCTCAGGGACACCGCGTGAAGAACGTTATCGGCATGGCTCCGCGCGCTAAGGGCAAGCAAACCGATTTGTGGGACGGTACCGATGACCAGGGTAAACTGATGCCGCCTGGTAAATACACAATGCGCGGCCTGCTGCACGCAGGTATCGATCCTGTCTATGAGGTTGGATATGGTTCGCCGGGTGTGCCGCCATGGGAGACCGGCGACGGGACCGGCGGCTGGATGAGCGATCACAACCCCAACGTGGCCGTGGCCGCGGGCAAAGATATGATGCTTCTTGCTGCAATCGGGTGCGAAAGCGGCCGGGCGCTGGTCGGCGCCGACCTTAACGGCCGGCGCAAATGGGGCGAGTCCAAGTTCCAGGGAATCGCCGCCGTCGCTGTTGATGACCGCTACGCCTACGCCGGCATGAACGGCGGTCATGGATGGGGTGTCAATGATACGAGCGTTGGCCGCCTGCTGCTGACCGACGGGAAATACGCGCCGTTCGCCACCCAGCCGGAGCCGCAGTTGATGGTGAAGGTGACCATTGCGGAGGAGAAGGCGACGATAGGCGGTCTGGCGGTCTCTGCTGATCGGCTGGCGGTGACGTTGGTCGGTCCGGATGTGGTGCGTTTCTTCAATAAAGAGACGATGCAGCCGCAGGGCGAAGTGAAACTGGCGGCGCCGGGTGGCCTGGCCTACGACAAAGCCGGTACGCTCTTCGCCGTCTCCGGGCAAAGCGTGGTAAAGATTGCGGACGGCAAGGTGACGCCGTTGATTACTTCCAACCTTGAAAAGCCAATGGGGCTGGCGCTGGACGCCCAGGGTAGAATCTATGTTGCCGACCGCGGTCCGCAACAGGTGAAGGTCTTCACCGCTGTTGGCGTCTTCGACCATGTCGTCGGCGTGGCCGGTGGCCGGCCGTTGCCAGGAAAATGGGTAGCCGGGGGCATGCGCAACCCTAATGGTATCGCCATCGATCCGAAAGGCCGACTCTGGGTGGCTGAAGAGACGATGTACCCCAAGCGCTTCAGCGTATGGGGTGCCGATGGTAATTTAGTGACCGACTTCATCGGTCCCACCACCTATGGTGGTATGGGCGCCTGTGTTGATCCGGACGACAAGACGCGGGTTTTCGGCAACGGCTGCGAGTTCAAACTCGACTATGCAACGAACAAGGCCACGGTAATCGCGAACCTCATCGATGACAACATTAACGGTGAACTGCTGAAGATCAACGGCCGTGAGTATATCATGAGCAAGCGCGGTGAGCTCTATCAGCGCCGTGGTGACGCCCTGGTTAAGGTCGCGGAAATGGGATCAGGAGTTCGGCTGACCGCTGAAGGCGCTGTCCAGGATCATTGGGGTGAGAAGCGCAAACTGCCGCTGACCCCGCCAAAAGACGCCAACAAGAATATCAGTTTTAGTTTTGTCTGGAGCGATCTCAATGACGACGGCCAGATGCAGGCCGAGGAGTGCCAGACCACCACCGCGACCCTGGGACTCGGCTACTGGGGCGGCTATTGGCTGGACGATAAGTTTAACATCTACACCGCCGCCCCGGAGGTGAATACTGTGCCGCTCAAGGGTTGGACCACTGCCGGTGTGCCTACTTGGGACTTGGCGCAACTTCGCACGGTTGGCAAGGCCGGCGAACACCCGGTCAAGATCTACTGTGCCGGCGGCGGCAAGGTAATCGTCGGCACGCCAATCACCTGCCTGGCTGACGACGGCACCACGCTCTGGAGTTACGGGCCGGACATGTTCAATGACGTGCACGGCTCGCACCTCGCGCCTATCCCTGACCGTGACGACCGCCTCTACGGCACTCTTAGTTGCATCGGCACGGCGGAGACGCCAGTGGGCAAAGCATTCGCCATGGGATCCAACATGGGCCGGCTTTACATCATGACTACTGACGGGTTACTACTGGGGAATGTCTTTCAGGATTGCCGCATTGGCCCTGACGCCTGGCCCAACGACCCAAGGGCCGGCTCCCCACTCGGTGGCGTAACAATGGGTGGTGAATGGTTTGGTGGTTACTTCTTTAAGGCTAAGGCTACGAATGAATATTACCTCATTGCCGGCGGTGGCAATTACAACCTGATTAAGCTTAACGGCTTTGACAAGTTACAGACTATCCCGACCGCAACTGTTAAAATTACAGGCAAGGATCTGGTTGCCGCGGAGAAGCTGCAAAAGGAACGGGCGGCGGCGAAGGCAGTGGCAAATGTGCTGACCATCTCCCGCATCGCGACGCCGGCAAAACTCGACGGTAAGCTGGATAAATACGCTAAAGAATCAATTGTGTCCTGGAGCGCCGGCAACTCCAGCGCCCGCGGCGCCGTGGCTACTGATGGCACCAGTCTCTACCTGGCCTACGACGTGAATGGCGACGCCAACCCGATGGTCAACGGCGGCAAGGATGTCACCCAGCTCTTCGTCACCGGCGACTCGGTGGACCTGCAGCTTGGGACGAATCCCGACGGCGCCGCCAAGCGCGGGGAGGCCGTGCCGGGCGATCTGCGTCTGCTTATCTCGGTGCTGGACGGCAAGCCGGCGGTGGTGCTCTACCGCTGGAAGACGGCCGGCGTGAAACACCCGCAGACCTTCACCTGCCCCTGGCGTAATTACACGGTGGAGGATGTGCAGGTGCTCACCGATGCCACAGTGACCATCAACCGCCGCGGCAACGGCTACACCGTTGAGGCCGCCATGCCGCTGAAGACCCTGGGCTTCGACCCGCAGCCGGGCAAGAGCTACAAGCTCGATCTCGGCGTGATCTTCTCCGACGCCACCGGCACGAACCGGGCGCTGCGCATGTATTGGGCCAACAAGGCCACCGGCCTGGTCAACGACGTCCCCGGCGAAATCATGCCGGAGCCCAAACTGTGGGGAATGGCCACCATGGCGCCCTGACGCAACCCCGCCCGGGTCCTGGTGAAACGGGACTCGGGCACGGCGGCAGCGAATTGCTAAGCGAGAAATCTATACCGCTCATAAAAGGGAG
Source organism: uncultured bacterium (assembly GCA_964638715.1). GTDB lineage: Bacteria > Armatimonadota > Hebobacteria > CAIYQO01 > CAIYQO01 > JBAXQQ01. Next base: position 78,312 of record CAZWZF010000005.1, on the reverse strand, counting down.
CAATGCCGCATGAACTCAAAAGAACGTATACGCAACGCCGTCCGACATCAGCCCTCCGACCGGGTGCCAACCCTCTACGGTGACGTGAGTTGGATCAGTCTGCCGAACACGCGGACGAACCGCCCGAAGGGTGGGTTTCTCGACGAGTGGGGCGTGGTCAATATCCCGCGCGACGGCATGGTGCATGGCGACCGGACCTATCCGGTGACGACGATCGCCGAACTGGCCGCCCATCTCTTCCCTGATCCGCTTCGGTCGGAGCGCTGGGACGGCGTGCTGGAGCGGATCGCCGCCGCGCGTGACTCCTGGACGATGGTCGTCCTTGGCTCGATTATCTGGGAGCAGATCCATTTCCTCTGCCCCATGGAAGACGCCATGGTCTGGCTCTACGAATATCCGGACGAGATGGGGGCGGTGGCCGACCGCATCATCGAGTTCCACTTGGCGGAGCTGGGGCGGCTGGCGGGCAGCGGCGTCGACTGTGTTTACTTCCAGGATGACTGGGGGTTGCAGAACGGCTTGATGATCTCCCCCGCGCTCTGGCGTGAGTTCTTCCGGCCGCGCTATGCGCGCCTGTTCGAGCTGTGCCGCGAACTGGGGATCGCCACCTTCCTGCATTCCTGTGGCCACATTCTGGAGATTATGCCTGACCTATACGACATAGGCCTGGACATCCTTCAGATTCAGCAGTCCGACTGCATGGGGCTGGAGAAGATCATGGCCGCCTGCCGCGGCCGGTTGACGTTGTCCATCATGCCCGACATCCAGACCTGCCTGCCATATGCCACGACTGAAAAGGTTCGCTGCGAGTCGGCGCACCTGCTGGAGGCGACCGGAGCCGGACTCGGCGGCATGATCGCCGACGACTACAGTCACTGGCCGGCCGGGATTCCGCCAGAAAACATTGCGGCTTGGCATGAGACGGTGGCAAATTGGCCCGCATTAAACCTATGAATCCGAGACCGTCTGCGATTATCATCTTCACTGACAATCTCAATCCAATGGCCGTCAACGATGGTTAATGTATGACCTGTCTCTGTATTGTCACTGCGTTTTATGAGCAGAAGCTCAGTGTAATATTCATTACGGCGCACGGAGCCGCAGCGAACACGGCTTTGCCGTCACTGATTATTATCTCGCCACCGATATTGCACCCCATGACATCGGTGAAACACGCGGATGCGATCGTTTCGGCAAAGGTCAGGGTACATTTGCTTTCCCGCTTTGTGACGTTATATAGGCGGACCGTTACATTGCGGCCTTCGCCTGATACGGCGGAAATCACCACACCCTCGCTCTCGAACCCAAAGAAGGCGCCTGACGGCGGCAGCGTTCCCTGATGGGAGTTTGTCGGCTGGTAGGTGAGCCGGTTGTTAATCGAAGTCGCGGCCTGTTCCATGAGCCAGGCGCAGTGCGGGAAAAGGCCGACGGCAAAGTTGATTTTATGAATGCCGCGTTCCGGATACGGATCGGGGCTGGTGGCCGTGTTGATAAAGGTTGCAATCAGTCTGCCATCGCCCGTGCCGCGATAACCGTACTTGCTTTCGGTGACGATGGCCACCGAAGTGGTTTCGTTTGGGTGGACCGCCATCGCGTACTGCAGCGCGGGAACATCGAGTTCCAGGGGTTTTCTCTCGATGACGCCGGCCGGTATGTCGTACATATAATACTCGGGTGGGACGGCAAGAGGAACTTCATAGGTCAGCACAGGAATGACAGTTCCGCCGACTTCATTCCAATCAACATCGGCAAGAAAGGTAATGGCGCGGGCGTTTTTTTCGAGGGAGCAGTGCAGTTTGACCGTTGAGCCGAGTACCTTGTATTCGGCAACAAAACCGCAGCGCAGTCCGCCGTTCGATTCGCTGTGTAGGCGTACCGCGTGATCTATATTGTTTACGCGCAGATAATTGCCGATATTCCAGGCGTTGGATGATGCCGCTTCGGTTTCAACAAGTCGCAGTCCGGCTCTTTCGCCGGCTTTCAGATACTCGGTACCTGTTTTAACGTCGCGCAGTGCTATCATCTCACCTGTTCTGTAATCGAATTCGGCGCGTATGTGTTCGTTTTCGAGCACATAGTTTTGATTCGGATGGTGCGTGCGGACTTCGGCCTGATAATAAATCGGATAGTCGCCCTGCATCGGTTTTTCGGAGAGAACAACCGTTGTGTATCCGAATGCCGGCACCTGCACATACGCCAGGATGCGGAAGTATTTATGATCCCAGTACTGCTGCAGCCCGCCGTCGAGTATCTGGAATTCGACCGCATCGCCGGAGACATCGGTGACATCGACAAAGCGCATGTCTCCCGTCCAATCCCAGACGGTAATTTCAACCGGCTCGCCCTTCTCTGCTCCTGTCGGATTGAATACATTGAATATGCGTGTCCTGCCGCGGCCTCTCTCGGAACGGGGCATTCCTCCGAAATTCTCCACGCCGTAACCCGCTCCCGCGCCTTCCGACTGCGAAGAGGCAATATCGGGATCGGCAGCAATTGAAGAAGTATTAATCTGCTCTGAAAGTTTCAGTATAGACGACGCATACCTTGACTGTGCCACAGCGAGTGAATTTGAGAACAGGCCCATCGCGTGCTCGCGGCTGTCCTGTACGCACGAGCCGGTCAGTATGTCGTGGAAATGCGTAAACAGCACGTCGCGCCAGGCTTTTTCAAGCGGGTAATTGCTATTGCTTGCATTCGCCTTCATCGCGGCGAAAGCGCCCATCGCTTCGGCATTGACAAGCGCGCGTTCGCAGGCGCGATTGCCCATTTTTAAACGGCTCTGCGTTGTATAGCAGCCGCTGAAGGAAAAGTTCAGCTCTTTTTCGACAAGCGGCAGCTTATCGCGGACTGACTCAGCTTCACGGAAAAATTCGTGGAAAGTGCCGAACTTGATTCTCGGATAGATGGGCCACTGCATCATCTCGAGCGCGCGTTCAACGTCTCTCCTTGTCGGTCCACCGCCATGGTCGCCGACTCCGTAGACGACAAGTCCCGTTTTGAAACCCGCGCAGCGTTTTGAGATATCGATAATACCCGCTCCGATTTTGGGAGTTATCGCGCTGTTGTACCAATACTGCTCACGGTAAACGAGCACTTCTTTACCGGACTGGCCCTTCCAGCGGTAGAGCGCCTGATTGCCGTCCAGAGCGCGGCAGTGATAGTAATATTTCACGCCGCCGAAATTGTTGATTTCCGGCAGATTTGCGCTGTGGCCGAATGTATCGGGTGAAAAGTCTACTTCAAGCGAATCGGGATTGATATCCCAACTGTCGCGAAGATAATTCTTAGTGTATTGGATATGCCGGATCATGGACTCGGTGTTGGGCATATTCTTATCGGTTTCAACCCATGCGGAAGCGGTTATTTCCCAGCGTCCCTCATTTATGCGCGCCTTTATGCGCTGCATCATCTCGGGTTCGAAGTCCTCGACAATCTTGTAGACCGAAGCCTGAGACTGTGAAAAGCAGAAGTCGGGGTATTCGTCCATGATATCGAGCATGGTTCGGAAGGTGGCAAGCGTCGCGGCAACGGTTTCGTGCCAGCTCCACATCCAGTTCATGTCGATATGCGCGTGGCCGGCCAGAATCAGCTTGTATTCTTTTGCGGCGTCCGCGAGGCTGAGAATCATTTTTTCCGCTTCGATGCATGCGGTCTTTGTTAAGACACCTTCTTCGACCATCGCCTGTTCGAGATAATCGAGAGCAGTTCCGATATCGGTGTCGAATGTGCCGTCATTTACACCGGAAAGCCTGATCGCAAACTCGATTTCAGCCAGTATACGGCGTATATACTTATTCGGCATCGTTACGTGTGACTGTTCTTCCTGCGGCATACCGAAGGTTTCTTCGTAACCCATTATTTCACGGTTACCACCTACGGCTTTTTTAAGCGCGGAGTATTTTTGTGCAAGAGTAGCCATTTGTTGTTCCTTCTTTCTAAACTGAATAGAGACAGGCACTAGTACGAATAAATAGGGACAGTCACCTATTTATCTATTTTTATCTATAATTTTATTCTGTATTTCTTATAAAACTTTTCAATATCATAATTATACAAAAATATTGCAGCGATATCAATCAACATTAGAATTACTTGGCATAGTCCTGTATTAATCTATTTTATTCAACATTTTCAATGCCATACGCGCGAATCTCAAAAATCCGCGCGCTTTTGCCGCCGGCATGCACTTTGTCGACTGTCAGGCGCAACGCGTCGGCATGAACCACATTAAACTTATGAATACGAAACCGTCCGCGATTATCATCTGCACGGACAATCTCAACCCAACGGCCGTCAACGCTGGTTAATGCATAACCTATCCCCGTATTGCTTTCACAGTTATTGGTCTCTTTGTGTTGTGTTCATCATAGTGTGTTTCTCTTTGTCGGCGTTTTCGGGTACGAGGATATAGGGCACCTGGGGCAGGAGCGCGGGGATGATGGTGCGATCCTGGATGGCGAGCGGCACGCCTTTGCCGCGGCCATCCGGCGTCAACGGGTACAATGTCGCGCGCGACACAGCGCCCCAGTCGGCCGGCAGCTTCCAGGCGCGGTGCGTGCCGTCCCAACTGAAGAAGTAGATCTTCTGCTGGCCGCTCCACGTGTCGGGCCACATCCGGTCGTAGTCCACGGCGAAGACCACGTCGTCACGCCAGACTTTGAAGCCTTTGCACAATGCCGGTGTACTCCACTCTGCCTTTGTGCCGTCGCTCCACGCGGCCCGGACCTGGCCGGTATCGACGGTGATGGTGTTGGTGCCCGCGCGGAGCTTGACCGTGCCGAAATCCACGATCGGCCAGTCGCCGGTGATCGGACGCCACCCCACGCGTTTGATGTAGGTGTTGCGGTGGAACTCCCCGTTCAAGCACACGTTCAGTTCGCCATCGTGGTCCTGCGTGAGCAGGCGCAGTTTCAGGGCGTAATCCCCCGGCTCGGTGATCTCGACGGTGAGGTTCAGGGTCGACGCATCCTGCATGCACACCGAGCCCGATTTGATCGCCGCATCCCGTGCCCAATCGATGATGACGAAGTTCTCGGCTTCGAGGATGGACTCCTTGCCCTCGGGACTGGTGAGGATGGCTTTGTCGAAGTGCCAGCTGAGGTCTGGCGATCGACTGAGGCGCACATTGCGTTTGCCCACGTGGTAGAGTTCCTGGATGCTCATCAGGTAGAAGTTGTTGACGAGGTCGGCCCAGTCTCCCCGAAACGGGTCGCCCGTGCCTGGGATGTCGAACTCGTCCTTGCCGGTCCGGATGCAGACGTGCGCCGTTTCGAGGCCCGGCATCTTCTTGCTGCTCGTCTTGCCCGCCAGCAAGGCGGCGTAGTGCTCGCGCACGCGCGCCAGGTGGCTCGTCGTACTGGCGATCGGCGAGACGTTGAAGGCGCCGGCCGAGCCAAGGATCTGCTCGACCAGAGGCGAGCCAGAGCCGCCGGAGATCACGCTGTAGTCGTCGGCGGAGATGCCGCTGCCGTGCAGCCAGACGTAACCGGCACGCGGCAAACCTTGCGCGTTGGTGCCGAGAAAGCGGCGATTACCCTCGGTGCCCAGATCGGTGCCTTTGCTGTGCAGATAATCGGCGATGGCCCGCATGCCTTCGATCTGCGTCTTCTCACTGCCACCCAGCGGTCCGTCGGGAAACCCGGTAGAAAAATTGCCCCCGCCGGCGTTGAGCACGTCGAGATACAGCATGGGCGGCGCAAACGGCAGTTTCGCATAGAAGCCGTCGATCATCTCCTTCGCCAGCCCGCTGTCCCATAAGTTCTTGTAGTTCACGAGCGCGAAGATCCCCACGGGATTATGCGGCTGGCCAGGCTTGGCGCCCGAGTATTGGTCGATCTCGAGCGGGACGAACGGTTCGCCATCGCGTTTGTTCGTCTCCTTGCTCCAATCCCGGCGGTAGATCGATTTGGTTTCGACGAGTTTCTGGAAGAACGCCCGCGACTCGGGGTAATCGCGCAGGCCGATGTTCACATCGGTCAGGTTGAGGTGGAATCCGGTGTAGACGTTCGAGTTCTTCTTCGCCCGGGCCATGAAGGCAGCGAGCTTCTCGAAGTTGCCCGCGCGGAACGTCGCCCGGTTCCAGTACGGCCAGAGCCCGTCCCAGTTCCACGGCCCGGGATGATCGTGGCCGATCAACCCGTTCACGATCGTGATCTGCGGGACGGTTCCGTCGAGCAGGTTGGCGACGATCGCGTGCCCTTCTTCGAGCTGCGGCAACACATCGGCTTCGTCGGGCGTCGAGACGCGGAAGACATACGCGCCCTTTGCCGCCCAGGCCGGCGGCCGCGCCTGCGCGGGGCCGGCCGGCGGCTCAGCGGCGAGCACGGCGCTACCGGCAGTCAGTGCCACGATACCGGCGGCGAGGCCGGCGCGAATCAGTTTGTTCATCATCGGTTTGCTCCAGTGTGGTATACGCATCAGCGTTCGTTTTTCTGGCGAAGGAGCAGGTCTTCCTTGTGCCGTTCAGACCTGTCACTCGGGCAACTACCCGAGCGACAGGCCAGTCGCTGCATCGTGGAGTTCCTGTTGGCTTACTCGAAGATCAGGCGGCCCCAGTTCTTGGGCTCGAGCTGCAACTCCGCCACCTCGTCGGCCACGATGCCGGTAGCCTGGTTGTTCCAGTAACTCCGCAGCACCGTGTCCTTGCCGGCGGCGTCGCCGAAGGTGGCGCCGAAGTCGCCGCTCAGGGTCAGGCCGGCCGCGGGTTTCAGCCCGAGCGTCGCCAACGGGATGGCGGCTTCAACGACGTAGCGTTTCCCTGCCGCGTCCACCTTGACCTCGATCTTCGCGTCGGTCAGCGTCAGGACGCTGTCGTACTCGACGCCGTCGCGCCAGACACCGGAGAAGAACTTCTTCGGCGCCTTTTCCTTCGCCACCGGGCGGAATATCACAGCGGTCGGTTTGCCGTTGAGGTTCCCGATGGACAGGCGCAGGTCGCCGAGTGCGGGCTTGTCGCGCTTGGCGTTGGCCTTCGGGTCGGTACCGAGTTGGAAGTCCACCGTGTCGCCCATGGCGTACATCTGGGCGGCGTCGCCGGCGCCGTTGACCCACGGCGTGGCGTCGTTCAGCTGCCAGCCGAGGTAGAGGTTCGTATCGTCCCAGGCAATCCCCGCTTCAACGCGGTCCGCGTTGGTCTTCTGAAACGTCAGCGGTTCCTTGGTGTTGAAGTCCTTGCGCAGGTCGCCCGTGAAGGCCACTGTGCTCTTCTTCGCCGTGGTCATCTTCGCGCCGACGCTGGCCTGTAAGAGCTTGTCGCGGATCGCATTGGCCTTGGCCAGATCGTCCGGGGCCACCGTCAATTTGCCGCCCGGCAGTTTGCGGACGCTGTCGAGTCCGACGACGCGGGAGTTGATGAAGGCGGTCTTGCCGTGTTGGATATAGAGTTGACCGTCCTTAGTGACCGTCATCGAGCCGCCGAAATCTTCGGCGCCCATGCCGGGCGGCACGGTGTCCATGATCGCACCGGGCACGGCCGGGTCGGGCCAGCGGATCTTAAGCACATCCGCCTCGAAGAGCCGGGTCAGGTAGTAGCCCTCGCCAGTGAGGATATGCCACTCGCCCTTGTCGGTGGCGATGACGAAGATGTCGCCGATCGGGTCGGGCAGGCGGCCGGTGCCGAGGATGTCGTAGGCGCCGCGGATCATGCCGACTTGCGGCGGTGGCGCATTGTGTCCGCCGTGGACACCGACGTAGTTGTTCGGGTAGCTCCACCGGAGCTTGCCGGTTTCGATGTCATAACAGGGGAACTCTGAGTGCGATTCGCCGTAGAGGCCGTTATAGACCATGAGGCGGCCGTCGGTGGAACCAAGCCCGCGGGTTGCGCCCATGCCGATGCCGTGCATACCCTTGCTGTCGTCTGGGGTCGGCATGCGCTTAGCCTGGGCGAAGTCGTAGAGCGGCGCGCCGCAGGCGGTCCAGCTTGTAGGGGCGAGGCGGTAATTGGTGCCATAGAAGATCATGCTGGGCGCCATCGGCAGGTACCAGCCGTTGACCCAGCCGCCGAGATCGGCCTTGTAGGGGCGCACTTCGTCGGGCTGCTCCTGCTGGTCGTCGTTGGCGTCGGACCAGACGACATACCCGGTCCGCACTTCGCTTGTCCCACCGCGGCCGTTGTCCATCTTCTCGACGAGCGCGCTGAGTTTGGCGCGTAGTTTGTACTGGCCCGCGCCCAGGCGCTCGTAGATGGACACAGGAGTGGCTGCGTGCCAGGCGCCGCCGACCGCCACGTAGAGGCGGCCGTTGGGACCCTTGCCGAAGCGAGCACCATGCGTCTCGCCGCGGTCGAACACGCCGACGCAGGCGGCCTTGCCGGTCTTCTCATCCAACCGCCATTCGCAGCCGGCACCAACCATGACCAGTGGATCGTCCGGGGAGATGGCACCGCCACTGGCGCCGTAGGTGGTAGGGCCGAAGAACTCCCTGGTGAACGCGCCGGTAGTGGCGTCCCAACGGGAAATCCTGCGTGGCATCCCGTCGTATTCCATGACCCATAGCTGGCCTTTGGCATCAACTTGAATGCCGGCGATGAAGCGCATGCCTGCGGCATCCCACAACCCGAGGAGCGGGCGGCCGCCGGCCTTGCCGATGGCGCGAAGGGGCTTGCCGATCTTGTCAAAAACCTTGACCTGGTTGTCCGGGTCGCCGACGCCGATATAGATGTTGCCCTCTTTGTCGGCAGTGACGCTGCGAGCGTTCGGCACGCCCTTCACCACCTCGGTCAGCGCCACGTTCACGGGATCGACCGTGCTCACGTTGCCATTGCCGGATAGCAGGTAGAGCTTGCCGTCGGCACCGAGTTTAAGGTCCTGAGGATCCGCGGTATTGATGCGCTGGAGGAGTTTGCCAGTCTTGGCGTCGAGTACGAACAGTGCATCGCCGGATAGTTGGAATTTGTTCTCCCAGTCCTTCGGTTTGCTGCCAAAACTGATGAACAGTTTACCGCCGGTAGCGACCATGCCGGTGGCGGTTGGTTGGAGGGTGCTCTCGGCTTTCTTCGCCTCGCCGAGAATGGGGGTCAGCGCCAGCGCCGCGTCCTCGCTGCCCTGCCAGTTCGAGTAGTCGCCCTTGGTGGCGTCGAGGCGATAGATCGCGTTCCCTTGGCCCAGGTCGTAGACGTATACGATGCCGTCGCTGACCGCCAGAAGCGAGGCGCCGCCGAAGCCGCCGCGTTTGTGGCGCCATTTGACGTTGCCGTCGAAATCAGTGCAGACCACGGCCTGGCCCGCCTCGGCAAACGCCCAACCCAAGTACATGCTCGTGTTGTCGGCCGCCACCGAGATCGGGGGGGCCATGTCGCCGCCCCAGTTGCCGCCGGGTGAGTCGAAGGGCGCCCGGCCGGCGTTGTGCGCCCATCCGACCAGGCGCAGGCCGATGCCGGTGTGGTAGATCGCCTCCCAGGAGTAGTCACCCGCCGGCACCACTTCGCCCGGCTTCATGTGGCTCATGGTGGTCAAGCCGTCCCAGAGCAGTTCGTGCTTGCCCTTGGATAAGAAATTAGCAGTGAGCAAATGCCGCACAACCTGTCCATCGGCGTTCTTGATGTTTAAGGATACATAGCCGTCTTCCGGCAGGTCAAGGTTTATTTTGGCGAAACCTTCAGTCTTCTTCACTTCGAATAGCTCGGTCCAGTCCACCACCGGCACGCCCTTCTGCATGCTGACTTTCAACTCGCGGTTGTCGGCCAGCCGCACCATTTGCGGCTCGACCTTGCCGGCCGGCGCGAAGACGCCGTAGCCCCAGCAGTTCCAGGCACTGAAGGTGAACATGCGGTCGGGCAAGATGCCCGGGCGGAAGAGGTCCTTGAGCGTGATGCGGAACTTGGCGCTGGTGTTGAAGTTCGGCTCGACACTGAAGACGATGCGCTCGCCGGGCTTGGGCGTGAGGCCGCCGTCGGCCAGCAGCTTCCAGGGGATGGCCATCTCCTGCACATAGCCCTTTCCATCAGCGGTTGCCAGAAACGCCTGCTGCGCCCCGACCTTCTTCGCGTCGGCGATCTGCTTGTCGCCGCCGGCCTCCTGCTTGCGCGGGAAATGCAGGTTGACCACGTCCTTGGCGTCGCGGTCGCGCCAGGCGGTCACCCAGCAAACCTCCTTGCCGCCCATGCTGCTGCGCGGATCATTTTCTTCGGGCTTGGCGATGAGGCGCAACTGCAGGCTGTCGCCCATGAAGCCGTAGTCACCGGCGATCGAGCCGGGGTGGCTCATCGGCGTCTCGTCGAGGAAGCGCGCCAGCACGTAGAGATTGTCGGCGTCGTACATGGTGTGGATCCACACCGCCATCTTGTCGCGCATGTTTTCGACATCGCCGCAGACAAGGACTCCGCCGGAGAGGTCCCAGTCGTCGACCTTGCCGTCGATGGCGACCTTACCCGGAACTGGCAGGATGCGGATACCAAGATTTTCGGTCTCCGTCGCCATTGCCACTGTGAAGACCAGCGATAGCAGCACCACAATGAAATTACGCATAATTTTCTCCTGTTATTTTAAGATTGGCCACCTGGTTAATCTGCAGTTGACATCCTCGGCAGAGCGATGATGCTATAGCACAGTTGTGTCAGATAACTACTTTATAGAAAAGTTTCCACAAGGCAATAATGGCAAGGTATTCTCGGCTGATTTATCGGAACCAGAACGAGCTTTGAGCAACAGCTATCTCTCATAATTCATGAAAACATGAATTATGAGAGATAGCCACAACTTTATTTGCTTCACGAAGGACACGGGCTATTGGGTATCAAAGACCAGCCCGCGAATAGCCGTGCCCCACTGCCCGGCAGCATAGGGTGTCATCGAAATCGGGGCTGTGTCTCCCGGCAACCCTGTCAAATCGAAGAAGTACAGATCCGGGGAGCCGTAGCTGTTCGCGCCTAACCTATTCTTCCTGTTATTGCCCACACCGATCGCTCCCGGTTTCTGGCTGTCTCCGCGGTCGGTGATGATACCGATACGAAGTGTGGTGGGCACCATATCGGCGGAAAGCGTGATTTTCAGCAAATCAAGGGAAGTTTCGCCATTCCATCGGTACCAGAAAGTGCCGTTCACGACGTCAGGGACCGATGGGCCGATACCCCGCGACGCATCGTCCAGATTCCCGCCGGCGCTTCCGTTATCACTGCGCCAACGGCCATTGACGCTGGGTCCTCCACTGCCTCCTTGCCCGGTCCCGAGGATAGCGATAGAAGCGATGCCGATGGCTGGATTGTTGAAATTTGTGCCCGACCGGGTGCCGGTATAGATTGTTCCGGTAAAATCGCCGCTGGCTTCCTGTGTCACCGACGCACCGGCAGTGCCGAACATGATATAGCCTTCCCTCCCATATGCATTGGGATGATTCGGGAGTGTATATGACTTCGTCCCGATGTCCGTAGATCGGAATGCAACCATGTTAAGTTCAGCGCCGACGTATTTCGCCACTATCCCGGGATCTCTTTGCCCGACATGTCCGTCAAGATAACTTAATAAAGTTTTTGCTGAATGGCGGTACGATGGTGCTTTGCTGTCATCAGCATCTACAGTAAGCCATACCGAGGTAGGATCAGTCGCATTACCGAGTGACATCCCGGAAAGGATGTTGTTATAAGCATAAGCCACCGTTAAGTTTTTTCCAGCTGTAGGACATTGTAATACCTGAGGTTCTATTTTTAGATCCTGCCATATTGTTGCGGATGATGGAAGTAATTCTTCATGATCCTGAGCATACATTTGCATAGATGCAGCTAATTGTCGCTGGTTGTTCGTGCAGGTAGTTTGCCGCGCCTTTTCTCGAGCACGGGCGAAGACGGGGAACAGAATCGCGGCGAGGATAGCAATTATGGCTATCACGACCAGTAATTCGATGAGGGTGAACCCTCGTTTAAGTTTACACATAAAAACCTCCTTCAAGGTGTATTGACGGTGTCATATTGTGATATGGTTGACACCGTTAAATTATAATATCACCACTGTGATGATTTTAACAGTGCTAATAATAGCTTTTTACTGGTCTAATTTTCTCATGGGAATCACATTGCTGCCAGTATCATTTTTTATAGATTGTCAGTTTTTCAAATGCGCCAGCAGGATTCAGGGGGGAGAGTTGCTGCTTGGCGAAAATGACTGGGGGAATGTCCCAGCACTTTTCGACAGATTTTCCCCAGATGCCACCCGCTGCTGAAACCGCACCGGCGGCCGATCTCCTCTATTGACAGGTGAGTATAGCGCAAATAATACAAAGCCTGGCGCATACGCTGCATAGTGATATACTGCCCGGGTGTATATCCGGTATGTGTTTTGAAGACACGGTAGAACTGCGCCAAAGATATGCCGGCGATATCCGCGAGTTCCTCGCCGTTGATATCCCGGGTGAAGTGTTGCGCCAGATGTTGCAATACGCATTGTATTAAGGTTGGATATGACGCTTCTGCACTTGCTACTTTCAGTAACTCCATCATCATTTGGTAAAGCCATATCGCACTGTCTTCAGCTGTTTTGAATTGTTTGGTTGCGATGCGTTGACCGATTTGCAGCAGCAGTGTAACTATTGGATGCTCCGGGTCAAGAGTTATGACTGGTCCGTGAGTCGTTATGAACTGACGAAAATGCTGGAGCAGGTCCTCCCCATTAAATGTCAGGAATATAAATTCCCAAAGAGGTGCTTCATCCGGCAAGTTGTATAAATAATCACCGGGGGATTCCAGTAGAAACGCCTGTCCGGGCAATACTTTATAAGTTCTGTTATTGTACCTGAGGCAACCTTCTCCGCGCACTGTATACTGGATTGTTCCCACTGGCCCCACCCGGGTTTGGCCTGAGTAACGATAGTTGGGTGATGTCCGAATTTCCCACCCGGCACAGAGAGATTCTGGCAGTGACGGGTAGTTACTGGGGAAGGTGTCAACGAAAAAGTGATCATCATTACCGGGTGAAAACGGGAGCCATTGGGCATGGTTTAAAATATTCATAGTTTGATGGTCCTTTCTTTGCTGCGGTGTGACATTCAAAACTGTCAATTAGGAGATATCACCCCGGAAATTGCTGGTATATACACCCGCCGCGTTCAAGGTTATGGCACCGCCGTTGTTGACAGGAAAGATAGAGAACTAACATAGCTATGACGACCAACAACTCGATGAGAGTAAAACCGGAACGACGGATTGGATGATACACCTCCTTTAAAAATGGTAAGTATTCGGTAAACCCCATATATTTACCATAAAATTACAACAATAAGAATAGACTCCTCCTGACCCGCGTGTCAACCGTTTTGTGTCTCCCCTGCCGCATATTTGTTTCTCCATTGAAAATGTTCAAAACAGCCTAATTTGATTGAGAAATTAGAATTACAGGGACAGGTTGTATTAATTTAGTTTATTCAGCATTTTCAATGCCATACGCGCGAATCTCAAAAATCCGCGCGCTTTTGCCGCCGGCATGCACTTTCTCGATTGTCAGGCGCAACGCGTCGGCCTGAACCGCATTAAACTTATGAATCCGGAAGCGTCCGCGATTATCATCTTCACGGACAATCTCAACCCAACGGCCGTCAACACTTGCATCCACCCTGTATGATTTCACCAGTGTGTCAATTGGTTCGTACGCCGGGTGCGACATGTCCGTGTCGGTATCAAACACTATGCGGATTTCCGAAATAGTATGCACATGTTCCCAATTTAACTCTATTTTCTGCGGCAATGGTTGATCCGGGTCAGAAATCCATAACCCCGGCAAATTATCAGTATGCGACACACCGCTTATTACCTGTGACGCGGTATATGGGTGTTGTTCAGGAATTATGGTAATAGCCGGGACAGGAATCTTTGTCCTGTTCATTTGACGCGGACGCCACATACGATGATTTTTCTCGCGTATCCAACTGGTATCCTCCCCCATTGGCGCCAGCATAATTGGTTTTGTCACCAAATACAGATTATCATTGACATCCGCCTTTGGCAAATAATAATAATCCGGGTCAAAAACAAGGGTATGGCAGCCATACGGAACATCACTGCAGGCCCGCCATTCCAAACCCGCGAAACCATTATCATCGGCGTGAACAACTGAACGCCCCGGCCATTGCCAGTTTACCTTTACCGATGTATCAGTGGTGATTCCCACCGCGTAAAGCCCAACGGCGACATCATTCAGATTCAATTTCCAGTTTATATTATGCTCCCCCGGTTCTATACGTAAAGACATTTCCGCCAGAACGTTCCGGTCAGACGCGTGGTTGGGGTGCATACATGGGGAAAAGAATAACCGCGCGTCTACTGGAATAGTACCGGGATTTCGGAGATTAATAGTTATCGAATCAACAGTTCCGCCCGTCACCGGGAATGATACTGCCCGCCCATTGCCAACCGGAATAAAGAAATCACCAGCGGTAACACGTAAAGGCTGGTCGCTGGTAGCGACACACTGTGCCAGACGCGCGTAATCCCGGTCATCCTGGTTACTGATTCCCGGTATATGCGAACCATCACGCAGGATATCCTGCTGAATAGCCTTTATCTGCTGCCGCGCGGTTTCACGGTTTGTCAAACCGCCGCGATGGGCGATTGCCGCCGCACAGGCAACGGCGTGGCCCATGGTGCCAATGGTAGCCTGCAAACGCGTGGCACCCAACGCGACATGCGACACACTGATATCACGACCGACAAGCCACAGGTTTTCAATATCACGGCTATACAATGCCCGTAATGGCAACGGTGAAACCCATGGAAATAAGGCATGGATATTTGGCTTATACCGCGATTTAAAACCGCCGGGGACATGAATATCAATATTCCATCCGACATAAGCGACAGCATCATTAAACTCAGTTCGTCCCACAATATCTTTCTCGTTTACCACTATATCGCCAATAACACGACGGCTTTCTCTTTTAGCAGGCGATATTGAAACACGGTCAAGAGACCAATTTTCCATTCCTCTTGAAGGGTCATTTTTCAAAAAAGCCCAGGCACCATATAAACATTTCGATAATTCTACCCGCACCTGCTCATATTCACCGATAGGGTCATCATGGTCGCCGGCGTATTCTATCCACCAGAAACCACATATAGCAGGACCTTTCTGCATGGATAAACGATAAGGTAAATCATCTTCTGTACGATATTCATATGCCCATTCCGGACGGACAAATGGAATGGCTTCCTTTTTTTCACTGGCACGGTACAATAACGATGCCCCCATAATGCCGGTATCAGCATTTTCCGGGGCAAGTATTTCATCAAACGTTCCGCGGCTTTCACGGCCTGTCATATATTCCGCATTCGCCATAGCAGCAATAGTACCATCTCCGGTGGCGTCTACAAACTGCCCCGCATGGAATGCCAGTCGTCTTTCAGTGCCCCCCTGTGAACCGGCTACCATTATCACACGGTTTGATTCGGCGGCAACCTCATCTATCAGCAATTCGCTGAACACATGCACCCCTGATTCCATACACCAGAAAAGCATAACTGTACTGTTCATCCCCTGATCGCCATAGGGATCCATGGCAGCAAGCCTTTCCTTTAATTCCTCTACCGGTCCGCCCTCACGTTTGTTAACAAAAAAACCAAAACAATGGGCGCCATCTATATTGACGCCTATCTCCGCGCACGCGTTGCCGCCCAAACCCGCCTTATTATCAACCAATGCGACAGACAATCCTTTACGGGCAGCCATAACCGCTGTCACAACGCCGCCTATACCGCCACCACAAACCACCAGATCATAATATTTATCGGTCTGTTCCACACGGGTAACTATCATTGAATCGATTTTCCGCTGTTTCATATCACTTCCTTTTTTTTATTACTGCCGGAAACCGCCATTAATAAATCATCGATTTCTGGATAAATCTTATGAGCCTATTATACAAATCATACCTTCATCATTCAATCATAAATTACCGGATTCCTAATACAGGGACAAAATACAGGCTATAAGTCATGCACACATGAAATATTCGCGCCATGCTAATCGCCGTCAGAAATAGTAGGGGCATTTGTGGGAAAATCGGTATTATTCGATGCCAATGGATGAAGAGCACGCATGGATTGCGCTGAAAGACATTGAACGAAATCCGGTGCGCACTGGTATAACAGTTTCAGTTTGGGATTACCACTGGTACACCAGATATTGTT
Source organism: uncultured bacterium (assembly GCA_964638715.1). Classification (GTDB taxonomy): domain Bacteria; phylum Armatimonadota; class Hebobacteria; order CAIYQO01; family CAIYQO01; genus JBAXQQ01. The sequence goes on along the minus strand of CAZWZF010000005.1, from coordinate 62,207 downwards.
ACAACCCTTAAACAACAAATCGGACGATGCTTAACCCGCCAGCCAGCAGGAAGAAAATCAAAGAAATTAATTAATACAGGACTTTTGCTTAAAGTCACTTCGACAAGCAGCATCGGCAGAAGAAAACGATCCACCGGCACGTGGCGCTGCCAGAAGGGCTTGCCTGGGTCTCTGGCCGCGTCCGGCAGTTCTTGCCCGGCCTCGGCGAGACAGCGCATCACCATTTCCCAGCCGATGCCGGCGATCACCTGACGTGTGCTGGCAAAGAACAAGCCGGGGTTGTTGACCCTGCCGACGGTCATGGTGCCACCGAGCATGCCGGTCTTCTCGACGAGCAGTGACTTCGCGCCGGCCCGCCCGGCCTGGATGGCGGCCACCACCCCGGCCGTGCCGCCGCCAAGCACAATCACATCGTAGGCGTTGGAAGTTGTCATGGACATATCTCCGTGGAGGGTTTGATCGGCCATACCGTCAGTGCCCGCAGCGTCGCCGCGCCGCCGGTTGCCGCCGCTTCGAGATGCAGGGCGGGCGATGGCGGGAGGGCCACGCGGGTGACAGTCTGCATACCGTCGTTGACGAACAGTTCCATCACCGATTTGTCGTAGAAAAGGTGCAGCTTGAGGCGGCGCGGGTCGTCGCCCAGCACGCGCGGCAGCACGGTGCCGTTGGCATCCAGCGTCCGGCCATCGTAGCGGATGCGCACGGCAGCGGCACCTGTGTCGTCGCGCAGGGCCAACTCGACGGCTTCGGCGGCACCCAGTTCGAACTCAGCCATGGCCTCCAGTGTGTCGCCCGAAAACCCCTCGATGCGGCGGGCTTCGCCGTTCAGATTGAGCGGTCCGACCAAGACGGGTAAGCCCCGCAACCGGGCCAGTTCCGGGATCGGCTGCTGCACCAGTCGCCCCACCGCGTCGAGGGAAAGCACGCGCGGCAGTGACATGCAGCAGTTCCAGCCGCGGGACGCCGGCCAAGCACCGACCCAGGCGAGCAGGAGCGTGCGGCCTGCGGAGTCCGCAAACACGCTGGTGGCGTAGAAGCCGCGACTGTCCGCATGCGCCGGATAGGGTGCGCCGTAGCGGCAGACCGGCACGCCAGAGGCGTCCAGGTAGTAATTGGGGTCGCCCGGATCCGGCGGCGGGTTCAGGTCGTAACTGTAGTCCACGATCCCGGCGGGGCCGTCCATCTCGAAGGCGATGCGCTCAGGATCGAACCGGCCGACCTGGTACGTCATCGGATAGGTCGAACGCAGCAGCAGCCAGCGATCCTGAAGTTTGATAAAGTTCGGGCACTCGCCAAAGACGCCATCGATGCGGCCGACCGCCTGCCAACGGGTCAACTCCGGGTTCTGCGCCTCGACCACCAGACCGCCGGCCTCCTTGAAAATCGCAAAGGTGCGGCCGGCTTCGCGGAACACGAACATATCGGTCCAGCAGCCGGCGATGTCGGCGGGCACGCCGCTTTGGCCCGGTGCCAAACCGACGTCGAGCGTGCGCCAGGCGCGCAACTCTGGGTCAAGCGGCAGAGCCGCCCACTGCTGGCGCGGCTGCCGCGTCCCGTCCGGGCGCGGCAGCGGCGTGTGGCCGTAGAACAGCATCGGCGTGCCGTCATCCCGGTGGGTGGCGCAACCGCTGGCGCACTGGTAGTTGCCCTCCTCCACCGACGGCGCCACGGCGATCGGCAGGTGCTCCCAGTGGACGAGATCGCGGCTGCGGGCATGGCCCCAGCAGGCGTTGACACAGCTCCAGTCGCAACGGTCGGCGAACGGGTTGAACTGGTAGAAGATGTGATACCAACCCTCGTGCCAGAGCGCGCCGCAGATGTCGTTCATCCACTGCGCTGGCGGCCGGAAATGGAACAGCGGCCGGAGCGGATCTGTGGCCGCTACCGGCTCGGTGGCGCGCACGGCCGCCGCAGCGAGGGAGACAGTTTCGGACATTGTCTTGCTAATTGTGCACATCCTACACTTCCTTGTTCTTGTCCCTGTATAAACGCCGAGGACGTTTTTCATGCGAAACTCCCCGGGTTGGCGTGCTTTGCCGACGTTGTGTCAATGTCGCTCAGCCGGATGAGCACCACTCCATGAGCCATGATACGGGCAGAGAAGCGGGTATCCGAGACACCAATATCGGTTTGGCGCCAGAGATCTCGTATAGTGTGCGGTCCGGTGATACCCAAATCGCTCCAACTAACAGTTAACTCGTCCTCCGTGTCGCTGGTGTTAAACAGTCCGACTGCCTTGCTGCCGTCCCACAGCTCTTTCACCAGTATATCCGGCGAGTCCGGGGCAAGTTGGCGTGCCTGTTGTCCCAGCGAATCCTGGTCAAGGTCCAGCACCTCGTCGTTATTCAACAGGCTAAGCGTAAAGGAATCCAGTCGTTCGACTGGACAGCCGATGATGAGCGGTGCCGACCACAAGCACCAGAGGCTGATGTGACTGTATTGCTCAGCCGGCGTGAGACGCGTTGGAGTCAGCGGTTTGAGATCCCAACCGCCGAGTAACCCGACGCGCAGCGGGCAAGGCATGTTCCAGTGGCCGGGACGATTAAACGGAGCCCAATCGCGGTGCCGCATCCAAATATCGTAAATTCCCATAGCCCCAAAATCGCGCTGACTGGCCGGCAACTGTTTACGGTCCCAGACATCGGTGATATCAGTCGTGGTACGGCACATGTTGCCGATGGCAGTATAATCCGCGGCCTGCGCAAACGGTGCCGCATTGGAAAGTTCCAACACAAAATCACGCCCGGTCGCGTCAAGGGCATCGCGCATATATTGCGCACGCGCTAAGCTGTCGATACCCCAGTCATACTTGCAGTAGTCAAAACCCCACGCCGCCCATTGCCTGGCATCCTCAATCGCGAAGCAGTGACTGCCAAACTTACCTATGCCGCTACGCGGTGGATCAGGAGATATCCACGCGCCATCAACGGCGTCGCTGGAGCCGCCGATGAATCCTTCATAGGTACTCGCCCAGGGTGTCGAATAGATACCAGCCTTGAAACCGAGCGCGTGCAGGTCATCGCATAGACTTCGCATATCGCCAAACTTATCATTGGGCTGAATGGCATTCTCCTTACCGCCGCGCCTGCCCTGCCAACCATCGTCAATATTCACATAGCAGTAACCATGCTGGCTCAAGCCAGACTTCACCAGAGCTTGTGCACCAGCGCGGATATCGGTCTCAGTGACGAAGGGACCCCAGCCGCCATAGGTATTAAAACCCATCGGCGGAGTGAGCGATATTGCGTCACCGACCATGATGCGTAGTGTGCGCTCGGTTTTTCCATGGCTGTTGGCGGCACCGACAGTCACGTCGCAGGCGCCGCGGGTGGACACAGTTCCGGTGATAATCCCGGTCACGGAATCAAGACGCAGGCCTGTCGGCAAGCCAATCGCCGAGAAGGTCATGGGACGGTCACCCGTGGCGGCAAGTGCATGCAGGAACGGGCTGCCGGAGCGAACGCCGACGACACGCGCTCCGTTGAGGCGCGGCGTCTTCAACGGCGGAGGGGTCATGATGGGGACGCAACCGTCATAGAGCTGTGTCATAAGATTGTTCACCTCTATAATTTGAGGACAAGAATACGCAAAAAACTTTAATAATGAAAATTAGACTTGTCTGGAAATCAGTGTGAATGCGATTCAGTGATGCGCGATGGATATGCGGAATCTGCCGAGGGTCATTTAGTCCATATTTTGAAAAATTGTTCTGTTCAAAAACAGTGAATATAGAATCACCAAATATACTCCGCGCATCAGGTACATCTGTGACTAAAACATGTTTTTTACCATGGCCATTACGGTAACCCAAATGATTGGTGATTACATTAACTTTATCTTCCATATTTTAACCCTTCATCCAACATTGCCCAATAACTTTCAATCGGTACATAATCAGGTATGCTGTTTCCACTACCAAGGCAGTAACCACCATCAGGTGCCATGGCGTCAATATAATCACGCACCCGTTGTCGAATCTGTTCTTCAGACGCGCGGCATAAAAAATCAACATCAACTCCACCCAGTAAGGCTATTTTCTTGCCATATTCTTTATGCAAATCAATGATACCGGGGATAATATTATCTTCATACGAATGTTTTCCGTCATATCCGCAGGCGACAATATCCGACATTATGGCGGCAAGGTTGCCGCATGAATGTAATATTATTTTTTTACCATGATTATGTGCCGAATCGCAGGCTTTTTTGTGCCATGGCAGATAATATTGCCGCATAACATCCGGCGACAGCATGGTCGCGGTTTTATGCCCCATATCGCCACAAAACTCAAATCCCTGTATAAATGGCAGCGAACAGCAAATATCGATTATTTCTACCATAATTGATCCTACTTTATCTGCCACCGCTTTTACCAGATCCGGGTCGTCATAGGTTAACATCGCTAAACGATTAAATCCCAGCAGTTCATCCATGGATACCTGAAAAGGCGCGGGACCGCCAGTCCATACTCCCATCCCTTCCGGCGCCAGTGCCGCTGTATCCGCCATCATATCAACATTAATATCATTTGCAGACGGCCACTTATACTTCTCAAATGATTCCCAGTCAGTAATAGCGCCATCATCACCCTGAACTTTTCTACCGTGATGATAACCGGGGAAACCGCAAAATCCGTACAGGTTGATAATGCCGATATCAAAACCCATTTGCGCCATCGCCTGAAAATAATATGCGAAAGTCGGCAGGTAATACGGCGAATTATTGCCGAAATTTATTTCTTTTGGTGGTTCAATTCCACTTAACTCCGCAAAATAATTCGGTATCATTTCAAAAAAAGGAACATAATTTCTGTCGCCGCGTCGTTCCAGCACTGCTATAAACTTGCTGGAATCCGGTTTTTCCCGACGGTGCAGTTGAAATGATGTCGTCATAATATTATCCCTTCTCCCGCGTTTTTTGGCCTATCTGCCGTAAAACAGCGGCTTCGTCAGGATGAATATCACCAAATGGACGCGGTCCAATATTAAGTATGAATACCGATTCTCTTTTTTCAGCATTTTCTTTAGCTGTTAATATTGTGTCAGCGGATTTCAGGTTATGACTGCCGGGTTGGTAACTCCATCCGGCATTTAAATTCCACCAGACAGCTTTGGTGATATCGCCAATCTCCGGACAATTAAAACCTATGGTATTCTCTCCCGGCATATCCAATTCCCACACCTGATAATCCTCACCATCAATTGGCAGCATGTGATGGTTATTAGTTACCACAGCGTCTGGCTGCAAAGTATGGATTAAATCATATATGCCGGCTAAGTTATATGAATCACCTTCCTTAAAATGGGCATCGTTAGGTCCTGTTTCAAAACGCGGCCAATATCCATCAAACAATACGCCATTTATTTTGCCATAATTTGTCAGCAATTCCGTGAGCTGTCCATTTAAATATTCAAGATATGCCGGCCAATCTGTACGATATGCAGGATGTGTCCAATCCATCAGCGAGTAATAAAAATGTAATTTCAATCCGCGATGATTTAACGCTTTTGATAATTCAGCTATAACGTCACGGCTAAATGGGGTATTGGTAATCTTTTTATCGGTTAACGCTGTGTCCCACATGCAAAATCCATCATGGTGTTTGCTGGTTATCAACAAAAATTTCTGTCCAGACTCCAACATTAAATCAGCCCATTCATCCGCATTGAAACGGAAGGGATTGAATTTATTCATCATATCAAAATATTTATCATGGGGGATAGATTCCGTATGCAGTGCCCATTCACTTCGCCCAATTAACGAATATAACCCCCAATGCATAGATAATCCAAAACCTGGATTTTTAAATTCTTCCATACCGGCACTTCTCACCTGCAATTTAGCGCCGGATTCATTATTGATAATGTATTGACTCATAATAACTCCTCGCATCAGGGAAACGATTCCCTACAATAAACTTATTAACCACAATTACAATCCTTCCTGCAAACTTAACAAGAAGGATTGTAATTTTTGGGGTAAATTAATATCTCCGAATGCCGACTATTTTAACTGTGCCGGGTTTAATGCTGCCAACAGTCAATTTTTTGTTATAAAAATCAAGGTTAGAGTTTCCACCGGTAAAATCGCGCACCCGCAGGAACTCCTGCCATGGCTGTTTTGGCGTTAACCCCAGTTTATCAAGGTCGATATCAAGTGTAGCGGTTGTATCTTTTTTATCAGTATTCGTAATCGCCAACAGCACGCGGTCAGGTAATTGCCACATCGCAATCTTTATGCTGGTTGTCGCGCATTTAACATCGACAACCTTATCATTCTGCAAGAACTTTGTATCTTTGCTGATTAATCCCCAGTCACCCATCGCGTCTGTCAGTTTGGCGCCATTCCCAATAGTTTCAAAATCTTTCTGAATTGTTGATATCAGTGCGGATTCATCAACACGTATGCCAAAATACCGCGCGGTATGGGGTTGCAGTAATGTAATAGAAATTTTACCGTTTGCAGCATCAAGTACCGGAACCGGATCTGCGCCTGCTGCTTGTCCGTTCTGGGTATCTATTCCACGTAATTCAGACAGGGATGATATAGTCATTTTAGTTGAAAGACCTAATTTGGCATAATCTATTTTTAAAACAGGGTCTTTAACTGCCTTTCCATCATAATTAAATGCCATCACCATTACACGTCCCGGCAATTGCCAATATGCTACCAATACATCCTTATCATCACAGGTGATAGCGGTGTTGCGCCAATGCGGCACATACTGCAGTCGCTCATCATTAAGACCCCAGTCCAACAGTTTCTGTCCGGGTCCGTAACCATCCCAACCATACCAGTTGCAGTCGTGAAAACGTGCCCAGTCATAAAAACCACGCCAGACACGACCGCGTTTCACTGGTTCGGTAATCCAGTTTATGCTCATCCATGTCATTGGCAAACCATAATTCTGCGGGGTATTTAAGGCGCGCATACGTTCTGCTGAATAGTTATCTACCCAGTCGCGCGGTGATGCGTCTGTCATAAATGCCCATTCGCCATCAAGCCCGGCGCCTACCCATGGGTATGCCACCAACGGGAAACAGTTGGATGAATGCGCGGACAGACCACCGGGTGATAAGCCTTTTTCTTCCTGTAGCGAGTTTAGCCGCATCATCAGTTTTCTCATATTCAAGCCGTTATATGTTGGCTGCAACCGGCTATCCGGCAAAGTGTATGCCATGCCATTTTGTACGCCATCCCATGCCTTAATAAAGAAAATATCCCAATATATTGACCGCAAACCACCCTCAGTAAATGCCCGGTCTGCCAGCCATAACATATAATTTCGTTCGGTTTCACCCAATGTATGCTCATCCCATTCCGGATAAAAATAACGTTCAAGATTCCAGTCGCTGGACCGGTCGCCATAACCCATAAGTGCCAGTGAATTATGTACCCAGGCGGTTCGCCGTGCTTTAAGCGGGTCAAATGGTTGCGTTGCTTTCACCTTGGCATCTGCCTGTATTTTAAATTCTCCCCATACCCGTTCCCAATCTTTGGGCAATGCCGGCGCGGACAACCACTGGGTGCCATCAAATTTCTGTCCGGTTTTGGTGTCGGTATATTGCTTATGCGGTCCACTGAAGGTGCCATCTTCCGCGTTAATAGTAGCGCGCCAACCTTTGGGGAATGGTTTAAATGGGGTGGCGTTGTAAGTGAATGTCAATGTTCGCGGTTCTGCCAGTTGGTACGGTTTACCAATGATATTATTCCGCAGTACCACTTCGTTGCCGATACGCCATATTTCATGTGCCGGCACATCATCATCCGGTATCCAACCTTTGTCGCTGTCACCCCACCATAACAAACCACGCTGTTCATTACCTATCCATACATCCGGGTAAAACGAACCGACTGTCATACCGGTGCCGCCGCGGCCAAGTTCCAACGTGTTCCATAACATTCCTTTCTTATCCGCAGGCAATATATTGGCGGCTAACGAAGCAAAGTTGCCACCCGGCCCCATGCAGTTCATTGTTTCTGCATCTTTGTTGGAAACCGGGAACTCAAGCCGCAACGCATCTACCTTAACAGCAGTCTTGCCAGCGGGAGCATAGGTGAGATTAACCTGAACCAGGCCGTCCTGTTCTATGCTTCCAGTCGCTGTGAATTGCAATCCCGCGCTGGTTGCTTTCCCCTTAAATCCCAGACGCCAGGCGGTTTCTTCTGTAAATATCAATTTTCCGCTTAATGATATAATCTTCTCTTTACCGCCGATTACTGCAACTATTCTGGCTGGTGACGCTGTAACAGCCTTTCCATTCGATAAAATTTCTTTCGGCATCCCTAATGCGTCAAGGGTATATTGACGACCCCATAAATTAATCTGTTGACCTTTCCGCTTTATCGCGGTGAAAGGAGGAATTACCCGTTCAATATTGCCTATTTTATTATTCCACCAGGCCGCGAACTCTTTCGGTTCATCAAGTTTTTTAAACTCTGTTTTTACCGGTCCCAATGTTTTACCGTCATTTAAATCCATATAAGCTTCAACATTGTAAGTGCCTTCTGATAATGTTGGCATCTGCAGTAAACTGGTATACGATTTATAACTGGCTTTTGTGATGGTACCACTGATAACGGCTTTGTTTTCGCCTTCGCGGGTGACGGTATAACGTACCTGTTTCACCATTTCCGGCTTATCAAGATAATAGGCATCAGCAGTGATTAAAAAATTATTACGCACCGGGTTAAATGTCCCGCTTAATGGGAATGCTTCTTTTGAAGGGCTATATTTCACCCAATTTTCCGGATATCCCAACTCAAAATAAGTGTAATAACGATATAATTCTTTATCACCCTGGGTTATACGGAAATATAAACCACCTTTATTTTTACCAATTTCACGGGGTAACTTTTCATTTATCGCGAACTCCGCGGATTTCCCAGGTTCAATGGTAACTATTTGTTCTTTCTTTAATATATCTTCAGCATTCTTGCCTTTCCATTCTTCCAGTTGTGCCAATACATTTAGCGTAACTGTTTGATTCGTCGGGTTAAAAGCGTTTATTTTCACAGCCGCGGTACCATCTTTTATACCGGGCAAATCATCCATAGTTACTTTTACTCCGGGGGTATTTTCTACCAGTGTCATCAACGGCCATCCACCCGGATCAAAATAACCGGAGTTTAATGGAATTGCCGCCTGAAAAAATCCGGGGATATGGTTAAATGCCAACAGCATTTTCCATGTATCACCCACGCGATTTGGACCATTTAACTCAAAATCTTTTGCCGGCAATACAACTTCGCCTTCCCACCATCGTCCTCCCATGGGTGCACTGCCGACATCAGTCAGGCGGGTAGCCGTTTTAAAATATGGACGCCAATTGCGGAACATCTGGCCAACTGATACCCGTGCCAAATCGCCATCCGACCCAAAACAACTGATGAAAAATTTATAACAACTATCAGTTCTGCCATCAACCACATTTTTGCCCATCGGTTTCAGGTTAAACTCCATGCCGTCATCAAACGCGCTTACCGTACCCGGTGCGCGTCCGCTTACCCGTGGAATATACCCCGGCATTATCCATGTGCGGCAGGCAACGTAAATATTGTCTGCATCCCATGCCAGATAATATGTCGTCGGACGCATAATCAGCAAATTTCCGCCGGGGTTTTGCGACGCAAGCCCGCCGATTGCCAACGCCTCGCGCCATTCAACAGCATCAATATTCCCGTCAATCACCGGCGCCTTACGGATTTTTGGCACCGCAAAGGCACCCAACTTACCCGCCGGTAACGACTGGGCATTCACAGATACCATAACGCAGACAACCATCGCAATAAGCAAAACTCTCTGGATTAAACTGATAAACATTTAATATTCTCCTTTTTAACCGCGACAACAGCGGAAGTCGATTCTATTATTTCAAAATACTATACCGCACACCACCATTTGTCATTATCAAAAATGCGCTTTTTTATATACAGAAATGGCGCAAAAAGATTCCGCTTTTCAGATGTGGTCACTTCAGCAGTATCAGCAACCGGTTATAACTACCTCATTCCTTATGTTGTGCCCAACGGAATGGTGTCGCGGGTAGTCCTTCCATGTTGTATAATGTCGCTACCGGCCAACCGGCCCAGGCATAACGCACCGCAACTGGTGATTTAATATCGGTGGCAGTCACTATCACGGTGTCACCCCGGATTACAGCTTTTGCATTTATGAAAGTATTTCCGTCTGCGCTTAATTCAAATCCTTTTAACGCGCCATCTTTTATCACCAGGCCACCACCAATTCCACCATAACGAATTTGACATTCATTATCTTTAAAATCTACCTGTTCCGGATATGGACTATCAGCTACTACCTTCTCACCATATGCCAGTTTGCGTGCCTGCAGCATCAACCGCTGTGCAACCGGTAATTTCTTGCGTGGATGTATGTCATAAGGGTCGCCAATATCAGTTGTAACGGCTAAACCAACATGCGGCACAGCGCGTGAGACATCTAATTGTGCCTGCCGGATGTGGCAGAATCCGTGATCTACATTTTCACCAGTGAACTTCGCCAGGGTGGCAGCGTCCATATCAAGTCGCTTATCTTCCGGTCCCAGATGTTTGATAAAACCAGCTAATTGTACAATCAGGAAAGGCAAATCCGGATTATTCCACACTTTGCGCCAATCCTGAATCATAGCCGTCAGTCCTGCCTGGTAAAAAGGTCCGTTCCCTTTTCCGGCGTTCATCTCTCCCTGGTAATATACCACCCCGCGCACTGGGAATGGCGCCAGTGGAGATACCTGGTCATTGTATCCTGCCGAAGTCGCATTAGGGTAACCTTTACCGCGCACCGGTGCAAGCAACGGTGTTGCCGCCACAGTAGCGTCGCTTACCCAAGTCTGCACCGGCAAAATCGCCCCAAGCTGAACAATACCTACCGGTACTTTACTGTCAAAATGCTTATACAATTCGCGGGCAAAAAAGTATGACAGCCCGCTCATACAACCCGGGACAGTTTGTGATAATGGTTTGTCGCCAGTGCTCCAACGCGTAACGAGATACGACGCATCCTGCCACTTACATGCACCCCAATAGGAATATGCGTTATCCTGCGGAGTGGTCACCGTATGACAATTACGCCGGCCAAGTTCTACCTCACGGATATTCGGGTAATCATTTCTGTGGGCAATAGCATCATCGTAATTATCGCATGCGTGTAACGGTAGTCCGGCATTTGACTGACCACAGACAATCCACACCTCACCGACCAATACCTGACTGAATAACAATGTCTGGTTTGGGTCTTTGCCGCTGATCGCCAGTGTATACGGACCACCGGCCGGCATAGCGGGGAGTTCTACCCGCCAGCGTCCATCTTTTGTTACCGTTTTAAGCTGATGATTTCCATAGATAATTGAAATAGCCTCGCCTTCATCGGCCCAACCCCACAGAGGAACCGGCACATCACGTTGCAGAATCATATTCTCTGAGAAGAACGATGGAACGGAAATCACCGCATACGCCGGGATAACCATCGCCAGGATAAAGATTAAACTGCTAAATTTTATCACCTGAATCAAACTATACATGATACCATTCTCCCGAATAAAGGTGGATTTTTCGCATCAACGCCTTTTTATTTCACCCAATAAAGCCGTATTAATGGCTTTACTATTTCCCGTTTTCGTACAGCCTCAAAGGCACTGGCTATATCATCAAGTTCAAATATCTGTTCTCGATCTATCCATACTGTAGGATTTAATTTACCGGCACGATAAAATTTCAATACCGCGTCGTGGGTTTCCGCCTCATCATATCCGCCGTTATAAAACGTAAATGTATTGCCGGGTGACAATGTTATACTGCCGGCTTCATCAAGACCATAAATACCTATTGTGCCGCCAGATTTCAGAACTTTTTGTCCGGCAGCAACCATTGATGCTTTGCCGACAGCATCAATAACAAAATCATAACCTTCCGGGGCAAATTCCCGTGCTTTTTCCCAGCAATCAGCAGATTTATAATCCGCAAAGTCGGTTACACCCGCCAATTCGGCATTGCTTTTACGATTTCCGGAACCGACCATCACTACCTTTGCCGCCCCCAGATTTCTTGCGTGGGCAGCAAAAGCCAAACCGTTGCTGCCAGAACCGGTAATCAGTACTGATACTCCCGGTTTTACTCCCATACGAGTAATATAACTCAGGGTTTCGCGCCAGGTTATGAACATTGTACCTACTGCCGGATCAATATCTGCCGGCAAAATTTGCTGAACAGTTTTATCCTGCCAACCGGCAATGCCGTCTTCCTGCATAGCGCGCCAATCAGAGGCAATACCAATTTCAGCAAAACCACCCCAACCAGATGAAATGCCATCCACCGCCGGGGACCCGACACGTGTAATGATGTCACCTGCTTTATAATTACGGACTTTCGCGCCGACTTTTACTACGCGGCCAATGCTTTCATGTCCCAATATATATGGCATTGTCATCCAATAACAAAATGGCGCGTGAAAGTTAATTAAATGAGTATCAGTGCCGGTGCAAACCGCGCCAAATAACAACTCGCACATTGCTTCATACTCACCCATTTCAGGTACAGACAATTCGCGGACAATTAATTTTCCCGCGCTTTCCACAACTGCTGCTTTCATATCTTCTCCAATTAAATAAAATACCAGACCGCTGGTTATTCACATACTTTTTTAACATTCTAATCTTAAATATGTAAAAAATAAATAGCATTTTATTCAAAAATATGGATATTTATTCAACATAATTAATATACTTGTCCGGATTCCTAACAACGAAGAAATTATGCTGTTACAGTGCGTTTGATTTTATTTATAAACTTACCCGGTGGTGTTGTCATGGGCTATGGAATTAATATTATTTGGTTGCTAATGGCTTAAAAGGTCACTTCAACAGGCTCAGCGACCGGTTACTGTGCTTGTTAAAGTGACCTAAAACGAAAATTTTCTTTATTTATCCCTCAAAAGCGACTGCCATACAACATCCATAACAATACGGCATTAAATCCAATGTGATATTTCTTCCGGATATTACCGGTACCCACATGATAGAATAATAAGTAACCCCATGAACGATATTTGTCATCGGCAAACCAAAATTGGCCGCGCTTAAGGTATTTACCGCCAAAGATGTACCATTGTCTTTCGCGGATGCCCAACCTTCCGGATCTATCGCCATGGTGACCGCTATTTTCTTCATTGCTAAGACACCACTTGCCGGTACAATGGAAAGGCGTCCGTTATGCTGTACCTGACCACCACCACCGGAACGGCAATAAACAGTTGTATATTTATTGTTTCCGTTCCAATTTATCTTCATTTCGCCAAAACTGCTGGCGATGGTAATACAATTTGTGCCACCCGGGTCTGACGGGGTGATGGTATTAATCCACGAAGGCGCACTGGCGACACCGGTGTTAGTAATCCATGCCTTTACACTTGATCCTGCCGCGGTTCCGTAATAAAGGTAGTTTACGCTTTTATTGTTCCATAATTGGTCAAGACTGCTTTGGGTCCATACATCCGGTGAACCTGTTCCACCCTGACTTTTATAAATAACTACCGGGTTACAAATTACCGGGTCAGATTTACCTTTGCCATAAACAAAAAATGGCCCATTTACACTTGCCTGCGCTACTGATGCCACATGACCATCCAAAAACGCGAATATAGCGCTGCCATTATGTGGAAAACCTATATATGGAACAATATCCTGATCAGTAATCAACACTGCTGGTGGTCCAGCATCATTATAGGTAATGTAGGGTATCAGTGAGGTTGTTATACGATCCCCTATCATAGGAGTTACTGCCGGGTCAGGAAATTCACCCATAGAACCAGTGGAAAGCAGTGTATCGCTGCCTGTGCCTGCCCCGGTATATTTGGCACCGATATAGATATAATCCGGGTCGCCGCCACTGCCTTTACGGCCAGATGCCGGACAGTCATAAATCTTGTCCTCTCCAGCTTTCGCAGCCTGAGCCCATGAAGCGGCATCCGGCATAACTTCCTCATGGTCCTGTGCATACATCTGCAAAGATGCTGCTATCTGCCGTTGGTTTGATGTACATGTAGTCTGACGGGCTTTTTCGCGCGCACGGGCAAATACCGGAAAAAGTATAGCGGCGAGGATGGCAATAATGGCTATCACGACGAGAAGTTCTATCAGAGTGAACCCATTTTTTTTAATATTTTGCATAATCTTCTCCTTTTTATTGCGAAATAGTTCTATTCTTCAAAAATTACAGACATACCACCACCATAACAATTAGGTTTCAGGTCTATTGTTATAGCTTTTCCGGTTACAACCGGTATTAATGCTACAGAGTAGTATGTCGTGCTGGCGGAAATTGTTGTTGTCGGCAATGCCAGGTTTAGTGCGCCATACCCGGTTACTGTCACCTGCGATCCTCCGTCTTTTACTGAGGCCCAACCTTCAGGGTCTCGTGATAAAGTAACGGCAACACGTTTCATCGTGGCTAAACCGGCAGCAGGTGTAATGGTCAGACGCGCGTTATGTTGCACTGAACCGCCACCGCCGGAGCGGGCATACATAGTAGTAAATTTTGATGTTACACCCCACCATATTGATAATTCACCAAATCCTGATGGAATTACAGTACATCCGGTTGCTCCCGGGTCAGTTAAAGCAATGCTGCCAACCCATTTAGGAGCGGTTGTGCCGCCTTTATTATTATACCATCCAGGTGAATTGCCGGTACGGGCACCATAATACAGATATTTGATATTCTGGCTTTGCCATAATCTGTCCAGATTTTTTTGAGTATACGTGCTGTCTGTTCCTGCTTTATCTGTAAATGCGATACTCGGATTAGCTATTACATAATCTTTATCAGATATCACGCGAAGAAAGAAATAAATATCTGTTGATGATTTAGGTTTTGCCTCAACATGGCCATCCATGAATACAACTATTACATTGCTGTTATGACGAAAATCTATAGCCGGAATAATATCAGTATCTACGTAAATATAATCGTTGGCGTCAGAGGTAGCAACATATGGTGACGGATAACTGATAGCACGGTCACAAATAAGCGGGGTTGCTGATGGGTCGGTAACATCACCCAAAGTTCGTGATGATAATAAACCCTCTTTATAAGTGACACTATTTTTTCCGGCAAAATAAATATAATCAGGAAGACCACCGGTGGTAGAACCACTGGTAGATGGACAGTCGAATATTTTACCATCCCCCATATTAATGGAGTTTGTCCAGTCTGATGCTGCTGGCAATGTCTCTTCATGATCCTGCGCATACATCATTACAGATGTTGCTATTTGCCGTTGATTGTTTGTGCAGGTAGTCTGTCGCGCTTTCTCGCGGGCTCGAGCAAATACAGGGAATAGAATAGCGGCGAGGATGGCAATAATGGCAATTACAACCAGTAATTCAATGAGTGTAAACCCCTTCCTCGAATTAAGAATATTCATACATTTTCTCCTTTTCGCGCTTATATAAATATTATAGTTAGCGCTAACTATAATATATAAGAAATTATACAATAATAAACTCAGCATGTCAATAGACAATTAATGCCAATTTCAAAAATATCATTAAGAATTAGTTAAATCTATCTGCAAATTTCCAGCCGATATTGGCGTGGTGTCATGCCGGTAATACGTTTGAAGGCGCGGTCGAAAGTTACAATTTCGTCAAAACCTACCTGTACTGCAATGCTGCTAATGCTCATGGATGACCGCAACAATCCTTTCGCGGTTTCTATACGTAAATATTTGAAATATTGTATTGGGGATACCCCGGTAATACGGCGGAATAATTTGCTTAATTGAGACGGTGACAGGTAAAAATTTTCAGCAAGTTCCTCCAGCGTTAATGGTGCTGTTAAATGCCGTCCCATGTAACTTATGATATCTGTTACTTGCTGGTCACGGTCTGATTGTGGAATTATTATTTCGCTGTTAACATTCGACTGCGCGATATGCCCAAGCAGTTGCAACAACAAACCACCTACTAATAAACTGCCATTAGGTTTAAGATGGAATGATTGCATCATTGATTTTGTGATAGTTAGAAACGGTAATGATGTATTGGTAATTACAGGACATGGATGATTTAACCATCCTGATTCTTCTACTATACGGTCTATTGGCGCACCACCCATCACTATCCAGCACCATTCCCAATTACAATCAGTATCCGGGTAAATAGCATTCATTTTGTTTTTTGGGAATAAAACTATATCGCCACGACTGACAACAAAGGTTTCATTATCTATAATTATCCTTGCCGAACCACTGCTTACATAAGATAAGCCGTAATTATTAGCATCGCCATATAATGATTCATACGGTGTGATATTATAACTTATGCCTACAAATGCAACATTAATCCCACAGGTATCAAATAAAAGATTATCTGTTGCCTGATTCCAGAAATGCGATTTATGTTGATATAATTCATTAGCGATATCCGGCATATTGCAACCTTTACGGTTTTAATTCTTCTTTAAATGGTGATTCATCAGCACGTATTTGTGTTAATGCTGTTTTAGCAAAATACCGAAGACCTTTTATATTATTTGTATCAATATTTTTTAACACTGGTATAGCGTCAACAGTTTTAAGTTTGCCAAGTGCAATGATGGCTTCTTTCTGAATCACCCAGTCATTATCTTTCCTCGCTATTTTAATTAACTCCTCTATCTGCGTCGTATTTTCAATATTCGCTAATGCCCTGACAGCCAGAAAACGAACAGGCTGATAATTCCACTCCAATAATTTCAACAGTTCCGGTACTGACTTTTCATCTGTTCCTGTGGGAAGTTTCGATTTCTGGTATTCAGCCTGTCTCCAGATATATTTTACCAATTGATTTTCACCGGCAGGATACCATCCGGATATGAATGCGACATCTCCCTGCGCAATGCTATTTACCAAAGTTTCCCAGTTTTGTTCTATCTGAAACTCTTTGCCGCCGCCAAATGACAGTACAGAAAATGCTCCCGGATATTTCTGTCGTTCTGCATCCGGCGTACCTTTCCAGCCACCACGTAATTCACGATATTGCGCGGTCCATTCATGTCCGCCGGCTATCGGGTGTTCCGGTATAATCAGCACATCCGGATGCAGTATTCGCAGTTCCTTCAGCATGGCAGCAGTGATTATCGCACTTGGAGTGAAACCGTCTTTGCTGTCATCAGTAGTGTAAGAGTTGCTGTCCATGTAGAAAATTGTGCAGCCAAATCGGCGTTTTGCGTATGTAATCATTGATGATAATTCAGATACAACTTTACTTTGCCGTTGATAATTATACCCCCACTTTCCCCATTTTGCTATGGCGGCTTCTCCTTCAATGCGAAAAATACGGTTGGGACGAATTGTCACCCCGGTGCGGATGCCGGCATCGACAAACTTCTTAAAGAACTCTTCCGCCACTACATCCATTTCAGGTGCATATTCCGGCAATACACGCGGGTCGCCAACATAAACCATCCCTGCCTGGCTATAGCCTTCTAAATCCCACACAATCATCCCTTGGGCATTGTTTTCTTTAAGTATGCCTACCCAACGGTCAGCACTTTCCATCAGTAATTTGCGAAATGCTTCTTTTCCTTCCAGGGTAGAGACATTCACTTCTTTATTCAAATAACCGCTTGGATTATCTTTAGTTACAAATTGTCCCTGGGAAATAAAATATTGTGCTATGGGACGCCGGTCTTTCCATGCCTGACCAATGCTGGCAGGAAGATCATTCTGCGCGAAAGCGAATGACATGAAAACTAAAAGTAATAAACTCAATGTGATAAGTCGCATAAAAATTCTCCTCAATGGTCTGTCATAGTTTTGCTTTGGTCCGGACCTGCCGCACTGCCGGCATCCAGATATGCGTTCATATCTTTTTGTATTTGCTGGCATCCCTTGCTGTATTGATGTCCGCCTTCATCACGGCTGATACGTTTCCACTTGGAACCGAGTAGATGATAAGCCGTTTCAATACCTTGCGGGGGTGAAAAGACATCGTCAATCCCATAAGCTAAAATTGCCGGACATTTAACATCCGGCGCGAAATTTACCGGGTCAACATAGGCAGCCTGGCTGCAGAAAATCTTCAGTGCTTCCGGATTTTTAATATCAGGGCATTTTCCCCAGCCAAGATACGGTTTGTCTTCCCAGCTTAATCCACAGGATGTATGGACAAAACCGTTAGCCGCGCAGATATTCTGTGGCCGAAGCGCGGCGGTAATCAAAGTCAGTCCACCGGAACGGCTTGCTCCGGATACCATTATTCGCTGTTTATCAACCTCGGGACGACTGACGAGAAAATCTATCCCCCGTAAATAAGTCAGAATACAATTAAGCAAATTATTGTTCTCCGCGTCTTTCCAGCTTGTATATGTTCCTTCCTCTGGTAATGTAATGGTAAATGAAACGCTGTCAGCAGGTTTAAAATCTGACTTCTTAGCGTTATTGATTAAGTCATTAAGGGGACCTGTGGTTAATGAACCGAATTGTGTCGGCGCCTTGCCGATTTTTTCTGGTATCACCAGACAGCCATGGACTTTATTTCCATCCGGCATATCAATAAATACTTCATATGCTTTATTCATATTTTCCGGCACTGAAATTAAAGTTACTTTCGAATTTAAAGGTGTTGCTGCCAATTTATCATTTTGTCGTTTCCAGAAATCTTTAAAATCTATCGGACGGGTAAGTTCATGATGATATTCTGTAATATTGACTGCAAAACTCTGTTTAGCCTCAACCAGTTTTGTGTCGCCGCGCCATGCTAATATTGATAAATAATAAAATCCGGCAGGTAGTTCCGGCATTGTAATTGTTTCGTTGTAAGTAGATTCACCTTCTAATTTAATATTCTTTTTAAACTCAGCAACCTTTTTACCAAGGCTATAATGGTCCAACACTACCGCGCGATATTCAATATCTGCAGGTGTTTTACCTATGTTCTGTTGAGAATATGCGAAAGATATCTTTTTAGCATCAGAAAAGTGAATATACCCGTAACCACTCTGATTGCCATCTGCAAGCAAAGGTTTAATATCAGTACCGATTGATTTAATTGTGATACTGCTGATGGTTTGCGCGGCATCCGCAGGCGCGCCAAGAGTCAGAGTGTTTTCGATTAGCATGCCGGGTTTTACACCGCCACTGGTATATGCTGCCGGTATGTATCGCCTTTCGTGAATATGCATTGAAGTTTTTGACGCGACTGTAAGGTCATTCGCCAATATTATCGCTGTGCTACCGCCATTATATTTACCCACTGCGCCGCCACCGCCTCCCGGAGCAACAATAGCTTTCACCGACGAATCAATAGTTCCCTCAAAGTTATATCCCTCTGTGAGAAATTTTATAGTATCTTCACCAAAAGTCCATTCCACTCGCATCGCTTCCGACCGGACAGCCACCAAATTTGCCGTTATATTTATAGTCGGGGATTCTTTTGGTGATATTCCCGGATTACCAAACTGGTGCGAAAAAGCTTTTGCTCCTTTAACATTCACTTCAGTCAGATTGCCTTTGGCATCAATCTGCGCGGTATATACCGGCGTTTTTACATTTACCGACCGGTCATCCGCCTGGGTGATTTGTACATCCGCGGTTAAGCCATTCATAGTTAGTCCTCCCATGAGTAGCGCACAAATTAATAAATAAGTTAATTTATTTCTAAAATTATACATTGGTTCTCCCTTTATCTTAATAATGCAGTTTATACCTGCGCATATTTTTCATTCGTTCCCGCGAATACTCCGCGGCATCGTATCACCACATGCGGATTCAACAGGTTAATTACCATCTTTAAACCATTATCATCATTTTGCCAATCTGTTATTTCCCCACCTGTTATAACTTCCATTGTCACTGGTTTTAATATGGCATTTAAGCAAATATTCGCACCCTTAACCGGGGTAAAGGTATGTGTTCGCTGTGGTGGCATACCACCGCGGGAAAATTGTGCTGTTACCAGGTGTATTACGGCATCATCACCATGACGATGAACCGCGATTTCTGTGGATGGTCCAACATCGGTTGTTATCATTGTGTTGCCGGATAAGTAGCGCAACAATCGTGACAGTGCCAGCATATGCGTCCACGCGCCTTCAGTATGAATTAACTCTGCCAGTGATACACCGCAAAGTATAACATTACCGCGGGTTATAATAGCCGGTCTGCGAATACCGTCATTATTTACCGGACCATGCGGATGATAATTCTCTGGCAGTGTATTATCAAACAGTGGATCAATAACATCAGCGATAATTTTTGTCCCGGTTGTTTGGGTGAATGTCCAAACTTTGCTGTATACAGATACCGGCATTTTACCGATTAGTTCATCTGCTAATATGCCATCAAAACAAAGGTGTTGGCCATCCATTGCGGTTTCTACTACCGGTTCTGCGCCAACTAAATCTTCAAATCCACAGACATGATTGCCTAATGCCAGCAATGGCTGACCATTTTCAACCCGCCGTCGTATGGCAGCTATTACATCCGGTGTTAATGGCATTCCGCCTGGCAACAGCATCACATTATCTTTCGGGAAATCGCTCAAAATATCATTAACACTGAATTGCAGATGTTCTTCCACCATCAAACGCGTCGCACCAAGTTGCGCCGTCTGATCTGTTTTTCGTAATGAGGTGAAATGCGAATTATTTGGTGAAACCAGTAAAGAAATTTCACTTAGCGGAGAGGAATTTTCGACTATTTTCGCTATAGGTATACTATATGTATATGCACCACCAATAAGTTTATATACAGATGAATCAAGCACACCTGCCGGGTGAAGATGGTCACCCAGCGATACCCATGGGGTACCCGCGGCATATATCATGCCCATTTCACCCTGTAATTGTGCCGGTGATCGCAAACCGCCAAAATCTCCCCAACAGCGATGGAATCTGGTGGTCAGACCATGGTGCGGTTTACCGATACACCGCAGATAACGGCAACGCAATGCCAGGTCGTATTGCGGCCAATAAGCCGGGTCAGATTCTACCTCAATAACGTCATTAAATTGAAAAGCTTCGGTGGTACCGAGGTTAGCCTGGTTATTAAATAATACTTCCATATCCGGCTTTATAGATTTCACCATAGAATACAAACGATTCTGGGCATTTATTGTTATTTCATGTGCTAACTGCCCACGATTTTCCAGCGTATCAGTCAATCCGGATTCCCGTAGATGTTCGGTTACAAAATTGCTATATATGCCATCTGTAGGATACATGACAATATCAAACCATATACCATCCACCGGCATAGTGCGAACTACTTCTGCTGTAACTGGCAAAACCACTTCATCAAGTAGTGGTGACGCCAGATCAAGCAGAACGCTAACTTCGCTCCATCGGGCTATACTGCCATCGGAATTGCGGCATGACCATTCCGGATGCTTCAGGAAATTCTGATAATCACAACAAACGCTAATATATGCCTCAGTGCGAATCCCGCGTTTTTTGCAGGCTTCTGCCGCTAATGGCAGGAAATCTTTTGTTAAATTGGGATGCACCGGATTAACGGATGAGTTATAAAACGCGTATCCGTAATGCCCTTTTGCAAACAGCACCACACAATCGACTTCAGCATTTGCCAGTGTGTCAGCAAACTCTTCAGCATCAAATTTACCACAAATATTAGTTAGTGATGGATGTGTATGAAAATCAAGATGAATTTTTCGATAACCAGGATTCATTAAAATAGTCCTTTGTCAAAATAATAGTCCGGATTATACATTAATATAATTTCGCTTTAAATATATAGTACGGGCAATCCCTTGTAGTTACCTGTACTATATAAATGCAAGCGATAATAATGATATGATACTCCGGACTACTAAAATTATGCAAGCAGATTATGGTTCAATAGCTAAATACAATCCTGACTGATTAACATTGCAGGAATCTGACGCAAATGTCAGATGAATTGTAACAGGAATATTTTTCAATATTGGAACAGTAAAAAGCATCGCGTCCGCGGCAGGACCGGTGTTGCCACCATCAGAAGCCATATCAATATATGGTGTAGTGGCTTTATCACTGCCTTTACTTATATACACACCACCGCCAATTGATGAACTTGGTGGCCATCCTGAGGCGGTTGCAGAATTCATATATCGCGCCGGTACATTTGATGTACGCACCGGACAATATATTACAACCGCAATCTTTTTGTTGCCGGCAGATGAGTTGGGCGTAATTGTGAAATCCAAAGATGTATTGATAGGGTAAGCTGTGTTGGATAACAATGGCATATAAGTTGTACCACCCCAGTCCATACCAGATTTCAACGCGATATTTGATGGAGTTCCGGCAACGGTACCAAGCCAAGCCGGCGCGGAACCGGAGCAGGTTACAACAGAACTACCGTTGCTGGATAATATCTGAGTGATATTTTTCGCGTTTAAATTTGTTTTTAATGACGCCTCAATTGTCGCTTTTACTTGTGAAGATAACATTCCTAATTTTCCATCATATGATAAAATAATAGGTGAAGTAGAGATAGATTCGCAATGACCATCTACAAACGCACTTATCATTTTGCCACTATGGCGTGTTAAATCAAAATCCTGTGCGGCATAAGCAACATTCGTAGCGGCCTCAGTGGCGGTTACAGTATGCGCGCCATCGGCAATCATCGCGCTTTTAGTTGGGTCGCCAATATCGCCCAACGACCGACCGGCAATCATCATGGAATAAACATAACCATTTGGAGTGTTTTTTCCTTTTGTCGGGCAAACCAGCACTCCAGGATCTAAATTGCTGCTTGACCATACAGTTGTTTCTTCCGGCAACATTTCTTCATGGTCCTGGGCATACATCAACAAGGTTGTCGCTATCTGACGCTGATTATTTGTGCAGGTTGTTTGTCGCGCCTTCTCACGCGCCCGGGCAAATACCGGAAAAAGTATGGCGGCTAAGATAGCAATTATAGCTATCACTACCAGTAGTTCAATAAGAGTGAAACCCTTTTGACGTTGTAACATAAGAAAAATACCCCCTTTTGTTATTTATTTTCCAAACCTACTGTATTAATATAACACCCATACCTTATCCTGTCATTAACAAAACTGCGCATAATAATATACAGAAATGGCCGAATCAAATAAAACATCCATACCGGCGATTGCAAAAGCATGAACTATTGAATCAATTCAATCCAAGCCCGTTTATAAACTTTATAATTTATTAAAGATTATATTTTACAACAATTCAGCCACAGGATTTTTTCGATAAAAATGATGTGCCATCATTAATACCGCAGCAGACGACCACATAAATTCCGGATGGCCATTACCGAAACCAGTAAGACTATCGTAACACTCGTTTATACCATCACCACGGCTAATTGCAGTAAGTATTACATTAGCTAATTCATCTGCCTCATACTTAAATCCACTTTGCCATAAAGCACCAAGATACCAGTTGTTGCCATGAATCCAGGTACGGCCCCGCCAATATGACTGTTGTACCAGAGAACCGGGGAACGCTTCCGGACTATATAGAAAACCACCGGATCGGTAAGTTGGGTGTGCCCGGTCCACTACAGGAAATGGAAAAGGAGTAAGAAAATGTTTTGGCGACAACAGATATTCACGACAAAGATATTCCGCAATTTCCGGCGGGGCAATACCCGCGTATACAGGTATAAACGACCCTAATTGTACCATACCATTAAACTTTCCGGTTTGAATATTCCTATCCTGATAACTTTTCGTCTCCGGTTCTATTAACCATTTATTAATAGCAACGGCCAGATTATCGGCCTGTTGTTGCCAACGCAACACATCATTATCCGGCATTCCCAGCGCCTTTGCCATACCCGCCAGGGTACGTAATTCCAGCACCAGAAATGCGTTTATGTCAGGACTTACGAATAAATCCTGTTGCATTTGTCCCCATTGTTTTCTATACCATTGTTCACCCGGTTGCGGAATAAGCGGTGACCCAATATGCCAACGTAAAGCATCGTCCAGGCTGGTATTACCGGTTGGATATGCTACCAGTCCATATTGGTCCACAATATATTTATCCAACCAATGTTGCACATAACGCGATAGCGGTCCATAAAATTTTGCCATTAAATTAATATCTCTGCATTCAGAAAAATAATGCCCGGTTCCCCATGCTAACAACGGTATCTGATAACTGTATAAATATTGCTGATGTTCATATGTCACCGGTGGTGTACCGTCATCTTTTATCCCTGCAGTTAATATTCTTAATACCCCGGCAGCGGTTTCATTTTCACGCATTAATCCCAGCGCTGGTAATGTAGTACCGGTATCCCAAAACCAGGTGGCGGCGCATCCTGTTTTTCCGGCATGAATTGTCATGCAACTTTGCTTATTCACGTCATAATCCCGGTAACGCAGACTTCGCAAAGTACCTGCTGCCTTCAATATCAAATCCTGATGTTTTCTCATTTCTACAGGTGTTTCAGCTATTTTTGCGTAGGCAGATTCTGTATCATTAATCACTCTGCATAAATCTGTATCTAACCATAAACCTGACGGCCATTCCGGCATCGATTCATCATTAAAAGTAAAACGAATCGCAAAACGACATACTATCTCACCATTTGCCGGGATAACCCGGCTTATATAATCTGTTTCCGCACGGAAGCCATTAATTGCAAAAGAAATATCATCATCCTGAGCCATAATTTCAGATCTATTAACATAACTTTTAGGGTTAATAATCCTGGTATTGGTGAACATGAAACCTTTCTCAGTAACTAAATAATAAAAACCCTCACCTGGATCACCTTCAGAAAACCATGATAAATCTACCGAAACATCTACCGGTGATTTATTAATCAACCTGTAGCATATGCTCAATACATCTGTCGTTGGGAACCAAAAAAAGCATCCACCTTCCGTTGGAGGCATTGGAATTATGCCGTTATGAAAAAAATATTCCTCAACATGTGAACGATAATAATTCATGGAATTATATGTTGATATATCTGCTTGTTTACTCTCATCAAGCCCGGTATATCTTACATTCATACCCAGCAATTTGTTGAAAACCAAACGCGCGTCCCGTAAAAACAAAGAATAACATTCATCAGGTCCCGGTGCGGTGCCTGGACTTTTTAAAAGTGAAAAACGACTGCCGGCATCGCGGAACGCATAATCGCCGGCAAAACTGGCATCCATAGTTTCAACCGGTAAATGCCGACAGAAATTAACCAAATTACGGCTTTGCGCCGTATGAAACGGCATTTTACCATAACGAATATCTTCAAGTTTAATCATAAATAACGATTCCTTTATTTTTACTTCAAAACCTATTTTTGTAAGAAAGCACCTTTACCTAAATACAGTAAGCACTGTCAGCAACAATGTCACCACAACAATTTTCTACACAATCATCGGTTAAAATTTAAAAAGGCGACACATTTATTATAAAAAAAACAGATATAGTGTTTATGAAAGTACCAATCTCACACACTATTCCCAGTTAGCGCTAACCATTTATTGAAAAGATTTTATACATGTTGAAATTTATAGAAAATTATTGATTATAGGGTGGCGCGGTTGTTGAACGTACTACTAATGCAACCGGTAAAATTATCTCCCGGTTTTCTTCTTCATTATTTAACAACATTTTAATTAATTGCCGCACAGCTTCACGTCCCAATTCTTCCAGAGGTAAAGCAATGGTGGTCAGAATATTTTCACCAAGCTTATCCACAAACGGCAATGCATCATCATATCCAATCAAACTAATTCTTCCAGGTACAGCAATCTTTTCTTTATTTAACACCTGATACATCCGAATAGCGATTTCATCATTTGGCGCTACCACACCTGTTATCTCTGGGTTATCACGTAAAAAATCGATAAACACCTGCGTCGGTGGCATCACGCCCTCGTTGTTCCAATAACAATAATGTAAATATTTATCCGGATCCAGATTACGATCAATAAATGCCTGTTTAAATCCTCGTAATCGCTGTTGATGAGTATATTCTTTATACGCGGAATGCAAAATATGGCGATGTCCCAGATCGAGTAAATGATTTACAGCCTGATAACCACCATTAAAATCATCAGTTAAAATTGCAGAACATCCTGCTAAGGGTTCAATCAAAGTAACAATAGGTTTATCGTTTATAGGGGTATCATTTCGTAAATGATGAACAAATGGAACAATTCTGTCCGGTGACAGCATTATAACACCGTCAATTTCGCCGCGCATAAATAATGGTGGCAAGAGTTTATCATCTGAAAGGTCATTAACATAATGTGTTAATAATCCAAAATTATTTTGTTCAACTTCATCTAACACACCTAAATAAAGTCGTACATAATAATAACTGGTCGGCAACTCACGCGGAAAAAATAAAGCAATCACCTGATTCAAAATTTTTTTAGAATATCTCTTCATCGCCATACGACGAGCAGCATGGTTCGTCGCAGGGTCATATCCCATATCTTTAACGACAGCCATAATCCTATCAATTGTTGCTTTGCTTACACCTGGCGCGCCACGTAAAGCACGAGATACTGACATATGGCTTAACCCGACTTTTTTAGCCACATCTTCTAATGTAATATCTGCATTTTTACTTGTATTACCAATATTATTTTGAATATCATTTCTCTTCATAAATTAATTACCATTTATAAATTATACATTAATTACCATTATTCCTGCAAAATAACAATCTGTATACAATCTATAACAAATTAATACCATAATTTTCACATAATCCTTAAAATGGCTGAACTATCAAAATTCTGTAATCGCGTGGACGAATTTTCAACTTAACAGTATTCCCTTCCGTTTGTATTTTCAACGCTGCTAATTTCTCTTCTTCAGTTGGCCCATCATCATTCAAATCTCTATTTTTTTCCACATCTGGATCAGGATCTGCATTTTCCAACTCCTGATCTGTTGACCTTACTTTTTTAGGTGGCTTTAATCCAGGGTCGATATCGCGCCAATTAACCACGGTAGCACCCGGAAACAATTGATCAATTTTGACATCTATTTTAACATCACGAATTTCTCTATCGCGATTTGCAATAACTACGTAAGCACAGGTATCATTTGCATACACAGCAGATATAATCTGTGCACCTTCATCAGCAATAACTTTCAATACCTTTTCAGATTTCCATGCCGGATATACTGTTAATTGACTATCAAAAAACTTTTCTGATTTTAATTTTGCTGTTAGCGCGTCAGATATTGTCGCTATTCCGGTTGTCATATACAATCCATCTTCTGTCCTGCGTTGCGGGTAAGCCCATTGCTCTGCCGCAGGACCCATGGGTAAAGTACGAGGTAATGTAGTCAAATATGATACCCCGGTTCCCCATCTTTTTGAATCACCCAGTATCCGCAATGTATCTGTCTGCCAAAAATCCATGGCATCGCGCGGTTTGGTATATTGTACCCCGGTGGAAAATTCACCATTGCTCATATACCGGCAAAAACTGAATAGTGGTACTTCGTAGCATACTGTCATATGTGCCCAAATGCACGGTTCTTTGCCTGCTGCCTCAAAAAGTCTCCACAGACGCATGCTGGCACGACGTTGCGCAAGCATGGTAAAACCAACTCGTTTTTTGTTTTCACTGCCTTCATACGGATATGCAGTTGAAGCCAGTGAATAGGTGTATCCAACGCTGACGTCATCCCAATATACCCCATCTATCAAACCGCGACGCAGAAATTCATTAACAGCCCATACCGCATAATCCTCAAATTCCGGTGTCCAGGCGACACGTCCGGTACCTGCCCATAAATCATGATTCCAGTCCTTAAATGACGGACCGGGTTGTGGCCATGACGCGTCTGAGTAAAGTATATTCCTTCCCCATTTCGCCTTACTTTGCGATGCCATAGATGTGGCATATTCCCATGATTTCGGCTCTAACCGGAAGGTATCAGTCGGCGCGGCATCCGCGGGATCAGTTTTCATTTCAAAGCCACCAAACGAATCGCAGGCACCAAAATTTACTCCACCGATGGCCATCTGTTTTCGCCAATCCGCCGGTTCCGGTTTTGCCGGTGTCGGCAATAAAACAAAATGGAAACGATGACCATCTTTCTTAACAACTACCGGGTCGCGAATAACATTCATACGGAATATCACGGTATTGTCCTGGCGAATTATTTCCTGTGCAGGTTTTGGCCCATCAACTGTCCATCCACGGTCATTTTCAGCGCCGAAATACAAACCAACATCATCACCACCCAACCATATATGCGGCATAAAATTTGTGACGCCGTTTGCGCGGGTGAAATATTGATGCGGTTTATCCACACTATTCCAAACACTGCCTTGTTTATCTGGAACCATGCGCGCTATCCATGAATTGCGAAAATCGTTGCCACCACCATTGGCAAGTAACTGAAAAGCCGTCGCTTTATTCATTGGAAAATCTATATCCAATTCATCAAGCTTTATTTCTGTCCCAGCAACTGGTTTCAGATTAACATTACAGTATATTAAGCCATCAAACTCCATCCAGGCATCAATATCAGCAGTCATCCCGGCACCAGCAAGTGATGACTGCCAGGCAACACGGTCAGGCGAAATTTCGTTAAATTTAATCTCTTTACCTTCCAACACCGCAGTTCCGACAGTGCTGGTGACGCGCATTATAATCGGTGATGCCAGTACCTGCATTTTCAGCGTTTCAATTTTTGCTGGCAATCCACCATTTCCAATAGAAATAACACGGTCTATAACTTCCACCTGATTGCCGGTCACCTTTACCGGGGTCCATGGTTTTGGCACAGTGCGTTCTTTTCCCAGATTATTACCATACCATGCCGGCTTTTCGCGAGTATAGGAAAGTTTTTCTTCTTTCAGTATTTTGCCGTCATTATCACGGGAACGCACCAATACCGGATATTTGCCAAACGGAAGCGCCTGATTCACATTAAATACCACATTGCCGGTATCATCCAATGCCTGTTTTTCTACAGACAATAACTTTTCGCCTTTTTCGTTTGTCACTTCAATATCTGCACTGGCAGGTTTTACATCATCAACAGGCAAGCACGCGACTTTAATCTCTAATTTTTCTTTCATGCTCCATGAATGCGCGAAATAATCATAATCAACCTTAAATATCGGCAATGGTTTCATCTGTTTTGCCGCATCCGGCAACCATCTGGCATAAGCATTCCATACTTCTTCACCGGTAAAATCCCAGGAATAACTGCTGAACTCATCAATTAAAGTGGGGGTTTGAAGAAATGAAAAAATCATGTTGCCATCATCTATGCCACCTGATGTTTCACGCCATTTTTTAAACACATCATTATTGCGGACAGCAAGCCCAAGGTGATGGATAATGGTTCTTACACCGTTCAAATAAGTGGTGGGAACTCCATTTTTAACTACTATAATTACATGGGTCCACACGCCGGGATGTATCGGTGTCCATGGTGTGGCAGACGTACCATCAGCTTTGCGCATATTGGCGGCTTCCCATGTCCTGCCCAGAACCATATCAATGCTCTTTGGCGCCTGATAAATCGGGGTGCCTTTAGGAGCGAGAGAAATCAAACTGGTGTATTTTAAGTCTGTACCTTTAAAATCTCCGACATAAAAATTATGCCAGTCCAACGGTCGAAACCAGAATTCAATGGTTCCATTTTTTTCTGGGATTATACCGTAACTTTTTATGCCAAATCCGCTTTTATTTATCTGGCTTAAATCCAGCGCCTGCCCTTTTAAACCGGGTTTAAATAATGACGGAATATTTTTACCATCCACATTTATCGCAGATGGCGCATCCGGTGTAATAATATTATCAAATCCAAAATGTGCCAATATATTACCACGTTTAAAATATGGTGTTTGTATGGGCATCTCTTTTCTATCACCCCGCAACTCCTGAACACCAATTTTCCAGTCATAAAAATAGCGGACACCGGATGTCAGACGGACTTCATCAATAGTTCCAATAAATCCCTGACCGGATTTATTACCGCCCACTGACAACATTGTCCCCAGTTGTCCGGCAATACCTTTCAACCATGCCGGTGACCCGGCACGCAATGTCTGGTCATCTATAGTTAATTGCACTGAACTCCTGTCTGCGCCACCATCAATGGTCAACGCCACAAAATGCCAACCATCTGCAATATCGGCAAATGGTTGTTTCATTTGTTCTTTGCCATTAATTAATAACACAACATTATTATCCGGAGATATCTCTATTTTCACTAATGAATTGCCGTTTTTTGCAGGTAAATCCAGAACAGTGCAGTTACTTTTCATCTTATCCGGTTTTAACCAGAAGTCTATGGTAAATCCATCTTCACAGGCTAACAATCTGCCCAGGGTTGCCGGTCCGGATGCGTATCCCTTGCCTTTAACCACCAAACCGCTACCGAATTTGCCGGCCTTTTCCACTATTTCTGCATCACCATTAATCTCCGGGTCCAGGGCATCCTGCTCTATCATTTCTTCCTTTTCATCAACATTTACATCTACTCTATTATCATCACCGGCACTAAATTTCCACAGAAACAATGTCTTTGGGTCAAGTTTTGTCGTTTCTATCCATGGACTGTATTGCGGTGGTATTTTTCCCTGCGCCCGGGCAGAATCATATGCTGATACCGATACTGCTGATATCAGCAACATTATTATTGCGACAAATATCAATCTGCAGTTATTTATGCTATAAACCTGGTGATTTTTCATATTGCTATACCTTTATGCCATCTCTTTAAATGCTGCCCTGACTATTTCCAGTTCTGAATTATATCGTGGATGCGGACGAAAATCCGGCGGAGTTCCCCATGCGTATCCAAAAAAATCGCACCCTTTGTCATACCATTCGCGCCAACTATTCGGGTCACATTCGCCTTTCTCCTGACGTCCGGTAATGGTTGTCATTACCCGTTGATTCGGTTTCTTTATTTCCAATAACCAATCCACAACATCACGGCGGGAACACTCGGCAAACAGTCCGTCGCTTTCATTCAACATGGGGTGATTAACCCAAATTTCTTCTGCCGGTGCCCAATATGGCACATTGAATAGAATCTTTGTATCCGAGCTTGTTTCGCGCACCGCGTCGCGAAGACGGTAAAATTGTTCAGCCAATATAGTACGTTTATATTGCATCTGTTCAGCAGGTGATATCTCTACTGATGTTGCCGGCATTTCATGACCAATAATTCTCTTAAATGGTTCTTTCGCGTATTCCGCCGGCACAACCGGGTCATCATTAGGTGTTAATCCGCCATAGCCAAACCAATCAAATAATAACCAGTCGACCGGATACATCGATAAAAATTCGCGAACACGCGCGCAAAGAAGGTCAGTCCATGCTGATTCCGGCGCCAAAAATCCATAAGGAAATGGAATTGAACCGGGACTGTTTGTCCATTCACGACTGCCAGGAACAACCCAATGTCCGCAGTGATTGCTCATTACCAAATCAGCGCCAACACAAAAATATGACCATACCGGCACTCCAGCGTTACGAGCAAGTCGATATAATGATGGAAACAACTGCTGTCCCGGTCCCGGTGCCACCGGACCAAGTTTTGATGAGTAAAGCGCAGTTCCACCGAATATATAAGCCTGGCAATACATGACATTTGTGCCAATCTCCATGTGCCATTTAAAATATTCTTCCGGGTCTACAAATGCCCATTCGTGCGGAGCAGATGGACCATGACTGGTCCAATTTAAATCACAATGCATTAATTTTACTGGTTTGTAATTTTTATTCATTATTATCTTCCTTATAATATCACTTCACCTCAACGGTGACAGGAATATCAATATAATATAAGTTTACAGGTGGCAAAGTGCCTTTTCCATCAGAGCAGATGCCGGTATTGCATGCCTGCGTAACAATACGTATCGTGGTTTTATATTTACCAGGCTTTTCATTACCGGTAAATCGCACCGAAATATTTTCAGATTCCGGATTTTCCCCGCCTTCCAGACCGGGGTTGCCATCTGTCCCAACAAACTTCAGCGATTGCCCGCCTTTATCAAACTCAAAGTTTTTAGCGTCATCTCCGATTATTGTCGCGCCGACGTTATCAATTGACTGTAAATATAGTTTATCAGCAGGTGCGGTAATATTGGCAGTACCGTACAGTACTGTACGCCAGATATTTTCGCTAATCTTTATCACTTCAGTCTGTGAATTAATCACTTTTCTACCCGCAGATAATTCAGATGCCTGTCCCGGTTTAACAGTACCAAGATCTATCAGTGCTGTGTCTGACACTGACAATTCCGGACGAATGAAATCTATAGTCGAAAGGTTTTTTACTTCACCTATACCATAAATACGTACCGCCAGGGTACGGTCCCAGGCACATACCATAGAAACATTTCGTACCCCAGCAACCGTAAAACGTTGTAAATCGTCATTATTCAGCATGACATTACCGATTTCTTTGAAAAATCCGGAACCATGCGTGCCACCACTTGTCATAAAACAGGTTAATGCTGAACTTTTTTTATCTATTCTGGCGGCATCAAAACTAAAACTATATATAGTTCCGGGACGGGGGTTTATCGGTCCTATCACCGATGCGTTCCATTTCTGATCCCAATTACCCAACACATTAAATATCTCACCTTTACCACCGGTCATATTCTGGTTTGCCGGTAAAGCTATACTAAAAGCAGAACTGCTTTCAAATGGTGCAATAACTCCTTTTGTTAATATGAATGCCAATGAAGTATCAAGAGGCAATTCAGTAGTATTACCTTCATTGATTGTTATCCGTGAATTTTCCGGCGATGCTATCCGCAATACCGGTTTTGAGGAAGTAAACCCAACGGGAACAGTCTTGCCGGTATATTTTTTTCCTTCGTCTGACGCTAATTTGGATAAGCTAAAAGTTACAATATTATCTGTCACCACGACATTTTTAAGACATATTCCTTCAGGCAAACTGCGTATGCGTAAACGTGTATCAACATCCGCTTTTGGCATTAGCACATAACCACTATTATCACTATCCAGGCCTATCCATGTTCCGTCATCAGTTCTCCCAATCCAACCGATCACCTCACCATCTTTAGTTTTCAGAGTATTCTTTTTCCATACTCGGGCAGAATGAATTATATTTCCTTTGGGTGAACGTTCAACTAATCGTGAACCATAATCAGTTTCTTCATAAGTAAATATTGTGCCATCATTCGCTTTCAAATAACTCATCACCCCATCTTCCCATTTCTCTGGAAAATATGGACGCAAACCACGTTGAGTATAAAGTTGAACTTTAGCAAACCAATGCTTTCTCTCCGGCGTATCAAGTTTATTAACCGGACTATCATTCTGAAATGGCCATTCAGTGGTGGCAATGGTGCCAATACGTTCTGAAATCTCTTCTGCCAGATGATAATAACGTGCGCCACCGGAAACACCGGTATTAACCCGTTGCGAAACCTGCAGTGATGTTCCCCGGAATAAATAACTCTCAATCGGATGTGTATTTGCTGCTTTATATTTTTCCCATCCTCTTGACCATTCTAAATCAAAGAACAGACCATAGTCTGCACATCCACCCATAACCCCCAATTCAGTTAGATTTTCTATCCCAATAAATTGTTCCTTTTTCAATGTGCGGGCACCGCGGAAGAACTTTAACGCACCTTCATAACTGCTCATGCCATCAACCCCGCGACCGCGACCATCCAGCATGGTCTGGTGCATGGTATCCATATATATGCTAATATCCATATTGTCAAAAATATGTTTATAAGTGCGAAGCATGTGCTCACGATACGGCGTATATGCCAATGTATTTCCGGTATATTGCACCGGTTCCTGACTGACCGGGCACGTGCTGGGCAAAGCAGCAAAACCTTTGACTATCTCCGCGATTTCCGGATCAATCACCTGATTCCAGCTGCCCCAGTTATAATGCGGATTGGTATAACATGATACACGGAATCCCGCTTCTATAGCGGCATTGATATCTGCTTTTGTCTGGTCAGTAAAATTATTATCCCAATAATAGGCATCCTGTGTTTTGGCATCCCGTGTATTTGTTAATGTCCGCCATGACTGCGGCAGCCAGATAAGAATATGTTTTCGCACTTCCGGCGGAAATGCCGCTTTGTATGAATTAAGCCATGTTGTCCCCGGACCATTGGCAAATATAATCAATGAAATATCATTACGCCATGACGCGCGGGCATCCACCATACTGCGGCGTTTCAATGACTCCGCGAACGGTGTCGCCGCGGCAGTCCAGCCACCGTCAAAAACATTAACATGCCATGTTACGGAATCAGCCTGATGATTATTATCAAAAGGAGGCATTTCATAAGTCGCGTAGGCATTGCCTTTACCTGATTCTATCAAATATTTTGACCGTGGCACATCATCATCAGCCCAAACGGAAAAACTTGCCGTCGGATCAATTGCGGATGCCTGTACTGTAACCGCCGCCGGCCATAACCCGCCTTTTAATCCCATTCGCTTGCCATGGTTAAGATTTGACCATTCAAGTATACTGGTAGACCGTTTATTAGTTTTTAAATCAATATACTGTTTCAGTCCGGAACTGGCAGTGGTGTAATTATACGATTGGGTCATAAGTCCTGAATAGGCGAATGACGAACCTATCACCAACTTGGATGGACTTGTTCCGGATGTTTTAACTAATATATCGCCGCTTTTAGTATCAACCGCCACAGTAACTATTAATTCCGCGTCATCATAAAACTGGCGGGTAGTACCCTGTTGCGCCGCCAATCCCTTAAATGATACAGTCACCGAACTTCGGTCTGATTCTTTTATTGTAACAACAGATTTTTTATCGCCGTCACTAACCGGGTAAATCCAGTAAGGTTCTGTCTTTGGTTTGTCCGCGACATATAAAGCTGTACGGAATCCTGTCGGAATATTCGGGTCAAGTGAGTTATCTATCATCACCCGATTCTTCAGTTTATTTTGCAGATAAACTAACAGACCCATTTCAAAACGCGCCTTGCAACGGTTAGTTTCCACATTAATGCTGCCGGTATCTTTATCAGCAATAACTGGATCCACCGCCAGAATTCCGCTGGTTGTCAACGCTAAAAGCATGACTACTAATACGAACTTCGCTAACAGATTATTTAACATAATTAACCTCACCTCTAATATTTAGACACTATAAATGACGACTGACGCCATATTTTTATCACTTAACAAATTTATTTTTTCTCAATAATCAACAATCGATAGTTATGACGGGGCACAAATACTTTTATGATATTTCCATGCAATTCAGGTGCCGGCACATCATCACCATTCCACGTTATAATATTAACATTTTTCTTTCGTTGTTCTTTAAATGGTTTTGGCGTCAAGTCAGGTTTAACGGGTGCAGGCTTACCAGCTTTTTCTGATGCTGCAAGTTGGATATCATAATTTTTTGATAAGGTTGCAATACGCTTAGTTTCATTTGCTTCCCATGTAGTTCGCTCGATATTAATTTCATCATCGGTTTTGTCAACCTGAATATTATCAGTACGTTTCATTCCTTTTTCGGTGTCAGATACAGTAATAACGGCATCTTTCCATCCAAGTTTTGCTGCATCAATATTCACTACAACATCCTGTTGTTCTCCAAAATTAGCAACCATTAAAAGCATTTTATCAGGTTTATGCCATGCTGCCAGTTTAATATCTTTTGTGTCAGAGGATATACCGGTCTTTTCCCAATAAGGCAAAAATTTCACATTATCATCACCGATACCAAATTTTTTGCGAATGCCAGTCAGCATACGCGCATGGCCATTTTCATTACCAGTAGGCAAGGCGTCATGCAGCATAACTGTGGCGAAATATGCCCGCATACCTAAATGCATAGCTATAGGATTCCAATCACCCTGATATTCATGCATAAAATTAACCGCAACACCCCATTGCGAAGGGAAATCAACACGCATTCTTTCCAACGACCAAAAGTCCATGAAATCTTTCTTCATTTCCGGGTATATAACATGATGTTCTCCATCATAAGATACATCGGCGGCGCAAACCCATGGAATAACCATTGAATTAGTCATGTGCAGTACTAATCGGCTTTCCGGACGTTGCTCCAGAAAAGCAGCACGACTACGTAAAAAATAATCACGGGTATCAAACATTTGGAATGTCGGTTGAATACGACCATCCGGTAGTTTATAACCACATCCATGTTCGATATTATCACAGGCTATCGGACGCATATTATCAATATAATACCCGTCTATACCGCAGGTTTCCGCCCATTTGCTCCAGTTGTGAATCATATAGTCATTAAATGAACCGCGATAACATAACGCGTCATCCACAGTAGTTTTCCATTGTTCTGCAAATATATTCATTTCCGGCACCAGATAACCAGGGAGAGAAGTGTGGATAAAATATGGCACAGCAGGTTTTCCGGCTTTATGTTGTTCATCAACAATCTTTTTAGCAGTATCTATATACCCTGGCAGGACAAATGGTGTTGACGCAAAAATCAGATTCTGACTATGGGCATACTGTTTAAAAGTATCTCCGCACCACCAGTTATCTTCTCGCCATCCCTTATGCATCTGTTTAACCGGCGATGCCTGCAACCCGAATGTAATCGTACGTGGCTGATCAATAACAGCGTCATTGCTGATAATGTTAAAAACCAGATCTACCTGACCTTTCACATTACGTTGTATTTCAATAGCCGGCACTTTGTCATTTGGTATCCACCCCTGATCGCTGTCTGCAAACCAGCAAAGACCACCCTTTGGCGAACCCAGCCAAATATATGGTATAAATGAGCCGGATTTCATCGTTTTATCGCCGACCTGATAACAATCCCATACCCGTCCTTTGCCAGCAGGAGTAAATCCATAGAAAAAACCACTGCGTATTTCAGCAGTAACAGCATGAATATATTCAGCCATTGCTTCAGTATACGGCAATACAATTTTCATATTCTTAATAGAAGTAGGTTTAACAGGGGTTAATGTCATTCTTACTTTGTACATGCCATCAAACTCTACTTTAACTTCACTGCTGATATCAATATTGCCTATTTTACTATCAATCACAACAGTTTTCCTATAATCCCGGTCGATTATTGTTTTACTTTTTACGCCGGATGCAATCATTGCTTTGCCATTTGCGCCTGTCATGGTTAATTTACCGGGTGCTGCTAATATTTTATTACCCTGAGTACTGACTTTAACCGGCAAACCTGCGGGCCCAAACTCCATTTCTCTACCCCAAACTCCAAATGTTGATTTATTTATAGTAACAGGAGTCCACGGTGAAATAACTTTTTCAATATTACCGCGTTTCGTATTCCACCATTCATATTTAGCCGCTAAATCTTCCTTCGTAAAAGTACTGTCTTTACTGACCAGCACATTTCCGGCAGCATCTTTACATTCAATACTGACTGTATATTTTCCCATTGCCAATTTATCAAAATGCAATATATCTTTTGCGTATGCAAAATCATCTAACCTGGTAGTGCTGCGTTTTATTTCTTTCCCATTAGCGTCATTAACTATAATGGTAATATCCCTGATATTTTTTCGATTATCATAATTAATAAAATCTCCAAATACACGCGCGTAATCTTTTTCCGGATTAAATGTTATCCCCAAATCAACCCGGTCGCCGGAGTCATTAATGACATCTTTAGGAATAGCGGAAAACATACGTAAAGCAGACCAGTCCAACAATATATTTCCATCTTCCCCTGTTAAGGTGATACGAACTTTTCCGGGACCTGTTTTGTCAATTTCAGGTAAATTAATAATTTCTGATAACATACCTTTTTTTATATCAGCATCGCCTTGCTTGTTAACATTATTCGACATGAATTGCCAGTGAACTTTACAATCAGCCTGACCTTTTGCTTTCATAACTAATCCGATATTCCCGGATACCGCACTTCCAACATTCAGCAAATGCAATGCAGGAGCACTTTTTGACATAATAAATTCAGAATGTGTATCTATTACTGAAAAAGATGATGTTCCTTCAAATGAGTTTTGTTCCCATGGACGCTTGTAATTTTTGGCTATAAGCGTTCTGAAATGCATGCCGTCATAAAATGGTTTTTTCGTTGTACCCAGACTGGACCGCGGAATTATAATCTCCATTTCCCATTCATTTTTATCAGTAATTCGGTTTTTTGGTTCCCAATTAGTGTCATAACTGCTGGTGCGTGAATTACCCACCGCAGGTTGATGCAACGCATCACAACGCGCACCGGAAAAATTGCTGAGAAATTGAGTCGAACAGTGCAGCTGTCCGGTCATTGGGTCAGTAGCATCTACAGATACCCATATTTCATAGCAATCATCATAGATTATATCAAGATCACGGTCACGATTGCGGTATCTTTGAATTGGACGTTCACCGGGACGCAACGGGTCGCGCATAGCAACATAAATATTTTCTTCATCCCACATCATCCAGTAACGTGTTTGACGAGAACTAATCTGCTTATTTACAGTTTGCAATGCTGATTGACTGAAAGCCCCCTGCCATTCAGCATCGTCAACTTTTCCATCAATAACCGGTTTTACCCAGGCATATGGTACAGTTGCCGAAGGATGTCTGTATTCAGATACATTCTGGGCAAAAACAGCACCGGCATTTAATACGCATAATGCCAGCAGGAAACTTTTTAAAAAGTATTTTTTCATAACATCACCATAAAAATATTTTGGGGTTAAAAATTTATTTTACTAAAGCAGTGCCCGCATTCACTTTCCACTCAATATTACAGTTGGCCGCGCCGGATGCCGTAAAACTGAGCAGCGATAATTCACCGGATTTCATAGCTATTTCAATGCTGTTTTCAACCGGTATCACTACTTTACCATTAAAACGCCACGTGCCGACAATAGTTTTTCCTGTCGGCGCTGATATTTTTAATACCCCGTCATTATCAGGAATTTTTATCGGAATGAAATTCTGGATTTCATATGCTGTCGGTATGCCTATTCCCGCGCGTGCCGGACACATTGAAATAGCTTTGTCTTTTTGAGTGATATCTTTGGCAAACGCCGCGGGATTAAAGAAATCGCGCTTTGTATCAGCGTTAACAACACGGTTTAATATGCCATTAGCAGGTAAATCCTTAATTCCTGACGCCGGCGACTTAAACAATACTGCAACAAATGAGGTGGTTTCTGCCGGTATTTTCCACTGTTTGCCGGATTTTAATGGTTTAACAGCGGTGCCGTCCACCCAAACAGCAACAGGCTCAATAGGCGCAGATAACATAACAGTAATCTTTTTCTTTTCACTACCAGTCATATTCTCCATCTGCATCCATGCTATACTCTCATTTGAATAGCCGTCTTTCA
This sequence comes from uncultured bacterium, assembly GCA_964638715.1. GTDB lineage: Bacteria > Armatimonadota > Hebobacteria > CAIYQO01 > CAIYQO01 > JBAXQQ01. The sequence goes on along the minus strand of CAZWZF010000005.1, from coordinate 22,915 downwards.
GATATACTTTTGCATTATCAGGAAATGAGAAAGTTGCCGCCGGTCGGGATATCGCGCCATTAACGCAGTAGATAATTTTCGGGTTCAATCCGATCGGACCATTTTTATCATAACACGGCCAACCGATAATCGCGCCTTCTACTGTTGCTTTTTCCACGTTCTGTATCCGCGCGTAATGCAGTATACGTTTGTTTTTCTGATATTCCGTGAATGCTGATCCATAAGCGGTTTCTTCATATCGGAAATCCTCACCTTTCGCTCCTTTGAAATATGACAATACTTTTCTGTCCCAATCTTCGGGAAAATCCGCGCGCAGACCGTTGCGAACGAATAACATGATGCGTTCGCGGTCTATCCATATATCATTCACCCAGTTATCAAATGGCACTTTCATTGCCGACATATATTCCCACATGCTATTTCCGGGAATATCACCGCGCCGTTCCATTTGGTCCATCCCATGGTGAAAACGAACCGGACCAGCCCAAAAGTGCGATACGTGAGGAAAGGCGTAAATAGCACCGTTAGGATAATGCAGGGCATTTGAAACCGGAGAAGCTTTCTTAATCCGCTGCCAGTTCATGCTTCCTTCCGGACCTATCTGGTTTTTCGTTTCATACCCCGGAGTTCCCCACAATATCCCGCACCCTAATCCCAGTGACGCGCCAACGCTGTTCACCTCAGTAAGATGCTCTGTTCCGTGGATAGAACCGGGATTTTCAGTGGCAGCCTTGTAGAAATAATCCGCCATTCCCTGGGTTGATGTCATGCCGCCCGGTGCGGACGCGCCACGGACATCAATGGGACACATATATGACTGGTCATGATAAATACCGTTTATGCCGTAATCCTGAATATATTCTTTCACCCAGTCAAGAAACCAGCGCTGCCACTGCGGATGACCTAAATTATGCTGGTCATGATACGGCTCTACAGTATTCAGATCAGCGCGAAAAGGCGACCGGGTATTGGCTTCTTTTGAATATTCCAGTGCTTTCTGTTCCCGTTCAGTCTTCGGATCTGGCCCCCACATAATCATTGGCTGCAGATATACCATCAGCTTGTTATTCTTTTCGTTGTATTTTTTTACATCTTCACGAAAACCGGGGTATGGGGTATTGTTAGTATGATTTTTATCAAAACCAGCAACTCTAACATCGGCGGCCCAGGTTAATACTCTTTCCAAATCTTTGGGTTCAAAAAACTTATTGAGAAAGTTAAAAGAGTTAATCGGATCAGTATGCTGCATGCCATAACTCATATAACTAATATTTTTTACCCACTCTGGACGTGGGGCAATCTTAACATTTTTCTGCCGCCATTCACGGAACCGTGCTGCCGCCTGCGACCAGCTTTTGCTGAATGCCTGCAAACGCCAGGTCATTGGTTTTGACGTCTTCAATTCATTGAATGGAGGTAAATTTAACGCCTGCACCGAAAGGCTTAATCCCTGTTCATCAATCATATAAAATAAATTTTTATATACTTTTAAATCTTTATCCTGGCACCACAAACCTACAGCACCGGTTTTTTCTCCATTTAATGCCACAAATGAATAATCCCAAAAACTGCCCCATTGATTAATCCACAACATTGGTTGCATTTTTCTGTCCAGCCGCACGCCTTCAAATATCGGTGCCTCAACAGTTATGTCGTTTGCCAATGCCGATACAGTAAAACCGCACCCGTAAACACCGCCACGGGGAGAATCCGCGGATGGAGTTATTAATAAATCACCGGTTTCAGCATCTATAGATAATTCGATGGCATAAGTTTCGTCATTGTATTTATCTTTACCATTTGATAATCCCGTATATGTTAATATTGCAGAATTATCATTATTCTTCTTATACTCAAACTTGCTTGTCGTGTCAGGGAAATGCTGATTGGGCCAAGTGTTTTTATTTGGCTGTTCCCACCACGGCCATTCCATTAATTTTTTCGAGGATTCACGTTCAATGTCACTATTTTGTGTGCCTAATCCTGTCGGCAAGTGCAGTTTCAACTCATCAATATTCACGCTTTTGCTGATATACTCTTCCTTCGTGAATTTATTTACAAAACTCACTAACACACCATCGCGAATCTCCGCGCGGTAATTTTTACCATCAATTTTCGCGCCGCGGACAGTACTTTCAATACCGGCAGCAAAACCACATACCGAACCGCCGGCAATGAATACCAGCATAAACAGAAACATCGGGGAGATGATAGTGGAGTTTAAAAAATGTTTTTTCATTTCTCATTCCTTCTTTAATGAAATTATAATTATCAAAACTTCATAACTTGCTTTCAAAAATTGGCAATTTCAAGTGGTTACCAATACAATATCTCAATTTCAAAAGTCTTGACTATTAAATATCACATTCAATAGTTCACGTTAACGCTATATATTATATCAAGTTATACAAAATTTTATAATTAGTTTTTCATTAAAACCCAAAAATTATTTATCTTCAGTAATTATAAAACAGGCCTGCTGATATAGTGATTACCAGACAAGCCTGCAATAATTATTGAAACTACATTTTTCCAGAATTAATCTTCATTATTTACGGCACGTAAATAGCCATATTACTAAGGGTTAACTGATGTTTTCCACCGGACTCATTACTGGTAATAACACCAATAACACTGGTATTTGCATTTATAGCCGGTGCGGTAAATGATACATCTGATGCTGTAAGTTTTTTCGACCCATAATACATATTGAACTTACCGGCAGTACCATTTATCGTAGCAACAAAACTATATAGCCTGTTCTCAATAGCGGAAGATAATCCTACACTGGCAACGCCGGTGTCAAATATGGTAACCGGAGACGCGGTTATCACCTGTACTTTTGACTGGTCTGCATATGCGTCAAATCGTTGGAAGGAACCAAGAAGCATACCGCCGGTTAATGACGCGTAGGGTGGGTTGGTATTTGCGGATGTTGAATCCATCACCGTCAATGGGTACCCAAAGCCGAAATAAGAAAATGGATATTTGCCACCGGATATGTTTTTGTACTGCATCGTATATTCAACAGTGTAAATGCTGGGCAATGCGGTAGATAATTTCCCAAAGAAACGAACGCCATATCGCGAAGGTGTTGTATTTGATGGTGGATTTCCACCACCCGGATCCAGGAATGTAAAATATGCCGGTGCTGACCAGTTAAAGAATATGCTATTATCACGGTCCCGCATTGATGCCCATATTTGCGACCTGCTTAATCCGTTAGTAACTGTGGTGACATGACCGTCTAACCAGGCGGTTATACAACTATTGCTATGCCTGACATCCATCTTATTGGTTACATCACTCAACTTTATATAATCATTAGTACCGCAGTCAACATAAATTGGTGTGCCGGGTTTGTTATCTGTTATAACCGGTGTTTCATTCGGGATTTCAATATCACCGAGTACCAATGATGACAACATACCTTCATTGCCATTTCTATTTGCGCCGAAATAAAAATAATCATTGCTTATCTGTGATGTTGACGGACAATCAAAAGCTTTCTGATCATTTGATATAGATTGCCATTCATTATATTTTGGCAATTTTTCGTCATGGTCCTGTGACCACATTAATATACCGGCAGCCAATTGTCGTTGGTTGCTCTGGCAGGTTGTCTGCCGTGCTTTTTCTCTGGCACGGGCAAACACAGGAAATAGTATAGCGGCCAAAATTGCAATTATGGCAATCACGACCAGCAACTCAATCAAAGTAAAACCATTTTTATATTTAAACATGGCAATTAGCCTCCATTTATAAATTACATATCATCTGTAACAGTTATTATTACGGACGACAAATAAGAATATTGGAAAAAGTTATCTTATTTTTTCCACCGTTTTCATTGGTTGATGAGATACCCAGAACGCTGGTATTGGCATTAATTGTTGCCGGTACAAACGCCATATTGTTAGACAGTTTAATTGCGCCATCGTAAATATTCATTACGCCGATTCCACTACTTATTGATGCGATAATTTTATATTTTCTTCCTTCTGACGGTACAATGCCTTGTCCCATTGGCGAGGGGAAATTCACCAGTGGAGATGTGGTAAATACTCTTATAGATGACTGATCAGCATAAGCGTCAAAACGTTGAAATGTGCCAACCACCATACCATTAGCCAAAGGAGTGGCAGTAGTATCGGTAATAGCGGAGTCAGCAATACTGGTGGGATAACCAAGTCCCAGATAAGAATGCGGGTATTTGCCACCGGAAACCCAGGTATATTGTGAATAATATTCAATCTGGTAACTATTCGGAAGCGCCTTGGTTATTTTTCCAAAATTCTTTACCCCAAAACGGCCTGGTGTCGAGGTTGCCGGAGTGCCGGAACCTGAATCATTGAACGCAACATCAGTCGGGCCAGTCATCTGAAAATATATCATATCATCACGTTCAGTGACGGCATTAAAAATCATGGTGCGGGTTGGACCACCAACCATTGCGGATACATGGCCATCAACCCATGCCGCGTTTGCCGTTTTTGTGTGCCGTGAAGAAATTTTATTTAATATATCACTTAATGACAAATATGAATGCGCGCCACAATCAACATAGTTAGGTGTATCAACAGTATTGTCCAATATCATTGGTGTATCGCTGGGAGAAACAATATCACCCTGCGACAACGATGATAACAGACCTTCCTGACCATTCATGCTGGAACCTAAATAAAAATAGTCGTTACCATCCTGTGATGAACTGGGACAATCAGTAACTTTTTTCTCAGTTACTGTTGTTGCCCACGAATCATACCTTGGCAACAACTCTTCATGGTCTTGCGACCACATCATTATACTGGCAGCCAACTGGCGTTCATTGCTGGAACAGGTAGTCTGCCTTGCTTTTTCTCTTGCCCGGGCAAAAACCGGAAAGAGAATAGCAGCCAAAATTGCAATAATGGCTATGACGACGAGGAGTTCAATGAGAGTAAATCCTCGACGCGTAACAGTGTGAACCATGACTTGCCCCCTTTTTTCGAAATCATTAATTACGATTTTATTAACTCAAATTCAGGTTCGCGTTAACTTAATAATAAATATATCATATTATATTTGATATGTCAATGCCAGATTTCAAAGTTAACCTTATAAATTATCATGATTATTACAACAAAAAAACATGGCTAAACAAACATTAAATGTACCTACTCAATATCATTATATTTTAACATGAATTATAAATCTGTAAATGGATATTTCTTCAAAAATATGGATATTTCTTCGGCAATATCTTTATTTATATGTCACTTAAATCATACTGACTATTTCAAATAACAATCCATAAAGATATACACACCGCGGAACTCTGCAATATATTCTTTCAGAATATAATCCCCAAAGTTGATATTCTATACAGAAAACTTGTTTATTTTCAATTCGGTTCATCTGTGGTCAGTGGTTTTTCTACATCTTCTTTAGTTGGGTCGGTTTGTGCCAAATATTCCTGCAGATTTGTTTTTCCATCTTCGTCGGGGTCATCATCAGGTTTAGCAACGGTTGCTGTTGACATGTCGCCAAACTTCCCAAACCATAACATTTCAAACCAGTTTGGCAAACCATCACCATCAGTGTCACCGTATTCGCTATATACAAACATTGGTATCTTTTCGCCAAAATCTAATTTCCAATACCTTTCTTCTTCAGTAGACCAGCATGTTTTACCGGTATCCTGGCGATATGGACGATCACTTACCGGTTCCGGGTGTTCTAATTTCTGTATAACCTTATCATCCCGCAACAATTCAACCACTATAGTCCCCGGTGTTAATTTAAGTTGTTTATAAGAATACCCGACTGGTGCTGTCCATTCGGCTTTTCCCCCATCAACAAATTCTCTGTCCAGCACCCGTAACTGTGCGGATTTTGGCAAAATTGTAATAATCTCAATAAGATTATCCGCCCGGTTTTTTGCCTTAAACGGATACATTTTTGTATTGTGAGCATATTTATGCGAGAAGATATATATCTGGTCGTGGTCCGGTTCCGGTGGCGTTCCTGTTTTCCACCATTTTATATTCCACCCGGTCAGGTCATAATAGCTATATCGCGTGTTCCAACCCGGTGAAAGGTTAGTTGTTTCATGATAATCATTCCAGGTAATGAACTGAATCAATGTTGACGGTGTTTCACGTGCTGCCTTCCAGTCACCGCGCACCCAATCAGTACCTGGACTGGCTATCTGCATCCAACCGTAATTTTCATACTGTATTTTCATGGGGTGGCACCATTCCGCGCCTTCCGCAATGACAGCTTTGGATATTTCCGGTACCGGTCCTTCCCACATAAACATGCCGACTGCGGGGAAATCTTTTGCCAGTGTGCGTGCCGCAGCAACCCATACATCAGGCTTTGGATGCACGCCTTTTATATTGACGGTATAGAAGAAAGCAGACATACAGAACTCCCAGTAGATAGGGGTACCAATATCCTGTGCCATTTGCCGGTAAGCATCACCATAAAGTTTCCAACCTTCTTCACACAGAACCAGACGGCATACTTCCTGATCAATATCTTTCTGCTCTGCGTCAACACCTACATTTTTTTTGGCACGCGCCTGAAAGGTTTCCCATGCCGGCCAAAGAGACTGATAACCCATAATCAGTGGTTTACCATCTCGTCGTGCCAGGTTAGGACTTTTCCCGTGTTTATCCAACAACCATTTTACACATTTAACCCATTTATTGCCGGTATAATCTTTAAGTTCTGGCATATCATCACTGATACAGCTTGAATCAAGAGAGATAGTCAATTCAAATGGATACTTTTTTACTTCACAAACGGCAAACATCGCGTCAAAAAGTTTAATCGCGTTGCTTCCCCCTGCCCATGCGTCAAAAGTAAAACCATCTAAACCAATGCGCATGGCACGTTGAATTTCCAAATCCGCGGATTCCTCTAATGTCATGGTTTTCTCGTATGGTGCCAAACCGAAATTACGATACGTGCCACCGAAAGATTTACCGGCAAATGCCGCGATATCGCGTTTTAACGGATTTGTGGCTAAAACTTTTGAGGGCGCGTCCATAACAGATAATCCGGAACGCGCGTGATACTGGATAGCACCGGTACCCGCGGAAAAACAACCCATAAAGTGACCATATATTTTTTTCGGTGGTGCACCAGCAGAATATACAGCATTACAACAGAAAAGAACCACTAATACTACAACTAAAATCAACTTATACATACTTCAATTCCTTCATCATTTTTTCACTTTTACACTCACCGGGATATCCGTATAGAACAGGTTAACTGGTGGTTCACCGGACTGACCATCGCTCATAGTGCCGGTATTCATGGCTTGCGTTATTATTCTTACAACTGCTTTATATTCACCCGGTGTATCACTACCTTTAAACTTAATAACAATTTCTTCTGATTCTGGTTTTAATCCTCCGCAAAGACCGCTTTTGCCATCCACACCTATAAAACGCAGTGATTGTGGTGATGCCCCAACATGATCACCGGAAAATTCAAATAATTTGGCATCATTACCCATTATTATCGCGCCAATATCATCAGATACATCATTTATTTTTTGCATTTTCGGGTTTTCAGATATTTTAAAACCGGCGGCACCGTATAATACCGTAGCAACCTGTTGCGTTTCTTCATTATTCAGTTTCCGCGGCAGTGTTTTTTTCTGTGCATTGCTGACAATCCGTTTATCCGATAATGCTGTTTCACCAGCGTTAACCGCAGGCAAAATAATCGGCGCGTTTCCGCTGATATTCAACAACGGTCGCAACAAGGTTACTTCAGATAAATTATCCATATATAACGCGCCGTCAACCTTGCTTTGGTTAACAAATATTGCGCCGGCAGTATCAACAGAATTGCCCCCCAGGTCAAAATCAAACTTCGTACTGAAAATATTTGCAATCTCTTTTTTCTCAAACCTGGTACTGGCGGTTAAAATTAGCGGAATACCACCCCAGAATTGGTATCCTTCCGCCTGCGGGTTTTTACATAAACGCATATAAATTGTCTTTTGATTTTCATCAGCAGACGCGATATCAACAGAATATCCGGATACACAACCTGGCCTTACTACCATTTTCAGCAACGGATTACTATTCCAATAATTGCCTAACTGTGAAGTCATATTTGACTGTGAAATTGACGCGTCCTTAACCGGAAGTTTAAGCGACCATTGCCCATCACTGGCCTTTTCATTCGACCGCACCGCGCCTTTGGCTAATACCCAGTCCGTGGCATTTTCAGCATTATTTTCTGACGCGTTTTCAAAACTGGCATTTTTAATATTGAAAGACGCAGATTCCGCTACTTTTATTTTATCACGTGCCATATAGCGAAATGGTGTTGCAGGCAGTTTTTCTGAATTATACAAACTGCATATGGGGTAACCACCCCACGCGTAATGCAACACCACCAGATTTTCGACTTCATTACACCATACAACTACTTTGTCTTTTCCATCTATCTTCGCTTGGGCGGTATGTAATACCATATCCTGACCTGCAATATCAAATCCTTTCACATCACCATCAACGGTATTCAAACCATTACCAACATTTTTAAAGGTGACAACAAAATTATTTTTGTCAGTCTTCACATCAACAGGTATCGGACTGGTTCCCTCAATTTTCTCGCCATATACCATTTGCCGCGCACATAACAATAATCTGTTTGCCACCGGTTCTTTCTGTTTTGGGTGAATATTATACGGGTCGCCAATATCTATGGTAACTGCCATTCCTGTTTTTGGCACAGTTTGATAAACATTCAATTGCGCTTCGCGAAAATCTGCCCACGAACCGACAAAAGCAGGTTTATGCAAAGCCGCCAGTGTGCCGGCGTCCATATCAAGACGCGAATCTTTTTCCCCACGATGTTCAATAAAACCAGGCAATTGAACAAACAAAAACGGAAGTTCTTTTTGTTTAAATGAACTTCTCCAACTATTAATTAAAGCCGGGAACAGCACTTCAAATTCGGGTCCACGGCCAGAGTTATATTCTCCCTGATAATATAAAACACCACGGATGGTATACGGACTTAGTGGAGAAATAGTTCCGTTATACCATTTTGTTGTCATCTTCAACGCGCTATTCATCAGGTTCTTCAATACCGGTGATGATGTTATGGATGCTTCATCCACCCATGCCTCCGCGGGGACAATAGCAACCGCAGTAATCATCCCCACCGGCACTTTGCCATCAAAGTGACTATACAATTTCTCCGCGAAAAATCCACTGACCGCAGAGTATCCACCACCAGGTTTCTGCCATTGCGCGTCTCTTGTCAGGTCTTTTGCCGGTGCTACAGATTGCATTTCCTGACCCGGCAGATTAACAACTCGAATATTTGCGCAGGCATCAAGACGTTTAAAACCATCCGCGCCACCATCGGCACTGCTTAACCCCATCATCATATTTGACTGACCGGCGGTAAACCATACTTCACCAACCAATACATCGTGTATCGTCAATGGCTTATCCGGTTGCTTGTCTGTTTTTACAGTAATATCCTGCCCGACCAGGTTTGCCTTCATGGCCGGCAATACCGCCATCCATTTACCATCCGCGTCAGCAACCGCGCGCACAGTCTGTCCAGAGAAAATAACTTCAACATTATCACCAGCATCTGCCCACCCCCAAATATTCACCGGCAATTCGCGTTGAATAACCATGTGGTCGGCAAAAATTCGCGCCAAACGTAAAGGTTCCGCACCAGTTGTAATGCATAAAAGCAATATTATTAATAACCCGGATAGATATCTGCTCATTTTTGTCTCCTTAAAAACATTTTCATAATTATATCACGGAATTAACGCCATAACCTATTATATCTGCCATTCGCATATATCCTAAATCTCCGGGATGGATACCATCTATTGACGCCTCGTTATCAGTACCCAGCAATTCAGTACCAAACAGATAGGACAACCCGGTAATACCTTCACTGATAAGCTTTTCATATATTTGCCGGTATCGTCTACATTTTACAGCAATTTCTTCTTCTGATCCCGAAATAATCCAACTATTGGTGCGTGGGAAATCTTCCACCATAATAATTTTTGCGTCTGGACGTAATTCACGCAATCTTCTGACAAACTTTTCTGACCGTTCATTCACCAATGTTAAATCCATATTTGGTAAGGGATCAAGTATATATATTCCCGCGTCAATTTCCGCCATTAATTCAGCAAGTTCTATCTCCATCCTTGCATTGCCGGAAAACCCAAGATTTATGACCGGCAAATTACAACGCCGTCCGATAATAGAAGGATAAACCAACCCGGCATGTGACGCGTATGCACCATGCACAATTGATGTCCCATAACAAACAATGGGCTTTACACACCGTGGCGGAATGGAATTGAAAATATTTTGTTCCGGCACACCTATCTCTATTTTAACAACCGGATTCCGCAACGGAAAATACAATCTATACGCACGTTCCGCGCCATCCAAACCGGTAATCATACAATATTCCTGCTCTTTATTTTCTAACCGATGTGTGGATGCGACCCAACGCCAGGTACCGCGGTCATCACCATACAAATCAAAACCGCTGTAACCTGCCACAGGGAAATTAGTCTCACCCAGCATATCATCACGCAACACCCAGTGAAGGTGAATCTGCCTGGCGTCAGAAGAGAAATTAACGCACATCCCCGTTGCTGACCTACTGAGATTCCATACTGATTCCGGCACTATCCCCTGTGCTTTAACCGGCAACCGGTCATACGGCGATACAGTATCAGACCATCCCTGCCCTTCCACACCGATATCAAGTGCATCAAACCATTTTAATTTAATTTCATTTTCAGACATAATTTTTCACCTTTAACAGGATTTTCGTTTTATTTCTTACTTATTAAATCTCGTGTCTTCCCTGATATATTAGCGGATGGATTATGCCGATTGCGTTTATTGCCGCCTGTAAATCCGCCGGCAAAAAACCTTTTTCTGCAGAAGTAACATTCTGTTGAATATCAGATATCTGATTAAAGCCTAAAACCACTGAATGCTGGCGTTTTTCACTAAGTTGCCAACGCAATGTAAGTTCCGCCAAGGGCAAACCGCTTTCTTTCTGTATATCAAGATATGCGAAATACGCGTTATAAAACTTATCATCCATCCATGTCGGTCTTGTGTTTTGCCATTGCGTCTGCGGTGTCGCCAACCATCCTTTCATGAATGACGCACCATTTACAATACCAATATTTTGCTGTTCGGTAACCGGTAATAAATATTCCGCCGCATTATGATATATCGGATTATACTGATGTGCCATCATCATTGTATCAATATTTATAATGTTAACTATGCGCGCCAACCGCCGCGCGTCTTTGCCGGTTATGCCGATATATCGCGCTTTTCCTGACGCCTTTGCCTGACGCAAAAACTCAACACACGGCGCATCTAAAAAAATATATTCTTCGTCATCACGAATAAGTGGTCCGCAATGGTCTGCCGCTATTTCAACAGAAACATCATCATCCGACCACCATTTCCGCTGATCGGCTTCATGCAGTTGAATTAAATCAACATGGTCAACCTGTAGCCTTGCCAACCCATCTTCAAACTGTCGCATCAGGCAGGCGACTGATCTATGGCCACCTGGTTCATCAACACAGCCCACTTTAGTAGCGATAAACACCTGATTTCGCCGTCCTTTTAATGCTTCACCAAGCATTTTTTCATCATTGCCCTTACCATAATCCGCGGCGGTATCAAAATAATTGATATCATGGTCTATCGCCCATGCAGTACAGCTATTTACATTGTCCTGTCCCTGTCCGGACATGAAACATGTTCCAAGCCCGATTTCGCTGACCTGAAAATTTGTTTTTCCCAATCTGCGTTTATTCATACTTGTCCTTATATATAAAACTTATTTACCAATTAATTTACGTTTCTTTTCAAGGTATTCACAGTAATTTCCAAACGAAATATCCGGTGGTACCAGATGGTCAAGATGTGGTATATAACCACCCTGGTCGAGTAAAGGTTTAATTCGTTCTAACTCAGCGTCAATAGCCTTGCCGCCATGAACAATCGGCACTTTGCCAATACCGCCGCGCAAACGCAAATCCATGCCAAACTCTTTTCTCCATTCATATGGATTAACGCCTGCATTAACTTCCAGGGGAAACATAATGTTAACACCTTCCTCCATCCAGTTGCCAACAATATCATGAGGGTTACCATCACAGTCAACGGTGCTGATAACACAACCACGACGTCTGGCTTCAGTCATTACTGTGTGGTATGCAGGTTGTAGGAATTCACGGAATAACACGGGACCAGCAAGAGGACCATTGTTAGATGCCATATCTTCCCACCAGGCAACATGGTCAATGCGCACATTCGCCGGTAACACTTGCAGTTGCCGCACACAAAGTTCTGCCCAATGATCGGCCATGTCATGTACCATCTCTGGTTCTTCATAAAAGGCATATGACAGGTTTTCCATCCCCAACCAGTTACGCAACTGCCCATAAAAGCCGGTAAAAAATATAGAAACGGTGGTATCACCACGGTCAGATACTTCCTGTGCCGCGGCAACTTCATCTGGCCGAAGCATCCTTTCCGGATCATCAAAGCTGTACCGTTCTTTCAGTTTATACCAGTCTTCCGGTGTTTCAACCGGAAATTTAAGGTAATGCGGAATAGAACTTTCATCAACATCGTTCTGATACCTTACAGCTATTACGCCATCTTTGTCCCGCATCACCACAGAGGTGCCGCGTCGTTCAATAATTTCTTCGTCGAAACCGGGATTGATATATGTCCGAACAGGAATATTATGCTGTTTCAATTCATCAAAACCAAAGAAACTATCCAGTTTACTGCTAAACATCTGGTTCTTTTCACTCGCGTATTCTGCAGGTAAACCCTCGCCCAACCATCGGCGGATAGTTTGTGGCCAATAACCGAACTCAATGTCCGGCACACGGTCCACATTCTGATATGTTAACACCCGATAAAATCGGTCTTCAATTTCAGTATGCATTAGTTATATTCCTCTTCAAACATTGCATCTTTTGTTATATTTAAGCTTGTCCCTGTCCTTTGTATGACGCGGGATTGCCAATTATCCAACCAATGCCAAACGGTTCTCCAAATGGCCGGAACGGGACCATCGCGGCAATTTCTGCCAATTTATTAAGCATATCTGCGGGTAACGCGCCGGCATTTGCCGCCGCGGCGTTCTGCTCAACTTCCCCGGCAGATTTGGCACCCATTAATACACAATGAATATCAGGATTGCTTAATACAAACCGTATTCCCATTTCCGGCAAAGACATACCGCATTCATCACAAAAAGCATAAAGAGCCTGATATTGTTCTCGTCTCGGTTTTGATATCCAGTATGCCTCAGAAGATTTTAATTGTTCGTCATAACGTCGTGACAGCGCGCCTTGTTGCAGAGGTGATCCGACAATTATCCCCATTCCTGCTTTTTTCGCTTCAGGAATTACTTCCAACGCGGATTCGCGATACAACAATGAATAATTATAGGCCGTCAGTACCACATCAAATTTTCCGGTTCGGCAAAGATGCGCCAGTTCACTGGTGGTAGTACCGCCCAGACCAGTGTGTTTAATCTTACCTTCCGCTTTTAGTTCATCCAGCAATTCCAATACCGGGCCTTCCACATTAACCATATCTGTCCACCAGTCATATTGACCGGGACGATCCGGTTCGTGAATCATCAGAATATCAATATAATCACGGCCCAGTAAACGCAGACTTTCCTCTACACTTGAACGCAGACATGCTTTGTCCTGTGGTAAAAATGGTTGTGGACGACCACCCAATTTAGTTGATAGAATTATTGGGCTTTTCACACCTTCCAACGCTTTTCCCAGCACCTCTTCACTGTTGCCATATCCGGGGGCGGTATCAAAATAATTAATACCTAATTCTATTCCACGCTTTACAGCATTACGCGCTTCGTCATATTGCGCGGAAAAAGACGCCACAAACAATCCGCCAAAACCAAGACGGCTGACCGATAACCCGGTTTTGCCTAATTCTACCATTTTCATAAATGTCACCTCTTTCACATTTTATTGTTATTTGATAATAAAATACATGGATTTTTATTCAAAAATATGGATATTTATTCATCTTCATTGTTTTATGGTTGCCTCCGGAATTGTGATGGTGACGATCCTGTCATTTTGTGAAATACCCGGCAGAAATGGAATGAATCGCTGAAGCCAACTGATTCCGCGATTACGCGGATTGGCAAAGATGATTTTTTCAATAATGTCGCGGCCTGTTGTATCTGCCGTTCACGTATATACTGGTGTGGGGAACGTCCGGTTACCACCTTAAATATCTGATAGAAAGTGGTCGTTTTCATCCCTATTTGTTTAGCTAATTCATCAATATTGCACATTGCGGTAGCAGCCAGTTCCGCAGGATTTTGCAATCGTTGTAAAAACGAGACCACCCGCGGGTCATCAACATTTTTATTGGTATATATTGATTGCGAGGCAAGCGAATCAAGAGCCCGGATGAGTGTGTGGCATACTGATATCTCCGCTGATAATGAATCCAGTGATTCTGTCTGCCAAAGGTAAACAAGAGAACTAAGACGTTCCTGCCATACCGCGGTATCTTTTAATCTTGTCACCATGGGGATTTGCCAGCCATCATTTTCGGACTGACCCGGAAAAAACAGATTGAATACCGGCATAACAGAAACCGGGTTATAATGTCCGGTTTCTTCTAAAAAATTTATCATCTCAAACGACTGCTCATAATTTCGCGGTGTTATTGATATATCATGCTGCAAGTCAAAATGTATCGCCAGGTGAGTTTCGCCGGTGTATGCCCATGCATGTATAAAACCAGGTGGAAAAAACAACAAATCTCCGGGATTTACATCAATACTGCCATTTAAATCTTTACACCATACCCAACTTTTTCCCTCAATCTGCAAGTGCAGGCAATAATCTTTCAAAACGCGTACCTGCGCCATAGTTTCTTTCTGTCCAGGCAAAAAACTATCGATAATGCCAAAGCGGAACCATGGTGATAATGGAGGTGGTCCCGACAACTTTACTGGTATTGATATTGTTGATAATGTTGCCATATAATTATTTATACTTCTCTAAGAAACATTGCCATGCCGCGTCCGCGTAAAATTGATGGCCACCATGACAAACTACATGGTGACAATCATTTGCGGCATCCGCGGATTCATAAATATTCTTTACCCTTGCGAACTCTGTCCGGGCTTCATTAATGGGGAAAATTCCATCTTCATCACCGCTGACAATTATTAATGGTTTTGGCGCGATTAACCCGGCTATATCACCCATGTCAGCATATTGCAACAAACCCGGTACATAATTGCAGACACAATGCAACATTGACTGAATTGATGCCTGAAAGGTGCTGAAACAGCATGAAGGCATGGCAAATCGCACTCGTGGCAACAAAGCAGCAGAAAATAATGTGGTGGTGCCACCGCCGGAATTCCCCATTACACCAATCCTTGCCATATCAATATCACCACGTTCAGACAAATAATCTATCGCACGGTCAATATCAAAAATACGTTCTCCCAACAGGGTTCGCCCGATTAATAACGCGTTCATTGCCGCCTGATGACACAGATAATCAAGATGCTGAGGCTGATGTTTTTCCTGTCTTTCGCCGAATGATCTTTGTTCTATACACAATGCCATTATCCCGCGGCGCATACAACCAATGCCGAAATCACGGTCGCCATCAGTATCTATCGGAGTTGACTCATCAGTAAAATCAACGCCTATAGAATTATGCATACCCGAAGTATGTCCCTGCAGACAAATGAAACAGGTATATGGAGCAACTGCTTCAGAAGGAATACAGAGATACGCTGGAACATCCACCATATCCTCACTGGTAAAGACGATATTTTCAATAATGCCATATTCATGATTACGGCGCCATAATATATGCGCGTTTAATGGCACACGATTACCATGCTGAAAATCAAAACCAAGCAGTTCAGATACTTTATTACGCAAATTATTTTGCCATGCGGTTACATCACCATCATGATAAGATAACGATGGAACTATTCCCTGCATCAATTGCTGATGATAAAGCGATGGAGAAAAATTAAAATTTAACTGAGTATTCATATATCCTCATCTAATATTATGAATCCTTCTGCATGTAAAGGTGGCAAAGTGATATGCCATGTTCCTTGCGAAATAACCATTTCTAAATTAGTACCTTCATTTTCTATATTATAAAAAGTTAAATCAGGTACGGCTCCTTTTCCCACAAGTCTCACACCGTTAATCGCGTTTTTATCGTAATTCAATAATCCAAGCATGTATCTGCCATCTGTTAATATACGCCACGTCACACCCAGAGACGGCAACGGAGATATCACTCTCGGCATATCCAAGGCATCACGAACAGCACAGACAATTCGGTCGCCGGTAATCAGGCAATTCGCCGATAATCCCCATTCTCCAGGGATAAACACAGAACCGTTATAAGGGTTTACAACAATTGAGTTTCCATATTCTGATTCAAATTGCTGACTGAATGAAAGACCGAATACCGGTGATAACGCGTAATCGCGCCGTTGCCGCATATATTCGTCATACATTGACGTTCTGCCTGTTGCCATCACACGGCCGCCATTTGCAGTAAATTTGCTTATAACCGCGCTTTGCTCATCGCTCATCGGCAATACATGCGGAAGGATTAATAATGAAACACCATCAAGTTGTTCTAACCGGTCACTTAGAATATAGCGAAATGGAATCTGCTGTTGTGTTAATAATTGAACCATGGCATCAAAAACAATTCTGCTATTCTTTTCATCTGTGCTCATTGCTTCTTTGCTGTATAACAATGCCACCGGTGCCGCGTTTACACTGTCGCGGAATAGTTCAGCATGTTTCCCGTACCAATCAACCAGTAGACGATACGCCTTACGGTATTCTGTATCCCGCAATAATATCGGTTCTGCTCCGCCATCCTCACCACGTAAACCCCAAGGACCACCAAAGGCGTGACCACCATTAATTGCACTTTCCGCAAAAACCTGCCGAAGTTGAAGTTTGTCTGGCACACGACCACCCGGGTTACCGGCACCCGGTACAATATTTATACCAATCGATTCCGCAATTCCCATCGGCCAACTTTGTGTAATAACTTTCCCGTCTTTCCAATTTGGGAAAAATCCATTTTCCGCGTAGGTATAATCCACAAAGTCAAGATTGCCGAACCAGTTGCCGTTCTCTATCAATGCCCGTTGATGATTGCCGATGCCGACATTAACCGCCACCAGAACATCCGGTTTAAGTTGTCGTGCCCGTTCTGCCAGCATACGCAAACTGGTTTTCGTTTCTGCAGCACGGAAAGCCATCCACGCCTGGTAAACCAGGTCGCGCGGGCGTTCTGCCCGGGGAATCGATACCTTTGTTAAATCACGCACACCCAACTGGCGCCAGGGGTCGGCAATATTTTTCCGCAGATATTCCTGAAAAGCATGCTGGCAACACGGACAATAACATCCGTCTGCCTGCAGATTGTCAATCCAGATGCCGTCCGCGCCAATTTCGATGGCTTTATCGACACATTTCAACATGTATTCACAAAATCCGGGCTGATTGGCGCATGGTTTGGCACGCCAATACTGATCGCCGTATTCATAAGGGTGGCCATCATGTTGACCATTCCAATCTGTCCTGCCCCAACTTTTCGACTCTTCGCTTTCTGCCTGAATCGTCTCCGGCATCACAGTACCATATTGAATGTAGGTAAAAACTTTTACCCCATGACGGTGGTAATTAGCTATCATTTTTGCTGTTGCGGTGATTTCCTCATTTTCCGATTCCAAACCAAATCCCTTGTAAAAATGCGTGGTGACCCAGTTAATCCCGGCTTCCACCAATTTACCAGCGCACTCTTCAGAATCAAGCAGTGCCCGCCAGTCATCCGCCCACAAGGCATTCCCTTCCTGCGCCTCATGAAAACCACCCAATCGACGATAAAACTGCAATGGTTCCCAACCACACCATGTCCAAACCATATTTTCAGTTTTTCTTTCCACAACAGTAAACCTCTATTTCTTTGTTTTTTTCCATCCAGCATCGGAAATTGCCAGTCTGAATCCGTAATACGCATGTCCGGGATAATTGGGGCTGTTGAACTCGCGGTCAGACGATCGCTGGCTGTAACCATACCAACTCCAAGACCCACCACGAATAACACGATAATTGCCGGCGGTTTGCTGGCAAGGGTCATTTTTTGCATCAATGGTGTAATAATCATACCAGTCCGTGCACCATTCGCCTACATTGCCCGCCATATCCATCACCCCATCACGACTTGCACCGGCAGGGAAAGAGCCTCTCACCACCACACCGGCTTCTTCGGTTGCCGGTCGCGGCAAACGCGCGCCTTGGGCGGCGGCGCCTTTAAACTGGCCGTGAACGCCAGGTACAGGTGCTGTATTTCCCCATGGGTATAATCTTCCTTCACCCCGTCCGGTGGCAACATATTCCCACTCCGCCTCAGTTGGCAGACGGTACCCGTCCGCTTTCATATCCGCTGCCCATGTTTTTTCATCGTAAACCGGGGTCAAGTTATTCTGTTTTGACAACCAGTTGCAATATTTCGCAGCATCACCCCAGGATAAATGCAACACAGGTTCTTTATCGCGCCACGAATTGCCATTACGAAACGCGCGATGTGTTGGGTCAAAACGTTCAAACTCTTCATTTGTAACTTCATATTTGCCAATTGCAAAGGCTGATAATGTCACATTACTCAACGGCAATTCATCCGGTTCGCCGTTATTTGACCCCATTACAAAGGTCCCGGCGGGGATACTGACCATCTGCAGCAGGGTAATATCTTCTTTTTGCGGCATTGCCACCGGTTCTACCTTAATTAAATCAATGGCGTCTATCATGACATCGCCATAATCGTTATCATTGGGATCTTCCTTGCCCCACATCGCGCCTGGTTGCCATTGGATTTTTATATTCTTCGTCGCGTCATATAACGACCAGAAGAATGAAACCGTCTGGAACTTGCCTTCTTCAGTTGGCGGCAGATATGCCGGAATAAAATATGGGTATTCATTTGCCGCGCGCACCGGACCATCAGCATACATGGTAAGACGTGCCTCTTCTTTTGACGGATTTGAATAGGTTATGCGAACGTTATATGTACCGGTAGCCAGACCATCAACCGACAGTGAAAAACCACTGCCCTTTTTCTGCTCTATTTTTACAGCTTTAACACCTTTTTGTTCAATAACCGATGCGTCATTTTCCACTTTTCCGCTTTCGGCTTCCAGATGTTTAACCATTGGTCCTACCGCGGTACCGCTAATCCATGTGCGGTTGACATGATGATAACCTAACAGACTGTTTTTTTCTGTTGGGGTATCAATAATCAGTTTTCGTCCCAGCACGTCAGCCAGAACTTTTTTATTGCGTTCAAGCACTACACGGGGGACACCAGGTGTCATAGGAACTTCAGCATGCCCAACACCGGCATTCATCTTAATGCTGTTTTTTTGTTTACCGATATATACGGTGACATCCGCCGGTGCGGTTAAAAATGTATCAATATAAACTAAATCCTGCACATCATCATGAATCTGGTCATAGGGCCAAGTTTTGCTGAGACAGATATCAACCCACTTTTTGCCGTCCCATCCTTTACGCTGCCATTTTGACCGGGTGCGGTAGGTGACAAAAATCTTATCCTGGGTAATTGCTGGTTTTACGCCGCTTTTAAACCACGCACTGGAATAAGCTGTGGCATGCAGAAAACTTTCATCGCGGTCATATAGATATCGTTCAGTACCGTTAGGCCATCTATTCGGCATTAAACCAGAATCTTCGTTATAGTCGTTCCAGATTACGATGCTTATCCAATCCGCGCCGTCATTTATCGCACCTTCCCACATGGACAAATAACCGCTCATGCCGCGGTAATCTTGCAGATTCGCGCTATTATAAGCCGGTATCACACCGGCACCCAGTAATTTCCCCTGCTTTAAAGTGGCGCGGCGTGCGATTGAGTTTTTCCAGATATTACTACCCAACTGTTCAGCGCAAAACATCATCACGCCATCAAGATAAGGGTTATTTGCAAACTCGGTGTAATATGTTTCCACACTGGGGTTATATACATAACGCGGCAGATGAATATCGGGAATTAAGAATACATTAACACCATCCGCCTTTAGTTTTTCCACCACCGGCGCGAACATTGACGCATTGCAATATCCCGATAGGACAACTTTTCCATCATGTTTTAACTGATTGGGATGGTCGCGGTATTTCATCACCATATCGCATACTTTCGGCGCAAATGGCTGTACGCTGTATTCCGGGGCCATTGCCAATTTAAAACCGGTATTCAACTGTTTTGCTGCTTCATACATGCGTTCAGCCGAAACAATATAATTGCCGTCCCAAGCGCCGACATCCAGCAGAAAACCATCAATACCATTACGCTGCGCCAACTCCATTTCCTGCTTATAACCCTCAACAGAATTGCCAAAACAGACCATGTACCAGCAAAGCACCAGCTTTTTATTATCCGCGTCCGCAGCAAAAGAACGGGCGGCAATAAATAAAAATAATGCCGCGATAGTGATTATTCTGCTTGCTTGTTTCATTTGATTCCCCTTATCAAAATATGATTTTAAAGTTTTCAGTTTTCAGTTTAGTATTATATTGTTACTGAATAGATTCAACCGTAATTTATTCCGGGTCTTCTTTCGGCGGTGCCGTTGTCGGGTCTGTCTGTGCTTTATACTCTTCCAAATTGGTTTTTTCATCTTCATCCGGGTCGTCATCCGGGTTCATTTTTGTCATTGCTTTAAAATTAAACCAACTGTTGCTCCAATACATCTCAAACCAATTGGGCAATCCATCTTTATCCGCGTCTCCGTATTCACTGTACCAGAAAGGTTCTAAATCTTTAAAGTCCGCTTTCCAGTGACGTGCGTCTTCGGTAGAGAAACAAACCAGGCTGTTATCCTCCCGGAATGGTTTATCAGTAATTGGCTCCGGGCTTTCCAGGCGTGTTTCAACCTTGCCATCACGCAATAATTCAGCAATTACTGCACCTTTCACCAGTGGGAATTGTTTGCGGGTAAAACCTGCCGGCGCGTCGTATTCAATATCGCGTCCGGGCAGTTTAATCTTTGCCGGTTTCGGCAGAATAGTAATAACCTCAAGAACATAATCACGGGGACCGAACGTTGATTTAAATGGATAAATGGGGCTATTTTTTGGATATTTGTGATAATTAAGATATATCTTGTCGTGGTCAGGTTCCGGAGCTTTGCCGGTCTTCCACCAGCTAATATAATATCCGGTCAAATCATACAGGTCGTATCTGGTATTCAATGCCGGTGCGATATTCGTATTCTCACCATAATCATTCCAGGTGATTAACTGCAGCAGTGTCGCGTCAGATTTTATGGCGCCGTCCCAGCATCCCATCCACTCTGTTCCAGGAGGGGTATAGCATTCGTATGGGATATTTTCTTTCTGGTAATGACCTACTGGCTGACTCCATTCCGCACCATTTTCTTTAACTATTTTTGCAATGGCATCCTGTTCGCCACCCAGGTATGTAAAACCACCGATTGCCTGCACATATTTTGAAAGCACCCCGGCGGCCTCGGTCAACATTCCCTTTTTAACCAGTGATTTATCAACCTGAAAGAAGAAATATGTCATGCAATAATGGTAGGCCACTGGCTGCCCGACCTTTTCTGCGGCGTCTTTAAAATACTGCCCCATGATATTCCACCCTTCCGGGGTTACAAACAGTTTTTCCGCCGCTTTTTTTCGCTCTTCTTTGCTTAATTTATCATCTGTTTTATCAATTAATGGACCCATACCGTAACAACATGACAGATAACCAAATATTAATGGTTTTCCGTCGCGGCGGGCAAATTTGGGGCTTTTTCCATGTTTTTCCAATAACTCTTTCACCGTACCCACCGGATCACCGCCGCAACTGGGGTCGAGACAAACCGTTAATTCAAACGGATAATCTTTCTCTTCCGCCACTTTAAACATCGCGTCCAGCGAGCGCTTCGCGTCATTGCCACCTGCCCAGGCGTCAACAGCAAAACCGTCGATGCCGATACGCATAGCGCGTTTTATTTCCAAATCAGCGCTTTCCTCAGCAGTTAATTCCATACCCGGAGGCACTAAATCATAATTGCGCACATGTCCGCCAAGTTTGGTTGCTTTATCAGTACTGGTATGTTTCAGATTCTTTGAAATCTCTCTTTTTTCATAAGCCAATGCACCAGACGCAACAGGCCAGCACCCCATATAATGGGCAAAAACTTTCTTAGGGCGTAAAGGGGTCGTATCTGCTGCCTGCAAACAGACAGACCACACCAGACAAAACAACGTTAAAATCCAATAACTACGACTTGATATAATCCTGGTCTGATCAAGTTTATTCATATAACCCCCTTTACTGCCGTCTTTAAAAAAACATGGCAGTTACCGCCTAAACCATTAAACCGCTTTACACCACCACATCATACAAAAGTGATGACCTTCCATCAACTCTTTTAGATATAAACTCACCATCAAAAGTTTCAATTTCTCCGGTCCAGAAGTTTTGCGCCTTCACCGAACCGGTATGTCCCAGACTTTCACGACGCACCGATATAATTTTTGGTTCGTCATCCCAATTAAATATCGCTATTGACTGCTTAATTCCTACACGCGCAGTTTGACTGTCATCCGGAAAATCAACATACAATAATTCCGGCAACGGCATCCCGGTAAATGCTTTATCATCCGGACATTTACACCTGTGACCACGATCACAACGGTCAGTTAATTTCCGCATAGCTTTTACCCATTTTTCTGGCCATGTTTCCATGCGACCACCAGTTTCAATCATAC
>CAZWZF010000004.1:0-186684 GCA_964638715.1 uncultured bacterium | reverse complement strand
TTCTTCCATTACGCCAGTTCCAATTATATCTATAGTAAAATTATATCCATGTTTATTTAATTCATTTGCTAATTTAATTACGTGTTCAGGATGTTTTAATTTTAATAAGCGTCCAACCCACAATATTTTAGGTACTGAATTATTCTTTTTCAAGAATAATTTATCTAAATCAAATTCTTTTACTGCTGGGAAGTAACCCCATTTGTATGTTTTATCCTTGTATGCGTTAATTAATGCAAAATCACATGCCGTGTAAGCACTTGCGCATAACATATATAAACTTTTGTTTCTATATTGAGTATGCTTAAAAAATAAAGAAACAAAATTACGTGGATTAAGAACTCGCCATTGACCCTTTTTAAAAATTCTCTCACTATAGCGAAAAGTCAATTTATTATCAATTAATCTATTTTTAATAAATATATCTGGTGCAGCACCAATAATAACTACATCACTCTCGTTGCCCAATTTTATACCTTCCAAATAATTTTCGCTGTTACTATATGTATTTAATGAAAACGGATACATATTACTCATATCTTCATAACCCATTTTTAGACGTTCTTCATGTATCGGTTCTGTTGCAACAAATTTGAAATTTTCACCGATTAAATTATACATCTCTATACAGAATGAGAGTTGGTGATGATTTAAAAAATTTGAAAAAAAAGTTATTCTCATTTACTTAATGCCGTTATATTTCTATATTAATTTTATATATTGAATTTCATTCTATTTTCATCATTTACTGGCTTATACAAAATTTTATAAATTTGACTCATTTATCATATTATATATATCTAATAATTTTTTTAAGTTTTTTTCTTTATCATTTGTTATTAAAGCACGTTTCCTTGCGTTATCAGAAAGTTTTAAGGCTAATTCATTATTATCAAAAATATTGCATACATAATATGCTAACATATATGGCGCATCATGTTGATATAAATACCCATCTATTCCATGTTCAATTCTATCAATAACGCCACCAACATACGATGCGACACATGGAACACCTAACAGTTTAGCTTCACTTATGGAATTAGATTCATTTTCAATAGTTGATGGATTAACATAAACATGTGATTTTAAAAATCTTTCACACATTTGTTGTTCGTCAAGAAGACCAGTAAAAATAATCTTATCTTGTAATTTTAATTTTATTATCAATTCCTTAATATATTTTGCATATGATGATAATTTAAGTCTATCAAAAAAAGCGTTACTTTTAGTAATATCACCACCACCGATATATAATTTCGTTTTTGGGAATTGTTTCAATATAATCGGTAATGCCTCTAATAAGAAATGCAAACCTTTTAAAGGTGTAACTGCTCTACTAACAAAAATTGAATATTGCTCACATTTGCTGATATCCCATGTGTGTTTATAAAATTCATCTCTCAATGTTTCATTGCAATGATAATAAGTTATATCTGGATTAATTTGTTTTACGCAAGCATAATCCCATGTAGTTCTCCCCATAACAAAATTTACTATCTTTAATGCCTCAATTTCATATAATCCTATAGTTTTAAATCTTTCTTGTTCTTTTAAAATGTTATTATTTTTTAAGAAATCTCTAAAAGTATATCTATTTAGTACCTTTGAAGGTAATGATGCGGAATAGTGTTTTGAAATTATAGATGTAAGTCCTTGTATCAGTAATATCGATTTTATATTTTTTGATTTGCATAGTTTTACCATAGCCAGAGAATGTAGGTATTCTGTGCCAAAAATATGTACTAAGTCAGGTTTTATCTTGCCTATAATATTTAACAAATTTTTATTATCTTTATTTGTCTTTATTTCTTTTGCATTAATATGAGGAAATGCGAAGAACTTTACTTTATCTCCATTTAACTCAATTACATCTTTTATTTTATTTTCCGGGTATGCTATTATTAATTCTATATTTTCTATTTCTTTAATAGAGTTAGCCATACCGGTAAGCCAACCACCTAATGGATTTAGATCCCTCTTCATCAGTAAGTTCGCTTCAGGTAAAGCGATGTTAACAAGCCATAAAATTTTCATATTGTGTAACCTTTATTAATTTTCTATCAAAACATACAAGTGTTTGTTAATTCGTCTTTTATAGATTAATAGATTAAATTTATAAAATGATAGGACTTTTTTTAAAGAGATATTATCTTAAAAATGGTCGCTTCGATAGAGTCAGCGACTGATTACTGAGCCTGTCAAAGTGACCTTAAAATCCTGAAAAATTTTCTAATTTTAAATATCTTGATTTATTTTTATAATATTATTAATATAGTATTTATTGTCATATTGAGCAATTGAAATTCCCCAAAATAGTGAAAGGTAGATAAAATATGTTGGGTATAATACAAGATGACTAAAAAAAGACATTAATATAAAAATAACTAATGATGCTGCGAAAGGTGCTGTTAGATGAAACTTTTCTTTATACATTTTAATGCAATATTGAATTAATGCAATAATAAATCCTAAATAAAAAGTTAATCCAATTGCTCCATAATCATATAATACTTCTATAAAATCGTTATGTGCACTTACACCTAATGGACTATCAGTTATAACAGTATTGTATCCATGCCCAAGCAGCCATGCGAGTATGTCTGATTTAGATTGCATTTCAAGTGTAGTTTGCCAAATAAGAGTTCTGCCAGAACCTCCATCGGTTTCTAATGCTTGCATACGTGATATCCAGTCTAAATTTAAATATTGTGATAAGTAACTATATGAAATATAAATACCAACGGCAAAAATAAAGAGCGATATTAACATTGATAATTTAATATTTTTCTTATTCAACTGTTTTTTGCTGTTTAAAAAGAGAATAATAAGATATACCAGTATTGATAATAAAAATGCTATTAAACCGGTTCTTTTTAATGATACAACTATTCCAATAAATATGATTATCAAGCCAATTATTTTAATAGTGTTTTGTTTGACAACTAAAATTATCGGGACAAGTAATAATAAGTAATATATGCTATTAATCAATTCACTTCTAAGAATAAGCTGGTTTTGATAAATCTTATAAAACATATATGCAATCAGTGGTAATGTTAATGCAATCATGTTAAAAGGCAGATTTGATTGATTATTTTTTCTGGTTGTTATGTATGCAACTAAAAAAGCAATAACCCAAAGCATTGTCTTAAACACGGTAATCATTAAAGTATATGGATCTTCAGAGGAGTTAATAATAGTGGTAGAAATACAAATAATCATGAATGACAACAGTAATATTATAATCAATGGGTATTTTTTTGTCACAGTAAAGTAAGATATTGATGATAGAATGCCGATACTGATTAGTAATATAAATGACAAAGTATATAAATTACCAACAGCAGTGAATTGCATGATATTTGCGAATAACAAAGTGGTAAATATTATAAAAACGCCAAGAATAGCAAACCCATATTTTTTCAAGATTTAATAACCTTTGCATAGTTGCCTATTATATATATTAAAATACAACTACCCTATTTTTTCTTTAATCATTGTTCGTAGATTTTTTCACTATCTACAACTTTTTCTGTTTCAGTTAAATCCCTGATATATTTTGCTGGTACACCAGCCCAAACTTGAAATGCCGGTATATCTCGAGTCACAACGGATGACGCGCCGACCACACTTTGTTCACCGATGGTAACGCCTTTTAATATAGTACAGCTTCCGCCTATATAAACACCGTCATCTATTTTAACTTTAGCGGTAGTACCTTTGTCTAACGGTGAAACTCGTATCCCGACATTTAGCGAATGAAAATCGGTATCGTATATTTTTGTGCCGCCACCGATTCTTACATATCGACCTATTTCTATGCATTCAGAACAGACAATACTTACATTGGATAATCCTGAGCCATTCCCAATAGATAATTGCGCATCTTTTTCAGTGACAACTATAGAACTTTTAAAACCACCACCAATAGGGTTTGAAATCCAATTGGAGTTAATGCTTACCTTTTTACCGAGATGTATGTTACCCTGGTTTAATAAGAAAATGATCCCTTTTATCCTTGGGGTTTCATCAAAAACAACATGGTTTGATTTTAATATTATATAATTTATGATATTGTGATAAATTTGAATCAAATTAAATAATAGTTTTATAAAAAAACGTATTATATTTCTCATGAGATTAAACCTTTGTATTTTCTAAAAACATCTTAAATGATTGCAGCCAATTCCTATAATCGAAATATTCAGCGGCTGTTGTTTTGGCATTATTTTTAATAATCAATAGTTCCGACTGTTCCAGGGCGAGAACTTTTCGTATGCCCAACATTGCCGACTCGACGCTGCATTCATCAACGATGATGCTGTTTGCCATATCATTAAGGCACTCTCCATAATCACCAACTTTGTTAGTTATTACAGATACTCCCAGAGCAAAAAGTTCCGGTATTTTATTAGGAAAATTAGCTCGTGTGACTCTGTTATCATATCTAAATAGTGCTAAGAAGTCAACAATATTATATAGCTTCATTAATTCGTCGTAAGGCAATTTACCGTGAATTACTAAACAATCGCTAAGTTTGCTTAAGACATCTTTTTTATCTTGCATGTATTCGCTCAGTTCATTTGATGACATGCCAGTTATGTGAAACTCTATCCGATTTTTTTCTTCATCATTTAACAGACTAACAGCTTCGAGAGCGATGTCGAGAGCATCTTTTTTACCAGGATTTCCCGGGTAGATTAATCTTATTTTATTGTCAGTTTTTTCGTTGATAGATAATGGGGTAATCTCATCAATGTCTGTAATAGCAGGCAGGTAAAGAATGTTGCATTTCTTTGCTGTGAAATGGTTTTGGATTAATTTGCTGATCGCAATAATATTCTTTGATAATGGGAAAATGAAATTAAAACAAAACGCCACATCAATGAAATTTAAATCGAAGATACCAAGCTTGTATTGAAACGGCATATACCATTCAACAACATCAAAACATACCGGTATTTTATGTTTAATGCGGATTCCAAGGAAAATTGGTAAAACGTAGAAGATGTTGGAAGAATAAATCATAATATTGCTAACATCGTATTTGCCGGATGTTATATGTTCGTTAAGCAGTCTGTATGTATTGAATCCAGAAAAGAAAAAATTAATCAACAAATTAATTATCTTCCGTTGCATTTTTCTTAGATTATAATATTGGAAATCTTCGATTTTATAAATACCGCTGGCAATATCCAGGTCAACTTCTCTATTTTGTCCCATTGCATATATTTGCACATTATATTCTATCTTCTTTAAAATTTTAGCAATATTTAAAACTCTTACAGCCCCGGCGTCACCATAAGGGAACTTTCGTTCTGTACAAATAAAAATTGTTTTCATTACTATATATTACCTTTTAAATCAGTTAATTTATTAATTTCTTCACTATAAGCTTTATAATCAAAATTATTTTCCGCGCAAATACGGGCATTAGTTTTCATGTTTGTTCTTTGTTCCCAATTCAAATGCAAAGCAGTTTCTACAGTTGAAGTGAAGGATTCTGCGGTACAATCAGATACAATTAAACCTTCTTCCATATTATGTATGTAATCATCTAAATCAGATGTTAAATTTAATATAACTGGTGTTGCAGTTGCCAGCCTTTCAATATAAAACCAGTGCTTGCACCCATTCCAATGATAATACATTCGTATCTGCAATGTTTAAACAGCTTAGCAAATGTATGCTGGGGTACTGCCCAGGCATCGCCTTCAGGATATTTACCGGTCGATATTATTAATACTTTTTTATCTTTCAGCATATAGTAATTGCTCGTGTTCCTTAATTTGTTCATCATTGAATCGGTATTTCATTACTTTTGCTGGGATACCACCGACAATTGAATATCTTGGTACATCTTTTGTTACTATTGATCCGGTTGCAACTACAGAACCTCTGCCAATTACAACACCTTTAAGAATTATTGCATTTGCACCAATCCAGACATCATCTTCAATAACAATATCTTTGTCATTCTCTGGCAGTTTCTCATCATTGGTGATATCTATCATATTGCGTCCGATGACATCTATCCGATGCGAACCGGTAATCATAAAAACGTGTGGACCGAACATGACATTGTTTCCAATAGTTATTTTTGCCAAAGCACACAAAAAGGTTGCATTTTTTCCGATTGCTACATGATTTCCAACAGATATATTATGATGAGTAAAAAAACATCCGGTATCAATTGTTACATTCTTGCCACATTTGTTAAGCATAGACTTTATGATGGGCATAACTATGAGTTTGTAAAACCCGCGATTTATAACATAATAAATTTTATAAATCATTCGTAATATTATTTTCATTTTATTACCAGCTTTTCGTATTCATCGAATATTTTATCCATGACTGTATCAAGTAAATACGATTTTTTTACTTTTTCTATATTCCAATCTGACATTGACTGCCTGAGATTACTATCTTCAGATTTGATAATTGCGTCTATAATTTGCTGGACATTGCCCACATCAATTAAATATCCACCTTTGTCCTCAATCATATCCGGGATTGCCCCAACTGCACTCGCTATTATTGGCAACCCGCAAGCCATTGCTTCTATAATCACATTTGGGAATCCTTCCGAATAGGTTGGGAATAGAAACAAATCTGCATTATTCAAATAATTGAAAACTTCATTTTTTTCAACTTCACCAATTAACTTTATATTATCAGGTAGTGCGATATTCCTGAACTCTTCAGTAATATGTCCTACAAGTATAAAATCTTTATCTGCAAGTTTTTTGGCAGCTTCAATAATTTCATAACAGCCTTTACTTTTCATAACATGTCCGACATAGATTATCTTTTTGATATTTGGATTCACAGTAAAGGTATTTTTTATGATGTTATTATCAATGAAGTTCGGCATGATGATACTGTCTATGCCGCTATCAGATTTTATATATTCTTTAGATACTGTATTAAGAGAAAAAATTCTATCAGTTTTCTCACATAGTTTTTTGAATATAAAACGCGCGAAATTTCCCTTTAGCATATATGTGACATCACATCGAAAATGAGAAACCAGCTTTATACCTTTTCTTTTTACCATTAATGCGCATAAATAATCCCGAAGCAGTCCTTTTGGTGAACATGCTGAATTTAAATGAACGATATCATATTTATTGCTGTTAATTTTTGTATTAAGATTCATTATAATTTTTATAAATCTCTTAATTTCATCAGTTATATTTATTTTTGTGTAGCTTTGGACTCTTTCACCTGATACAGCGATGTTAACAATGTCAACATTGTTTTCTTTTACTTTGTTCGATGCAAGATAAATCTTTGTCCAACTGGCGATACCGCCAGCAGGAGGAGGCAGTGGAGATATTAGTAAAACTTTCATTTAGCAGCCTTTAAAGATTTTCTTTATACCATTCAATTGCCAGTTCTATTCCTGTGTCAAAGTTATAATCAGGATCATATCCAAGCATTGATTTCGCCTTGGAAATATCAGCATTTGAATGTTTAATATCGCCTTCACGGTCGGGACCAAAATTAGGTTGAATATCTTTCCCTAAAATCTTGCATATCTTATTATATAAATCAATCAAATAAACTTGTCCGCCAAAGGCGATATTGAATATTTCTCCCGTGACATCTGATGGTGACAACAGGCCTTTCAGGTTTGCTTCGATTACATTTTCAATATAGGTAAAATCTCTGGATTGCATACCATCGCCGTTTATGATGGGGGATTCATTATTAAGTAATGTTTTTACAAATTTAGGTATAACAGCCGCATAATAACTGTTAGGGTCTTGTCTTCTGCCAAATACATTGAAATACCTGAATCCTATCGTTTCGAGACCATAAAGCAATGAATATATTTTGCCATATTCTTCATTAGTCTTTTTCGTTAATGCGTAAGGTGATAAAATATTCCCTTCGCATCCTTCTATTTTAGGCAGCGCAGGATGATCGCCATAAACAGAAGAACTTGATGCATAAACGAACTTCCTGACTTTATTTTGTCGGGCAGATTCCATCATATTTAGAGTGCCTCTAATATTGATTTCTTCATATAACAACGGCATTGCTATGCTGCGCGGTACGCTGCCCCAAGCAGCTTGGTGTGAGACATAATCAACATTTTCACAGGCTTTCATGCAAGTATCAAGGTCTCGAATGTCGCCATCTATAAGTTCGAAGTTTTCTTTTTCAATTAAATGTTCGATGTTATCTTTTTTGCCGGTTGAGAAATTATCCATACATCTAACAGAATAACCTAAATTAACAATAGCCTCGCAAATATTGGAACCAATAAAACCAGCACCACCAGTAATCAAAAATTTACTATTCTCAGGGAATTTCAAATGTTTATATGCCATAGTTATAATCTCCAATACTTATAGTCTTGAGTTTCTGCTTCTTTTCTATCTAAAATACCCTTGATATCAATTATAATTTTCTGGTTATTGTGGGATTTTTTGAAAAATCCATCAATCTGCGATAATGTCAGAGAGGAAAATTCCTGGTGAGCAACAGCCAATATAACTACGTCTAAATCAACCAATTCATCTGCATTATTAAATTTTAATCCATATTCATGCAAATCTCTATCAGCAACAGGGTCGTAAATCAGCGGATTGATACCATATTCTTTCAATTCATTAACGATATCTACCACCTTTGAATTACGGGTATCAGGGCAGTTTTCTTTAAATGTAAAACCTAAAATTGCAACTTTTGCATTTTTTACGGAGATATCTGCAACAATCAGTTTTTTGATAATATTTTCAACAACATATTTACCCATATCGTCATTGATTTTTCTCCCGGATAATATTATCTGTGAATGATAACCCAATTCCTCTGCTTTGTGAGTAAGATAATATGGGTCAACACCGATACAATGTCCTCCAACAAGACCCGGGCTAAATGGCAGGAAGTTCCATTTCGTTCCCGCGGCTTTAAGAACTGATTTTGTATCTATTCCCATTTTATTGAATATTATAGATAGTTCATTCATGAAAGCAATATTTATATCTCTTTGTGAGTTTTCAATTACTTTAGCGGCTTCTGCCACTTTAATACTTTCAGCCCGATAAACGCCTGCTTCAATGATAATCTCGTAAACTTTAGCAATATTTTCTAAAGATTCTTCATCCATACCAGAAACAACTTTGACGATTTTCTCAAGCCGATGAACTTTATCACCAGGATTTATTCTTTCCGGTGAATATCCCACTTTGAAATCGACACCACATATTAGACCGGATTCTTCTTCTAAAATCGGTACACAAATTTCTTCTGTTACCCCGGGATAAACTGTAGATTCAAAAACGACTATTGACCCTTTGGTAAGATATTTACCAACGGTTTTACTGGCACTTATTACTGGTCTTAAATCTGGCGATTTATCTGAATTAATAGGAGTAGGAACTGCAACAATATGAAATTTTGCATCTTGCAGGTATTTTCCTTCAGAAGTAAAGAAAATGGAAGTTTTTTTAATTTCTTCGTCTCCAACTTCTTTTGTTATATCAAAGCCATTCGCATATTGTTCAATTTTTGATGCAGAAATATCAAAGCCAATTACATCAACTTTCTTTGCAAAAGCAACTGCAAGTGGAATTCCAACATATCCCAACCCGATAACAGCTATTTTTTCATCTTTATTTATAATTTGTTCGTATAACAACATTGTGCTCCCTTTATATTATCAATTCCGCCACAATAGAGTGGGGGAGTCTAATCTTTAAAATAAAAAATCACAGTCCCACACATCAACTCCGCTGTCTTGAAAGACATTATAAAGTCTTTTTTGAAGGTCTTGTTTTGAGATGTTCTTTTTTAATATAACTTGTAAAAATCCACCGCCACCAGCACCAGCAATAAATTTCCCATCTATCATATCTTCAACAGACATGAATATTTGGTCAATACAGGTATTTGTACAGCCGTTATCTAATTGCTTTGATAATTCCCAAT
Organism: uncultured bacterium; assembly: GCA_964638715.1. Lineage (GTDB taxonomy): Bacteria > Armatimonadota > Hebobacteria > CAIYQO01 > CAIYQO01 > JBAXQQ01. The sequence continues at coordinate 176,736 of CAZWZF010000004.1, read as the reverse complement.
GTTCGTTAAGTAATTGGGCAAAATTATCGACATTATCTTTTTCAAGTTCAAATTTCATTAATGCGGCAACACGCTGGATTTTATCTAAGATTTCAATCGAATTTGGATTTGATGCGATATATCTTCCCATAACTTCTCGTAAAAGATTTCTGGCGAGACGTCTTTGTCCGGTGTAGATTAATGCAAATCGGTTTTGTAATTCTTGTTTTGTCTTATCGCTTAATTCAATTTTCTCAACTTGGATATTTTGGGTTATTCCTTTAGTAGTGGTGATGAATTTAAAACCATTAACAAGTCCGCCTACCTGGTCTTGCCATCCGCCACCGGTACTCATTATTTGTTCCATACATAAAACTCTGGAGTAAAGTTCATTGTCAGTGATTTGGACATTAAATAATTCATAAAGACCTTTGACGCATGCGCCTGCTAAAATACTGCTGGTGCCAAGACCTGATCCTCTGGGGACACCTATAACTTGTGTTGAAATATAAATGCCGCCAGTTAAGTTTTCAAGTATTGTTTCTAATAGAATATTTTTAGTTTTAGGTATAATTCCACAAGCAATTAATGCTGCTTTATGCAGTGCAAATGGATCAAACGGGTTGTTGCAATCTTGGATTTCACGTGTTGTATTTACAACAGTAAAAGCGCCGGAATCTGCACATTCAAACTCTACATGAAGAGCGTCTAATCTTTTCAGGGTAACCACGACTGGAAGTTTGCCATTGAGTAATAAAGCGGCATTTAAAACTGAACCGCCATTTTCATTACAATATGGCGGGGTATCTGACCATCCGCCACCAAGATTTACTCTTACAGGAAGTTCGACATTTACGATATTTTTAGCTATTTTAAAACTTTTATTATACTTTAAACCATTAGTTACATTTTCAAATATTGTTTTTTGTAAAGTTTTAAAACATTTTTTTTCAAGGAGTTCTTTTTGAATGCCGATCTTTGATAGATAATAATAGATTCTGATTTTAATATCCAAATCATATTTGTTAGCAGAATTCATTAGAATATTAAGTTGATTCCGAGAAATACCATTTTTGCCAAAGACTTTTAAGGCATCATCAACAAATACTTTATTCTTTATATTTATAATAAAGTTGTGTATTCGTATTTCATCATCAAGTTGTTTTTGCCAATTCAAAATATAATTAGTATCAGCATTATTGAAACTTTGGCACAAACTCATCTTTTCGCCATCATTAGCAATTAGCGCTTGTTCCATGGTATCACATGCTGGATAAATCTTTGCGTTCCAGTAATCATTTTCTTTGGGATTACAATCTGTAGCATACTTTCTTACAACAAACCTGCCGTCCTTAAGTTTTAATCCATGTATAACTGTATTATCAGGAATAACAGCGTCTGCGAGCTTAATATTTGATATAACACAGTTATTACCTATTGTTGTGTTGCCTAAAATATAACTGTCTTCTATATAACTGTTTTGTCCTATCACTGAAGTAGATTCTACGAAGCTGTTATTAGATGAGAAAACAGCGGTATTGTCTATGTTAGTTGCTACTTTTTTGGTCCAATCTAAAAATTCATAGTTTGATATATTTGTTGTGACAAGATTTAAAAGTTCGGATGTTGTTCCAAAATGGATAAATTCAGCAGGGGATAAGCAAAGCATTTTTAATTTAAAATTATTTAATATTTCCCATAGCTTTGTTCTGCATTCTTTTAATTCATTTGTAAAATCACCTTCTGGTTTTTCATTATAATATTGTTCCAAAGTTGATTCTTGTGCTAATGGGTAAAGAAAATCGCCGTAAAAACTGAGCCTGACGTTATCATTAACGAATTTACTAAAATCTTCCGGTGTTTTTATCAAACTGTAAAGAGAATCCATAATATTACTATCCATTAAAACGGCGCCGGTATCTAAATCAACATTTTGCTGTTCATTAACCGCACCAATTGCAATTAATTCTTCGATAGATATTTTATGAAGAAATCTTTTCACATTACCTTTGCCATCATTTAAAAATACACCATGGTTTTGCCCTGTTTCAATATTTTCTTTGATAGAAATAGCAGCAGCACCTTCAAATTGAAAGTCAATTTGAACTGGATTAAATAGAAGTAAAACATCGCCAGATAAAACAAGCATCCCGTCTTTTATTCTACCAGGCACACCACTCATTGCGATGATAAATTCGTCAAAGAGGGTAGAACGTCTGCCATCAGGGAGTTGACGCGGTACCGGTGAGAATAATTTTCCGCATGCAGAATATTGTGGAACCCGTTTACTGTCACCACCCGAATGAATAACGAGGATTCTTTTATTTTTGAAATCTCCGGCGTGTTCTTTCACATACTTAATAGCATTAAGGGTTGCACCGCCAGACCCTACACGTTTTTCACCAGGATCTGGCAGGACGTAATAATGAATAGATTTAGGTAACTGTCCATCATCAAGCCTTTGGTTTATTTGAAGCCGGTAAGACTCAGCCTGTTCCTCATTGGAAGCAGTCAAAATAATGTAGTTCCATTTAATTATGTTGTTTTTAACCAAACTATTTTCATAATCAAGCCATGAATCTAAATAGCTTTGTCTTAAAAACAGGTTTTTAATTTTATGTTCCTGCATTATTTCACCAGTTTTTCATAATTTAAATGAAAAATCCTTTAACTGAGTTGATGATGGTAGATAAATCATCCTCAGATACTAATGGATGAACAGGAAGTGATAATACAGTTTTTGTTAATTGATGTGCTATTGGCAGGTTATCTGTATTGTAACCTAAATCTTTATAATATGGCTGATCAGGAATTGTAGTAGGATAATGAACTGCGGTACCAACACCTTTTGATTCTAAATGTGTTGTTAATGCATCTCTTTGTTCGCATTCAATCACATATTGATGATAAACATGTTCGCAACCCTGGCGGACAACTGGTACTTTTAATCCGGGAATATCTTTTAATGCATTTGATAGTTTGTTCCCGTTATATCGTCTTTGTTCATTCCACTTTGGCAATCTCTGTAATTGTACAAGTCCGATTGCGGCAGCAATAGATGTCATACGATAATTAAATCCGAGATGAGTATGATGATATCTAACAGGGGCACCATGATTACAATGCAGTTTTGCTAATTCAACAAGCTTCTGGTTGCTGCCAGTTATCATGCCGCCTTCGCCGGTTCCCATGTTTTTAGTGGGGTAAAAACTGAAGATACCAAGATCGCCAATTGCACCTACGGGAACGTCGTTTTCTGTCGCGCCATGCGCTTGAGCGCAATCCTCAATTACAACAGCACCATAATGATGCGCAATTTCAACTATTTCATGTATTTCACATGCCTGTCCATAAAGATGAACTGGTATTACAGCCTTAATATCTGGATCAGATTCAAATGCTTTTTTTACACCTTCTGCTGTAATCATGAAAGTATCTGGGTCTACATCAATGAAAAGAGGTTTGAATCCAGAATACAAAATACTATTGCCAGTTGCAATAAAAGAAAATGGAGTAGTAAGAATTTTACTACCGCGTGGTGCATCTAAAACTGATGTAGCAGCACAAAGACCAGCGGTTCCTGATGAACAGGCAACATTGAATTCTGATTTACAAAATTCACCAAAAGCTTTTTCAAATTCTACAACTTTTGGACCGGCAGCCAGCATGCCAGACTTAATTACTGCCGCGACTGCACTTTCTTCTTCAGGACCGATGTAAGGTTTTGCTACTGGAATCATTGATGTGTTCCTTTTGAAATATATTGTATTTTATTGGCTAACTTTAATGCTTCGAGACCTTCTTCAGCTCCAGCAGCATTATTCAAGCCATTACTTATTGAATTAACAAACTCTGATATTTCTGTTTGCAATGCATCATTATTCGATGCAGAGAACTTTTCTACCTGCAAAGATATAGGAATAGCAGTTATTTTATCCACAATAGATGAACTTTTCATAGTTGTAATGGTTATTTCACGTGTATTTAAATCAGCATCATATTGTTTATCTACAGTATAGGCTCTTATTTTACGAAATCTTTCCTGACTGATACCGCTTGCTGTAAATGAGCATAATATACCATTATTCATAATAACAGAAGCACGCGCATAATCAATTATATTGTGTGTGTTCTTTCCACAAATACCGGCGGCTTGAACATTAATTCCAGTGCTGTTAGTCAATGCTAAAGCAAGATCAATATCATGAATCATTAAATCAAGTATTATGTCTGCGGATTTATCTCTACCTAATGATGTCGCCAGCCTTTGAAAATCCAATGCAATGATATGTTCATTTATTAGTAGTTGTTTTAAAAGCTGAAATGCCGGGTTAAATCTTTCAATATGTGCAATCATTAGTATACATTTACTTTTCTTAGCATATTCAGTAAGTTCCTGGGCTTTATTAACATCTACATCAATTGGTTTTTCTAATAGGACATGGCAATTATTTTTCAGACATTGCATGGCGATTTCGGCATGTGTAAAAGCGGGTGTAACGATAATTACTGCATCAGAACATGCGCATAATTCATCAATACTGCTGCTGGCTGTAATTCCAAATTGATCCGCAGCTTTCTGTGCTCGCACATTATCAACATCATATATTGATGATACTTCAACTCCTTGCGTTCTTTTTGCTACACGCAAGTGATTTGTTCCCATTACACCTGTTCCAATAATGCCAATTTTCATATTAATATCTTCTTTTTATTATGATGTAAATCGTTAAATGATGATGTTGCATTTTTATTTTTGAAATTGAGGATGGTATCGAAAGAACAGTTGTTTTTTATTAATTTGAGTAAATATTCCGCTAAGTTGCTGCCGAATAATCCGGAGCCACCTTTTACCAGGACAAAATCAGGCATTTGTTAGTATTATCCTTTCTTCGCGGAATAGTATTATAATTTGCTTATTTATTATACAAAATTTAGCCGTCATTTAGCAAAAGTGGTAAAGATTGCCTCGTACATGATAAAATTATGCAATGTTCAAATACTTAATTTTTATATTGCTAATTTTCAACATTTTTATGTGTTATGCTTTTCATTCACCATATAATGGAAAGTCAGTCACAGTATTAAATGATAAATGGTTAATGGGAGATAAAGTTGTTGCCTTACCACTGCGTATTCATGACAGAGTAAAAAACATTGAAATAAAAAAAAGTATTAAATTCCCTGATAAAACACGAAGAGATGATTTTGATTATAAAATTGTTTTTGATGGCATAGTAGGGGATGCCGTCATTAAATTAGACGAAAACACATTAATAAATAAAAAAATGAATGGAATCCCTGTCGAATTTACTGTAAATGATTCTATTGGTATAGAACATGAATTAAAATTATCAATAAAAGCAACTGATGATTATCAACATGGCACGTGTGGATTAGCAAATGTTTGGATCGAAAAGGTACCCCAAATACATATAGATAGTGTTAATTATGGATTTCATCCAGGAGATAAATCTATTAAAGTCATCTATTCAGTATCCGGCAATAAAGATAACTTGCCGATTAATGCGAGGGTTTCTTTCTCTTCCCGTGGGGCACAAACTTTTGGATATTCATCACTACTGCCAGTTAAATGCGTTGATGGCAAAGCTATTGTTGAACAATATATTAACAAAATCAGGGCAATAGAACCTTGGAATATTCTTAGTAAAGGTCGGTGCCGAATTAAAGTCACACTATTATCAGGGACACGGGAAATAGATGATTTTGAAATATTCGCAGATACATTTAATATAGGTATTGAATCGAATAAACTAAAAATAAATAATATAAAAAATATTTTACAAGGCATAAAATTACCTGGTGGAATGCCGGTGTATAACGAAAACAATAAAAATGAAATAAGTAAACTAAAAAAAATTGGGTTTAATACATTGATATCTGACAAAATGCCATTTGTATCTGATTTTGCGGATGAAATATATCAAAATAATATGCTGGCAATATCATATATAGACCCTGATTCATCTGAAGAATATGTAAAATATTCAAGTCAATTAGTATCTATTGGTGGATGGTATTGTGTTTCTCCTGATGCAAAAAGTGCTGTTGAAAAAATTCGCAAATATGATAAATCGAGATTCATTATCGTAAAAAATGATCTTAATTTGTTGTTTTACCTGCCTGATAATAATGATAATGGAATTTTAGTGTCAGATCTTGATATAAATGATATTAATTGGCAAAGTCAATTAAGTAAAACAGAACATTTTACTAAATCAGTATTAGTAACTGATATCGCGTTTCAGGGAGATAATTCAGCATTAGCAAATGAATTGAGAAATATAATATCAAAGTTGCGATCAACAGATAATGTAATGGGCTACTTCCTATCATTGTCTGATTCGCCTTTTACAAACTCATCAGGTGACCCATCTGAATTATATACGGCTTTAGTTTCAAATACTGCTAAGATATTAATATCAGCAGATTTTAAAGCGATTGTTTTTAATAATGATTCTATATTGCCCACTGTAAAAATTATTATGGATTTACCTGATAAAGATGAAAAGAGAGAAGCTGTTTTTACTTTAATTCGTGTTATCGATAAACCAGATGGTACTAATGAAATTGATAAAATTGATGATTTTATTTTCGGTGCAGGTTCTATTCGCGATATCAGCAATCTGTTTTCAAAGTTTTCTGCACAAGTTCCAGGTGAATATGCTATTCATTATGCATTAGCTAATGAAAAAGGTGTAGTTTCAAATTGTTCAATAAATTTCACCTCTATAAATCAAGAGAAAAAATGATATGAAAACGATATTATTTATTAGCCATACAAGTAATATTAGTGGTGCTGAACGAAGCCTTTTAGAAATTTTATCTTGTATAGATAAAAATAAATGGAAACCAATAGTTATCGCTCCTACTGGTTTGCTGCATGAAGAAATTATTAAGTTGGGAATTGATTTTATTGCAATTAAATTACCGGTTATCAATAAACCTAAAACCATATTTGAAAGTGTAAAACTTGCATGGAAATTAGAGAGCAGCAGGTGTAAAATATCGACGATAATAAATAAAGTATCTCCTGACGTAATACATGCAAATACTACTCGTGCGATGATGCTAACTCCAAGAACGAGTATTCCAGTAATATGGCATCTTCGCGATTTTGCATTGCCAGGATTCATTACTCATATTTTGTATTCTCAGGCAAATAGAATAGCGGTAATTTCCGATTATATTGAAAATGAGTTTATTAGAACTGTTCACGTAAATAGCAATAAATTTTTCTATTTGCCTCCTTCTGTGAACACCGATATTTTTATACCGGGAACAAATAATAATTTTCGCATAAAACATGCATTGCCATCAGATGTACCATTAATTGGCATGGTTGCACAATTTGTTGACTGGAAAAGACATGATTTATTTCTCGATGCATTAGAATCAATATCTTCAAAGCCATGGCATGCAGTATTGGCTGGTGCTACTTTCAATTCATCAAATGAATATATTAATTCGATAACCAGCAGATTAGAAGTTCCACCATTGCGTGGCAGGATATCAGTAATTGATTGGGTTGATGATTGCCCGGAAATGTATCAGGCGTTAGATGTTTCTGTTCTTACATCAAAAAACGAACCATTTGGAAGAGTAATAATTGAATCTATGGCTTGTGGAATTCCGGTAGTATCTGTTGATGAAGGTGGACCGAGAGAAATTATACGAAAGGGTGATACTGGTATTTTAGTGGAACCTAAATCTGCCGCAATCGCTGCTGCAATATCATATTTGTTGGAAAATAAAGAAAAAAGTAGCAAGATTGCGACTGCAGCAAGGCAGTATGTCATGGATAATTATAATCATGATGCAATGAGAGAGCGATTAGATATTATTTATTCTGATTTAATTTCTTCCGGGTAATATTACCTTCATTATCAACGATTGCATTTATTGATAATTCTGTTAAATGTTTGTAAACCTGTTGTTTTGGCATCTCTTTTTTAATTAGAGTTGGTATTTTATTTGCTAATAACAAAGGAATGACTTTCGTTTCTATAATCTTATTTTTATCGATATTCAATTGAATCATCATAGATGGGCGAGTAGAACATGAAAATATAAAATTCCCCATGCTATATGATATCAATTTTCCTTTATACCATTCAAAACCTTGTATCACATGCGGATGAGTTCCTATAACTATATCAGCACCAGCGTCAATTAATTGATGAGCTAATTTTTGTTGTATTTTATTCGGTTTATCAGCTTTCTCTTCACCCCAATGAAGGTATGCGATAATGAAATAATCTTTGTTTTTTCTGGCTGTTTTGATATCAGTAATTAATTTTTCAGGACAATAAGCTGTTAATAATCCGGGATGGTCTTTAGTTGCATTCCAACTGGAATTGGGTATAACACGACTTGCTGCAAAAAAAATAACATTAGTATCATTAAATTTCATTAATGGCGCAACATTTTTAGTTTTATTTATTCCGCCGCCAGCAGATATGATTTTATTTGATTTAAGATTATTAAGCGTATCAATGAAAGCATCTCTGCCAAAATCAAGTGAATGATTATTGGCAACTGATACTGCGTCAATTCCATTATCATGCAATATCTTAGCGATAGCTGGTTTTGCACAGAAGGTGAATTGTTTGTTTTCCATTGCTTTGCCACGGCTTGATATTGGACATTCAATATTTGCTATAGTTAAATCGTCATTTTTTAAAATGGTATGAACTGATTGGAAAACTTTATTGCTGTTTTTTTTATCAATAGGAATTGCAGACGCATTTAAGTCACCTGCAAAAGTTATTAATACATTTGCGAATACTAAATAGTTAAGTAAATAAATTACGAGACAACAAAATAATTTCATTGATTTGCCGTAAAATCTTCGATTTCTTCTCTGGTAGGTATAGCGGGTTGGGCACCAATGCGAGTAACAGAAATTGCTGACGCTGCATTCGCAAATTTAACAGCATCAGTTAATCGCTTACCTTCTGTTATTGCTACAGATAACGCACCACAAAAAGTATCACCGGCAGCAGTAGTATCTACTGGTTTTACCAGGAATGCTGGGATTGTCATTGTAAGGCCTGATTTATCAGAGATATATGCGCCGACTGCACCAAGGGTAATAATAACGAATTGCAGGCCTTGAGAGAGCAAATATGAAGCAGCAGCCGCTACTCCAGGCATGTCATTTACATCGATATCGGTTAATGCAGTTGCTTCTGTTTCATTTACTATGAGTCCGGTAATTTTATTGTCGATATTAATTTTGAAGTCGCGAATAGGAGCATAATTCATTATTACAGGAATATTTGACTCTTTGGCAATATTTAAAACCTTCTTTGTTGTCTCTTCCGGTATCTCCATTTGTATTACAATTATATCTGATGATTTTATTGAATTGCTGCATAAATTAATATGATCTGGAGTGAGTAAATTATTTGCTCCAGGAGCCACTCCTATACAATTTTCACCGTCATCAGATATAAAAATCAGTGCTGTACCAGTAGGAGTATTTTGTGCTGTTTGAATATAATCAATATTCATTTGTGTTTGTTTAAAATGTTCTTTTAATTCAATACCATAATTATCATCACCAACGCAAGTAATAAAAGTAACTAGACCACCTGCTCGTGCAGCTGCAACAGCCTGGTTTGCCCCTTTGCCGCCAAATGTTTGCATAAAGCTGCCATCGCAAACAGTCTCGCCAGGAACAGGCAAATGATTAAGTTTTAATATTAAGTCAATATTGCTGCTGCCGATAACAGTTATTTTCTTGTTCATAATAATATCCTCAGAAAAATCCCTTTCATATCGTAGCTTAGATATGGAAGGCATAAAGTAAATTAATTAACCTAATGCCTGGTCGATATCTGATAAAATATCATTAATATCTTCTATTCCAACTGACAAACGAATGAAATCAGGTGTTACACCACAAGCTATTAATTCTTCTTCTGACAATTGCTGGTGTGTTGTACTGGCAGGATGAATAATTAATGTTTTTGCGTCTCCAATATTTGCCAGATGAGAACATAATTTTACCTTGCGAATGAAATTGCTGCCTGCTGTTTTACCACCTTTTACACCAAAACCTATCATTCCGCTATAGCCATTAGTAAAATACTTTTGCGCCAGGTTATGAGTTTCATGAGAAGCTAACCCGGGATAGTTAACCCAACTTACTCTTTCATCTGTTGACAGGAATTCTGCTACTGCCATGGCATTTTCACTATGTCTTTGCATTCGAAGATGCAGAGTTTCAATACCTTGCAAGATTAGGAAAGAATTAAAAGGAGAGATAGCAGGACCCATGTCGCGTAATCCGCAAAGCCTTGCTTTTACTATGAATGCAATACGCCGCATTTCGTCTGGCAATTCACACCAGATCATATCGTGATAACTTGCGTCTGGTGTTGTAAAGCCCGGAAAATTGCCGCATCCCCAGTCGAATGCGCCAGAGTCAACGATAACACCTGCAATAGATGTGCCATGACCGCCTAAATATTTTGTCGCGGAATGAATGACAATATCTGCTCCCCAATCTAATGGACGACAGTGATATGGCGACGCCATGGTATTATCGATAATTAATGGTATATCATTATCATGAGCAATTGCGGCAACTTCTGCAATTGGAAACACGTCTAATTGTGGGTTGCCGATTGTTTCTCCATAAATAGCCTTTGTTTTACTATCAATCGCGGCTTGCATAGCATCAAAATCATTGGATTTTACGATTCTGGCTTCTATACCAAATTTTTTCAGAGTATGCACAAATAAAGTGTATGACCCGCCATATAATGATGATGAGCAAACGAAATTGTCACCTGTATTGCATAAGTTAGTGATTGCAATTAATTCTGCGCTCTGTCCTGATGCAACTGCAAGGCCAGCCGCGCCATTTTCCAGCATAGCCACACGTTTTTCCAATACATCGGTAGTTGGATTCATTAAGCGGGTATAAATGTTACCGGATTCTTCAAGAGCGAATAAAGCTGCTGCATGTTCAGGACTATCGAATACAAATGAAGAGGTTTGATAAATAGGTACTGCTCGAGAATGTGAACATTTATCAACTTCATGACCGCCATGAAGTGCAATGGTATTAAATTTATACTGTCTGTCAGTCATAATATTACACTACTCCTATCAGGAAAGATGATTAATTGTGGTTGAAAATTTCAATAATGTCAAGAAATATTAACTGGTTATGCAGGTAATTGTATTCCCACTATATAGGAAGACAAATAAAGTCTATATTGCCTGTTAGTATCGAGTAATTATTATGGTAGCATGGATTTTATGTAAAAGAAAAGCGGCTGTGATAATAGCCGCCTAAGTTTTATTCTGGTTGAGCCTGACCTTTCAGGCAAATTACTATATATCGATTCGGTTCCTCTCCCAGACTGTATGTTTCTAATTCCGGGAACTCCTTCACTGCCATGTGGACAAGTCTTCTATCTCTTGCGTTCATTGATTCAAGAGGTGCTTCTTCGCTGCTTTCTATCACTTCCCGCGCAATTTCCCGGGCACCTTCCATCATTCTTTCTGCATGTTTTTCACGATATCCCTCTGCATCAATATGGATATGTTTTCCGTATTGGCGCATTTTATGATGGGTTATCTGTTTAACAAGCAATTCGATGGCATCAAGTGTTTGACCACCTTTTCCAATCAATATACCGCAAGGACGTTCACTGGTTATTGTTATAGCGATTTCAGTATCATTTTCTTTGATAGCAATATCGGCGGGAAATTCCATCTCTGTTAAAATATTAGTTAAAACTTGACTGGCAATTTCTGCTTCCATTGAAAGGTTATTAAGTTCTGACATATTATTTGCCTCCTTTTCGGCGTATTTCACGTGAAGATTTGCTTACGGGTTTATTATTTGCAGGCGGCAGCACTTCTATAGTGCTATTACCAGCGGCAGCTGCTTGTGTTTTTTTCATAAATATTACCTGATGGACTGTATTAAGTATATTCAGGAATAACCAGTAAAGTACGAATGCTGATGCAATAGTACCCAGGAAGAAAAAGAACATAATTGGCATCATAATAGCCATCTGTTTTTGCATCGCTTTCTGTTGCGGGTCTACAGATGGTGACGGGGTAAGTACCTGCGCTGCATACATGCTCAATGCATATAGAATCAGTAACGGCATATTCGGGAGAGCTAAACTATCTATCCATAAGAAATGCGAGCCATTGAATTGATAAGCATAAACATTAACAGCTTGCCATACTACGATAAGAATTGGGAACTGAATTAACATGGGAAGACATCCGCTTGCCACGTTAACTTTATGTTCCTTCATTATACGCATGGTCTCTTCTGATTGTTTTACCTTGTCATCTTTATATTTTTCCTGTACTTCTTTCAGGAAAGGTTGAATTCGCTGCATATCCTGCATGTTTTTATTAGACTTATTAGTAAGCGGTAAGGTAATAACTTTGACAGATACTGCAATGAATAATAATGCAAGGACAGATGCCCATTCTGGAGAAAGTGTCTTACAGAATTTTACTAATCCATCCATTGCATTATATTTTATAGCATCAAATCCGCCTTCTGATTTATACAATTCATCTAATTTCTTGTCAGCAGCAAGCACTGCCATTACAGGATATAGAGTAGGGGATGTTGAAGGTGTTTCCTTAAACTTGCGGGAAGGATTGGGTTCTAATTGTACATTTCCAACACTGCCTGCTAATTCGTTGTTTTCACGTACTAATACATCATAATAAGTCGGTGCTGCAAGAAGTTGACCACTTTGAATACCGGCGGTACGCACAAGAGCTAAGGTGGATTTCGCCATTTTAACAGCATCATCAACAGGTCCGGTTTTTTTGTTAGCCTCTAAAATTGCAAGCCTATAATTAGCTTGCAAAGTATATGGTGTTTGCATACTTGCAGCTTTTTTATAATTATCAAACGCTAACCTGAATATTTGAACATTTTTCGCGCCTTCGCCTGCCTCAGCTATTACCTTGGTAGTTTCCTGAGAATAAGCAAGTAAGTAAAGGTCTCTTGCTTTTAAGATTAAGTCGCTTGGTTCTTTAGATAATTCAAGTTCATCTAACTTAGAATCTAAACCTTGTTCATATTTAATTCGCTCATCTTTTGACATTGCCTCAATCTTGGTCATATCTTTGCCCAAAGTATTAAGGTCTGCTGGATTGAGCGATGCTACCTGGCCACCACATCCTGATAAACCGAGTATTAACAAAAATATTGTCGCTATCGGCAATAGTCGTGTGAATATTTTATTTTTCACTATCATTTTCCTGTAAAGTTTCGGTTCCCGGTACCGGGTCATAACCTCCGGGATTCCATGGGTTACATCTACAAATTCGTAGAAATCCCATCCAGGTTCCTTTAAAGAACCCGTATTTTATTACGGCTTGCGCAGTATATTCAGAACAAGTCGGGGTATGCCGGCATGTTGGCGGTGTATAAACGGAGATTCTTTTTTGATAAAATCTAATTGCCATTAACGCTATTTTAGCTAATAACGACAAACGTTGTTCTGTCAATTTTCTTTACCGTCTATCACATGCAGTTCAGTTAATAATTTAAGAAACGATTCTGACAATTCTGTTGATTTTGCTTCATTGACATTTCTTGGCAATACAAGAATATCCCAATTGCCAATTAATTTTTCTTTTATATTTCTGAATGCTGCCCGCACGATTCTTTTAAATCGATTTCTGGCTACTGCATTGCCGTATTTTTTGCTTACAATGATACCAATCCGCAAGCCGTTTTCACCAGGGATAACGCGCAATTGTACTAATGTATCATATCTGCGACGCCCCTGCGTATGAACCCGGCTGAAATCAGCACGGTTGCGCAGGGGCGTATAAAAAGATGGGCACATTATACTGTAAGGCGTTTGCGGCCTTTTGAACGGCGGCGACTGAGTACGTGCCGGCCATCAAGTGTGCTCATTCGTTTGCGAAAACCATGGACGCGTGCTCGACGGCGACGCTTTGGTTGCCAAGTGCGTTTCATCTTATCTCCTCCTCAGGATTGTCAAAGGCTTCAAACCTGTGAATTATAGCGATTTTAGCCTGTTATCCGCAATAGCGGATTATTACTTGCAAATAAAAACCTCCCGAATCAAACGCGGGAGGCAAATTGGTGAGCGCTATAGGGATCGCACCTATGACCTCTTCGATGTCAACGAAGTGTTCTACTACTGAACTAAGCGCCCAATACCTTGCGAAGTAAATTATATGAATTCTTGGCTATAAGTGTCAACAGGCGAAAGGGCAAATTACATTCTATAATTTATGTTCAGTGATAAATTCTTCATAATCCGCCAGCATAGCCTTCAATAAATCCGGTGTATTTATCCCATACGGGCATTTGCTGCGGCAATTATCGCAATGGGTGCAGTCGTTGATACGCCGCATATTTTCCTGCCATTGTGGCGAAAGGAACTGCTGGTATGGCATTCTTCGCAATAATAAAGACATTCTTGCCGCCATGGGAATAGGAATACCGGCGGGGCAGGGAAGGCAATAACCGCAAGCACGGCAGAAATTACCCATAAGTTCTGTCTTATCTGCTTCGATTATTTTTAATAAATCTTCTGTAAGCTGAATATTATCTTTGTCGCACCGTAGCAGTTCTTCCAGTTCATGCATTCTCTGGATTCCCCATATAGGGACAACATTATCATATTGGCGAAGATGGGCAAAACTGGCGGGAAGGTTTGTTATCAGTCCGCCACTCATCGGCTTCATGAGAATTAGACCTACATCATTCTTCTTGCATTCTGACGCAAGTTCCCAATCTTTTTCATCGGAAAGATAATTCAGCGGGAATTGCACAGTGTCATATAAACCGCTGTTAGCAGCGGCAACCACTAATCCTCTGCTATGCTGAGTAATTCCGATATGCCTGATGATTCCTTTTTGTTTCGCTTCCAGCATTGCAGCGTATGAAGACTCCGGGTCATTGGGATCTGGCAATTTGGCGGGATTATGCAATTGCCAGATGTCTATATAATCAGTTTGAAGATTTGCAAGGCTTGTTTGCAGGTCGCGCAGTGCACCGGCTTTATCAGTTGCTCCGGTTTTTGTCGCAATAATAATTTTATCGCGTTTGCCTGCCATGGCAGTACCAAGTTTATCTTCACTGTCAGAATATGCCCGCGCGGTATCATAAAAGTTTATTCCGCCGTCAAATGCGGCATTTAATATTCGCACAGCTTCGGATTTTTCGGTGCGTTGAATGGGCAATACACCAAATGCAGTACGGGTAACATATAATTCAGTTTTTCCAAGTCTAACTTTTTCCACTTATTTAACCTGTATTCGTAATGTTTTTATTTCAAATGGACGGAAATGCAAGGTTATATTATTGTCTATTATTTGCATTTCGGCATCTATTTCTTCCAGCATATTCGTTGTGAATATTGCTTTAACTGGCAAATTAATCTTTAAGATACAACTGGTATTCATCCGCATTGATTCATATAACCGTAATACGATGTCTCCACTGGCATCTTCAGCAGGTTTGATAGATTCTATAATGATATTATCTGAATCAGTATTGAAAATTGATTTTTCGCTAGTAGCACCGGATACTGACATTACCGGGATGTTTAATTCATACCCGCGTTGTATCAGGTTTGAATCAGCAAAAGAGCCAGTCCAAACATAGAAAGCGTATTTAAATTGCTGTATACCGATATCGCACGTTCTATCAGGACATGCTGGTGCGCGCATTAAAGTCAAACTAATCTTATTTTTTAATACATTAACGCCGTATTTGCAATCATTAAGCACTGCAAAACCGTGATTGTTTTCGACCAGTGCTGTCCATTTATGATTAGATACTTCAAATCTATCTTCATCTAATTGATTTGAATAATGATTAGGACGGGCAATATGTCCAAATTGGATTTCATGCAGGGATTCGTTTGCATGTATATTCACCGGGAAAGCTACTTTTAATAATTTATGCTTTTCTTTCCAATCAACATTGGCGCTGAATTCAATCTCACGACTATTATGTCGAAGCATAATATCAAGTGTTATGAGTGATTTATTCAACATTTTTGTAATTTGCAATACACCTGCTAATGCTCCAGATGATATTACTTTTATTTTAGCATCAGATGTCAGTTGCAACTGGTTTAGCATGTATGTATGATTAATATCCCATGCTTCATAAGCATTCGCTACATCTTTAAACATTTCGAATGAATTGCACGGACCGGCAGCAAATTCAAATTGATTTTCTTTATCAAATATCGAAGTAATCTCACCAGATTCATTAAATATAACCTTTATCAAATTGTTTTCAAGCAGTTTTTCTGTGGCTGTTACTTTCGATGCAGTTTCAGGTGAACTATCAGCTTTATTAATTGTTGTCCATCCGCAAGATGGCACCGCTACTTCTGCAAATAGTTCTTCTTCAATTATTTGAGTATCAAGTGGTTTGCCATTTATATCAGATGCACCAGCATAATCATTCGGTAATGGTATTAATGCATTTCTGTTCCAATTCAATGAATTAAAAATTGTTATAGCATCAGTATCATTCGTAAAAGTCGCTATAGCTTGTGATGCTATCTCTTCTGCTGTGTTAATTACTTCAGCATAATCAGCCTCTGCTTCTTCGTAGACACGCTGAATTGAAGAACCTGGGATTATATCATGGAATTGATTTAATAATACCTTTTTCCAAGCAGCATCAATAATCGAATATGGGTATGAGTATTCATTATCACCAGCAGCTAAAATTCCCCAAATTTCTGCTTCACGCAGTGCATATTCGCTTTTACGATTACCGAGTTTTGTTTTTGCCTGGGTTGTTAATGTTCCACGATGGACTTGATAATATAATTCTCCAACATAACGAGCATCTGGATATCCGCGTTTCTCTAAATCGAGGAAGTAGTCCATTAGAGTACCATATTGCACTTTCGGCAATCCTTCCAGATTTTTTGAACGTTTTATATATTCAAGATGGTCGCGGGTTGCGCCGCCGCCGCCGTCGCCATGTCCAAATGGAAATAACTTGGTAGATAAACCGATTTTTTGTCTTCTTTCCCGCCATCTATCATTTATAGCATGAGGGTATGTTGCAGAATTATAGTCATAATGCATTCCGACTAATATTTCAGAACCATCTATTCCTTCCCAGGTAAATGTTGTATATGGGAATGGGTGTCCACCTTCATAATTGCAATATATTTTCTGAGTGCTGAAATATTTAATCCCGCATCCTCGCATTATCTGCGGCAATGCACCGGAGTAGCCAAATACATCTGGAAGCCATAATACTTCGTTCTCAACTCCAAATTCCTCACGGAAAAACTTTTTACCATGGATTAATTGACGAATTAGACTTTCACCACTGGAGATGTTTGTATCTGCTTCAACCCACATGCCGCCTTCCGGCAGCCATCTTCCTTCAGCAATTTTTTCTTTAATTTTAACATAAAGGTCAGGATAATCATCTTTGACCAACTGATAAAGATATGGCTGGCTTTGCAGGAAGATATAATCCGGGTATAGATCCATCAGTTTTAGTTGTGATGCAAATGTACGGGTACATTTCGAGGCGGTTTCACGCAATGGCCAAAGCCACGCGATATCAATATGCGAATGGCCAAACGCAAAAAGTGTGGGGACGGTAGTGCCATTAACACATTCTAAAATTGGTCGCAGTCTTTCTCTGCCAGCTTTCAGGCTTTCAACCATTTCATTATATGGCAATTCTAAATCTGCAATGACAGTAAAATCACGTAAAGCCTGAGATATTTCAGAATAGCGCAAAGATTCCTGGTCTACCAGTTCGGATAACTGTGTAAGCATATTCATTTCTATCCAAGCCTGATATGCTTCTTCGCACCATTCACAAAAGGTTGTATCGACTATAGTTTGCTGTAAAGCGGGTGGTTCCGGTACAGCGTCAACACCATAGGGAATAGGCCCATTACCTGAATTGCGATTTCCATGTCCAGCATAGCTTTCAGCCAATATTTCATAGCACTCGCCGGGGGTGGCATTAAAAGTTAATATTATCTCCCGTCGTCCCCAATCTTGTGCCCCAAAATGCTCACCATTTACATAGATAGCACTTTCGTCGCTTCCGCTGCCTAATTTAAAAGCAACTACCTTGCCTTTAAATTCTTCAGGAATAATAACCGTGCATTTAAACCAGACATATTCCCATTTTGCGCCCCATTGAGTACCTACTGGCATTGGCTTCATATCACGGGTCATTGCTTCTTTTGCGGTTAACTGCTCATTAGTAATAAAGCCTTGCAAATCTGTAGTTATAGGCTGGCGAAAAAATAATGTGCGCAAACAGTCGCGCCAACGTTCAATTCGGTGTTTCCACTCAATATCTGTAGCCATTCTTTTATTCCTGTTTAGTTGGTTTTGCCTTTGATTTTGCAGCAGTAGTTTTTGTTTTCGGTGCAGTAGTTTTTTTAACTGTTTTCTTTACCGTTTCTGATGGTACCTTTTTAACAGTCTTTTTTGCTGCCGCTTCTTTTGCTTTAGCGAGCATCGTATCAACTTCGGACTGCTCCATAATTATCACGCCATCTTCAGGCAGCTTAGTCAATGATCTGCATCTGGGGAATCCGCTGCACCCAAGGAATTGACCGCGTTTGCTGTTGCGCAATGCCATTGGTCTGCCGCATTTTTCACATTTAATTGTTGTATATTGGGTAGGCGCTTTTTCTGGTTTAACCTGACCATCAAGATTCATAATATTTTTACATTCAGGATAATTTGAACATCCCAGGAACGGACCGCGCCTGCTGTTTCTTTTCACCATCAGAGAACCGCATTTGTCGCATTTAACTTCTATTTCCGGTTCACCTTCGGTTATATTATCAGTAGATGTTTCAGAGCCATCCGTAGATTTTATGATATCTTTTTCATCACCGGAATATTTGCATTCCGGGAATCCTGAACATGCTATAAACTTCCCGAATTTACCTTCACGAACAACAAGATGTTTACCACATTCCGGGCATAATTTTTCTAATGCTTCTTCAGGTACTTTTAATCGCACCATGTTATCTGCTGCCAAAAGTAGTTCTGCATTAAAGCCGGTATGAAAATCTCTTAATACTTTTACCCAATCTTCTTTTCCATTTTCAACTTCGTCCAGTTGCCCTTCCATTCTTGCAGTGAAGTCGGGGTCAACAATATCCTTGAAATGGGTTTCCAACTGTTCATTTACAACTAAACCAAGTCCTGTAGGATGAAATTTTTTCTCTTCAAGAGTCGTATATTTTCTATCAATTATTGTACTTAAAATAGCTGCATAGGTTGATGGTCTTCCAATTCCACGGCTTTCCAATGCTTTAATTAAAGTTGCTTCAGTATATCTTGAAGGTGGCTGTGTGAAATTCTGATCGGTTTTCAGGTTTAGCAAATCAACGATTTCACCAATTTTAACATCTGGCAATAATTCGCCTTCCTGTCTATCAGGAGATAATTTTAAAAATCCCGGAAATGCTACGCGCTGACCGTTTGCTCTTAATAAATATTCGCCAGCCTGCAGATCAACAATCATCACATCAATACGCGCATTTGCCATCTGGCTTGCCATGAATCTGCGCCATATTAATTTGTAAATCTTAAGTTGGTCAGGGTTAAGTAAATGCGCGATTGATTCAGGAGTACGAGCAGGATCTGTTGGACGAATTGCTTCGTGGGCTTCTTGTGCTCCCTGTACTTTTTTTATTTTTCTTGCATTTTCCGGCAAGTATTCTATCCCGTAAGTTCTCTCAATAAATTCCGCAGCTTTTTCTTTTGCTTCTTCAGATACATTAGTTGAGTCAGTTCTCATATAAGTAATTAAACCGGCATGGCCTTCTTTGCCTAAATCGATACCTTCATATAAATCTTGCGCAATTCGCATAATTCTTTTTGCGTTATAACCATGAGAACGAGATGCTTCCTGTTGCAAAGAACTGGTAATAAACGGCGGCTGCGGTTGACGTCGTTGTGTGCTATTTTTAACAGACACAACAACATATTCAGCTTTTTCTAAAAACTCTGTTGTTTCTTTAGCCTGGGCTTCATTTGTCGGTTTGTATTTTACATTATTTTTTTCAATCAGTTTTGCTTTAAAGCTGTCTTCTTGTTTTTGATGTTTGCATACATTTGCAATAATAGTCCAATATTCTTCTGGAATAAAAGCGTTTATTTCACGTTCTCGGTCGCAGACTAATTTAACTGCGACTGATTGAACACGTCCGGCACTTAAGCCGCGCCGTACTTTTTTCCACAGTAAAGGACTTAATTGATAACCGACTAATCGATCTAATATTCGACGTGCCTGTTGTGCGTTTACTCGTGGCAGATCAATATCGCGCGGATTTGCCAATGCATAAGTAATTGCTGATTTAGTGATCTCATTAAATTCTATGCGTTTTGCATTTTTTAATTTTAATGCTTCCTGTAGATGCCATGCAATTGCCTCGCCTTCACGGTCTGGGTCGGTTGCGAGGTAAACAGTGTCTGCATCTTTTACTGCGTCTCTTATTTTTTTCATTACATCGCTGCGGTCTTTTAACGCAACATAATTTGGCGCGAAATTATTTTCAATATCGACACCCAGGTCGCTATCGGGAAGATCCCGTACATGACCCATAGATGCTAATACAGAGAATGAATCTCCAAGATAATTCTTTATAGTCCGGGTTTTAGCCGGTGACTCAACAATAATGAGTGACTTACCTGCCACAAAATGCTCCTTAACTTTAATCGTTCTTTATGGGAACTAATTTTAAAAGATTTAATTTGTCTCCGTTATCTGATGTTAGCTTTACACAATGCCAACCGGCTCCTTTTATATTCAACATGAAATTTCCACTTCCGTCTACTACCATAGGCTGGTCATCCATTTCGCCTTTAAAATGAAGCATGGTATTTTTTTCAGGTACAGCTTTTCCTTGCCAGATACCCTCTGAGAGAAATACCCAGGCAGGGGTGTTAGCTGGCAATTCAGCCATCCGCAAGGAAATTACCGGTTTTGATGAAATTTCATAATAATAAGTTGCCTGTTGTTCTATAAATTTTAAGAAACCATTATTTCCATCATAAGAAGGGGAGGTGACTTTATTTAAAATATATGATAATTCTCTTCCACCTTGCGTAATATCAATGAATATTGCGAAGCCGACAAAAGCATCCATCCCACTTTCATCGCGTTTTCCTACGATACCTTTTGGACCAAGTGTAGTATATGCAACTACAAGCGGGTTAATTTTGTATTTCATAAAATCATCCGGTATGGTATCGCTAACCCATGGGTGCGGGTCCAATGATTTACCTACATTAATATATAACCAGCGCATAAATAGTTTTTCGCCTAATCTGCCATTTGCTCCCCATTCTGGTTCTTCATATCCGCCAATTACAGGGATTACCTGATGTCCATATTCATGAGCGATTTCACGCATCCATTCTGCAGAGGAACGTTGAGCATTGATTTTATACAAGTAGATGTTATTATTGAAGGACTCACCACCGGCTTCTCCACCTTCAGCAAGCCAGATATTAATAATATTGTCATTTGAGAATCTTGGTGTAAAATTGCCATAATTTCGAGCTAATGCCGAAATGCGCAATAGTAATGATGCCGTATTTGATGCTAATTGATACCTGTTATCTGTTTTTCCTGGTGAATCCTGCCACATAATACGAAATTTTAAAGTCCATTGTGATGATGCAGAGTCATATTCATAAGCATATATCATTCGACTGAATCCCCATATAACAGGTTTAATAGCATCATTATCCACTGGAGTAATACCATATTTAGGGTCGCGTTCAAACGATGATCTTACCGGCAAAGCTTCACCACAAATTAAACCTTGTTTTTCTCCTTGTGCAGATAATGGCAATACGGGATCTGTGAGTTTATATGTAACAGGTTTTGGTTTACCAGGTAAAGCCATTACACCTGCCGCTCCTAATTTAATTGGGAAATCTTGTTTGGTTAATGAGTTGACAATTGTTAAATCTACATCGCCATCTGCTATTGCAATAGCATTTCCAGCAGTTTCGAATAATGAGGATACTGACGGCTGAAAAGTTTCATCCTGAATATGATTCTGCAAGTATTCTCTTTTCTGTTCTAATGTTGGCATTGCTGGACGTGGAGTGTCAGGCATGATTTCTCGCCAGATATCTTCATTTCTAACTAATGATAAACATTTTATTTCTTGCCATGTCATTAATACATTGTATACTTTAGGATAACGCGGGTATTGTTCAGCAATTTTAGTTAATAATGAAATCGCAGCATCTGCACCACGTGCATTTCCGGTATCGGAAGCATTTTTGATTAAGGCATCCGCATCAGGAATTACTGTGACAGCAGAAGTGATTAAGTTTGTAATGACGATTATTAATAGTATCAGAATTATTTTTTTCATATTTTCCACACGGGAGTCGTTTGATGAATTTTGATAAATATCATAATTACAACGATATCCCGTATCGGATTATACGAATCAGATTTGCAAGTGTCAACGAATAATGATTAAATATCTAAAAGTTTCCTGGAATTCTATGAAAAAAGCACTTAAATTACTGAAAACGGAGAAAATGATGCTATTTAATCAGCTTGTTGTTATAATTTTGAAATTTATCGTCTGGTTAAGATATGATATTAAAGTTTCAGGGTTAGATGAAATATATAAAAAAGGAAACAAAAAAATATTTTTTCTTCCAAGTCACCCAGCATTAATTGATCCCATAATAGTATTAACAACACTTTACCCGCGTTTTACTCCACGTGGAATAGCAGAGAGCAATGCTGTAAATATGCCTTTTATCAGTTGGATGTGCAAACGCGTAAATATACATACAATGCCGGATATGATTCATGATGGTCCAAGCGCACGTAGTGAAATAGAGAAAACTATAATTATGTGTGCAGATGATTTGCGAAATAATTATAATTTAGTTTTATGGCCGGCAGGCACTTTATTGTCTTCAAATAGAGAAAGATTAGGAGCCAACAGTGCAGTTGAGACTATTTTACGAGATAATGATGATGATGTAAGAATCGTTTTATGTCGAACACGCGGATTGTGGGGAAGTTCATTTGGGCAGGCAAATGGAAAAGCAGAAGTTGGGATGAATGTATTAATTGGAATTTTAGAGATATTCGCCAACTTTATATTTTTTACACCGCGGAGAAAAGTTACACTTGAGTTTTATGAGCCTGAAGATTTTCCGCGCCATGAAGACAAAAGTGTAATAAATAGATATATTGAGCAATATTTGAATACAGAACCATTACCTCAAAATACGTATGTGCCGCATACTATTTGGCAAAAAGGTGGTACTAAAATATTACCGGAACCAGCAGTAAGCGAGTTTAAAGGTACTATTGATGAAGTTTCACCGAAAATAATTTCAGATGTTACAGAATATATAAAAAAATTATGTAACCGAAATGATATAAATCCATCCATGCAATTAGCAGATGATTTAGGATTAGATTCGTTGGCACGTGCGGAATTGCTGGTGTGGTTGTCGTCAGAATATGGTTATACCCAGGATAATCCTGATGCACTGCACACGGTTGCGGAAGTCATTTTAGCAGCGGCAGGTTACGCCGTTGCAGCACCACGAAAATTACATTTCGACCCGCCATCTAAAAAGTGGTTTATTGGTTCAGATGGTATGGTGGAAATTGGCAAGCATAAAAAAGTAACTGATGCGTTTTTATTCAAAGCATCTCAAAATCCTCGAAGAGCAATTATAGCTGATCCTAATAGTGGAGTTAAAAGTTATCGTGATGTAATTACCTCTATTATTGCTTTATTACCACATATAGAAAAACTCGATGGTGAATCAGTAGGAATGTTGATGCCTGCTTCAGTAGCTACAACAACATTATATTTAACACTTCAATTTGCGAATAAAATTCCAGTTATGATCAATTGGACATCCGGAAAACGAAATATTTTGCATGGGATTGAACTGACAGGAGTTAAACATATTATTACTTCAAAAAAGGTGATAGCAAAATTAAAAGAACAAAGCATTGATTTTACCGGTGTTGAAGAAAAGTTCGTTTATCTGGAAGATATTGCAAAAACATTAAGTAAAACAGAAAAGATTTTAGCTGCAATGCAAGCTAATATGAGATGGGGAAAGTTAAAGAAAGCAAAAGTTCAGGAGATTGCAGTTGTATTATTTACATCTGGCTCTGAAAATTTCCCCAAAGCAGTACCATTAACACATGAAAATATCATTTCAGATATGTCTTCTGCATTAAGGCTGGTAAAATTTACTCAGAATGATATCATGTTATGTATGTTGCCGCCGTTTCATTCTTTTGGTTTATCAGTTAACATTATAGCAGTACTTTGTGGTGGATTCCGTGGCATATATTACAACAGTCCTACTGAAGGCGCGGCAATATCCAAGTTAACAGAGCTATACAAGGCAACAGTTCTTGTTGGAACACCAACATTTTTATATGGCATAGCACGCAGTGCAGCACCAGGCCAGTTGGATTCAATAACATTGGCAGTTACCGGTGCTGAAGAATGTTCTGAACGAATATATGAAACGCTAAAAGTAAAGTGTCCGAATGCTACAGTCACTGAAGGCTATGGAATTACTGAATGTGCTCCGGTTATTGCGATGAATGACCCGAAAAATCCTGTAAAACGATCTTTGGGAAAAGTAATCGATTGCGTAGAGTATATTATTGTTAATCCCGAAACAAACGAAAAAGTAAACTTGGGTGAACAGGGAATGTTATGTGTAAATGGTCCCAATATGTTTCCGGGTTATTTAGGCGACTCGCCAGACCCATATATTGAACTTTATGGAAAGAGATGGTATCGCACTGGTGACCTTGTTATTGAAGATATAAATAGTGTCTTAATTTTCAAAGGAAGATTAAAAAGATTTGTGAAAATTGGCGGTGAAATGATTTCTTTGACTGCTATTGAATCTGTGCTGATGAAACATTACATGGGTGAGAATGATGAAGGTCCGGTGCTGGCTGTAATTGCTGATGAAAGTCATGATAGGCCAGAATTGATATTATTTATAATTAAACAGGTCGAACGTGACGATGTGAATAGCATTTTACGGGTAGCAGGATTGTCACCACTGCATTTTATTCGAAATGTTGAGATAATAGAGGAGATACCTGTTTTAGGAAGCGGAAAA
This sequence comes from uncultured bacterium, assembly GCA_964638715.1. Lineage (GTDB taxonomy): Bacteria > Armatimonadota > Hebobacteria > CAIYQO01 > CAIYQO01 > JBAXQQ01. The sequence continues at coordinate 151,572 of CAZWZF010000004.1, read as the reverse complement.
ACGAATTATCGGCAATTGAGCGGGTATTCAATTTGATGTTATCGCTTTAGAGTTTATTTCTTTAAAGCGATAACATTTTAAATTACCCTTCAGAGACTTCTGTTCGCTTTTTGTTTGCTTTGTTCTGTAATTTTTTCACTAATATATCATCAAGATATGTATATACAACGGGCACGACAAATAAAGTTAAAAATGTTGATGTGATTAACCCGCCAATTACTGCGATAGCCATCGGTTGCTGAATTGTTGAACCTTCTCCAAGTCCCAAAGCTAACGGGAGCATACCTAACATTGCCGCAAATGCAGTCATTAATATAGGCCGCAATCGGGTAGGTGATGCTGTTAAGACTGCTTCATTGCGTTCAATCCCTTTTTTGCGTAAAGTATTGGTGTAATCAACCAGCAGAATACCATTTTTAACAACAATACCAACCAGCATAAGAATACCAATTTGAGCGGTAAGCCCTAACGATTGATTGGTAATAAAAAGTCCGACAATAACACCAGTCGCTGCTAATGGTACAGACAGTAAAATTGCAAACGGTTGCGAATAGGACTCGAATTGCGCAGCAAGGAGCATGAAAATGATGCCAATAGCCAATATAATAGCAAAGTTCATGCCACCGGATTCTTCTGCCTGGCGCTTCTGGTTAATACCCCAATCCCAGTAGTAACCATTAGGCAATTGCAAATCTGTTAATGCTGCCTTTATATCTTTTTGCACGTCACCTGATGAACGCCCTTGCGGTGTACCAGATATAGCGATAAAGCGTTGTCTATCCTGACGAGTTATTTGGCTTGGCCCATTTGCGTAGATAGGAGTTGCTACTTGACGCAATACAATTCCCAGTTTTGAAAAACCTGCACCACTTGGAGTTATGATAAGGTTTGACATTTTATCAACAGTCTTTCGTTCAGATGGGGGAAATTGTATTACTATGGGATATTGAAAACCTTTATCCTGAAAATATGAAGCAACTGACCCATTTGTAGCAGTGCTTAAAGTGTCAGATATATCTCTGAATGATACTCCAAGTAATGATGCTTTTGCTCTGTCGACAGTCCATTGGATTTCCGGCATTGCTTCCTGCCAGTTTACATCTACATTTTCAAGATTTGGAACATCTTTTACTCTTTGTATAACATCTTTTGATAATTTAGATAAGGTGCCTAAATCACTGCCAAAGATATCAACTTCTACACTTTGATCACCGCCTGTCATTAATGAGCTTACAATGTCGTTAGAGCGAATACTTGGACGAGTTCCAGGAATACCTGATAGTTTTTTTCTTAAATCAGCCATCACATCGGTGGTTTTTTGTTTTCTTTTTTCTTTTAAATGAACACTTATATTTCCTGAACTTGCACTGCTGCTTCGTCCACCTGCACCAGCTGTTACAAAAGCGGCTGCGACATTTTCGTTGTCTAAAACTATTCTTTCAACTTTTTTCATTACAGAATATGTTTTTTCTAATGCAGTACCTGGCGGTAATTTTATGCCAATTGATAAGTCGCCGGTATCAGTAGGCGGTATAGCTTCTGTACCAAGCATTGGTTTTAATAGAAATGCAAGAATTGTAATAGTAAATGCAGCAGTAAGCGTTTGCCAACGATATCGCAATGCCCATTGTAAACCGTTTCGATAACTCATATCTATTTTATCGAATAGCAATCCAAATTTAAAAAATAATCTGTGATGCCACTTCTCACTATTATGTCCGTGTGTCAGTTGCTCCATGTGCGCGTCGCCAGACACTAATTTTGTCGCAAGCATAGGAACGATAGTTACAGCACATAAAAGAGATATCATTAATGAGAAAATTACTACCAGTGCAAATTGACTAAACATTTGACCCGATTGACCTTTTATCATTAATAAAGGAAGAAATACTACCATAACTGTCCATGTTGAAGCAATAACAGCAGACATGATTTCATTAGTTCCTGTTACAGCCGCTTCAATTACAGTTTTCTTGTCGCGTTCTATGTGCCTGAAAATATTTTCTAATACAACAACGGCATCATCAACAATTAACCCGGTTGCCAGTGCGAGACCACTAAGTGACATGGTATTTAAGGTAAATCCACATAGATAAAGTAAAGTAAATGTTGAGATAATTGATATCGGAATTGATAAAGCAACCACGAGTGTGCTGCGTACATTACGAAGGAAAAATAACAGTATAAGAATCGCTAAAACACTACCAATAGCAGCATTAACCATCAAATCATCAACAGATAGCTGTACATATTTTGCCTGATTATAAACTGTTTCAAATTTTAAATTTGGATATATTTTTTTAACACGTTCTATTCTTTCCATCACTGATTTCACAGTGGTAATTGTGTTGGCATCGCTTTGTTTTGTGATGCTGATATTTACAGCAGGTTTCCCATTTAATCTGGTGTAGACCCGACGTTCCTGATACGAATCATTAACATTTGCTACATCACCAATGGTTACGATATTACCATTGGTAGATGATAATGATATGTTTTTAATATCTTCGATTGATGTCAACCATCCCTGGCTTCTAATGGTATATTCAGTATCACTTTGGCGTGCAATTCCTGCCGGAGCGTTGATATTCTCTTGTAATAACCTGTTCATAACATTTGCTAAAACAATGTTGTGTGCACGTAATTTTAATGGATCAACATTTACGATAATCGCACGGGCAATACCACCATTGATTGTGGCAGCGGCAACTCCATCAGCAGATTCTATAATCGGAGATACCTGATTGTCCATTAGTGTGCGTAATTTTACAGGGTCATCTTCACCTGTAACTCCAATGTTCAAAATAGAAATCTGATTTGGGTCGAATTTTGATACAGTAGGTGTCTGCAATGTGTCATCGTTAGGAAAACTTCGTTTAGCACGTTCAATTCTTTGCATAACGTCAATTGATGCTTGACCGATATCAGTACCCCAAATAAACTGAACTCGTACGTTAGAAGAACCAGCAGAGGTTGTAGAAGTAATAGTATATAGACCAGGCACAGAAGAAAGTGCTTGTTCAACTGGACGAGTAATTTGTGCTTCAATTTCTTCTGGGGCAACGTTTGGCCATTGTGTAGATACATTAACCGTTGGTATTGTTACTTTCGGCAGTAAATCTACCGGTAACCGTGTCAGTGAGATGGCACCTAAAAGTACCAGTGCTGCTATTTGCATGGTTACTGCGACTGGCCTGCTGACCGCATATTTTGCTATGTTCATATTTTATAATCCTGTATAACTGTGTTGTTAATTAAAAGTTTATTTACTGCTGTCGGCAGGTTTTGACTTCACTTTTGATGGTTCGGTATCAGAGGTTGCTGGTTTTTCACCAGGTTGGTCTTTCTTATGTTCGCCAGGAGTTACCATAGATGGTTTTCCTACTTTATCGTCTTTCTTTTTTTCTCTACCTCGACTGATTTTTTGACCATCTCTTACGACTGTAGCACTCATGGTTACTACTTTATCTTTAATATCTAATCCATTGGTAATTTCTACCCATTTATCATCACTTACACCGGCTGTAACAGTAGTTTTTGCTGCTAATAAATCTTTGTCTTTTTGAACAGCCTTAATTACAAACTTACTTCCATCAACATCATCGTCGATAGCTTCTAAAGGAACTGAAAGAGCATGCAATGCCTTTCCTGTTTGTAAATTTACTTTACCAAACATACCAGCAGATATTTTTTTGTCTTTATTGTCAAGAATAACTTTGACAGTAAATTGCCTGCTTTGAGGATCAGCAGCAGGATTTAATTGTGCTATATTTGCAGTAAATTTTTTGTCTGGCATTGAATCAAAAGTGACATCTGCAGGTTGATTTATCTGTAATTTAACGAAAACATCTTCAGGAACAGAAACTACAACGTAAACTTTATTCATTGCTTGAATTGTTAAAATTGGCTGTCCGGGAGATGCCATTCCACCGATATCCATTGACCTATCTGTGATAACGCCAGATAATGGAGAGTATAAAACAGAATCTGCAAGTTTTGCTGTAATATTATCTAAGGAGGCTTTTGCAGCATCAACTGCTGATTGTAATGCAAGTAAGTTTTCCCTTGATGCATTATTTTGAGCAGTCTTATTATCTCGTGCATATTTTAATGCAGCAGTTGCCTGGTCTACTTTTGCGCGAAGTGCTTCCATATTCTGTTTGTAAGCCGGGGTATTGCTGATATTTGACTTTGCATAATCAAGTGCAGCTTGTGCCTGATTTATTTTAGCCTGTAATGCTTCAAGGTTTTGAACGTAAGCAGGTGTTGATGGAATATTGGCTTGAGCATACTCTAATGCTGCTGCTACCTGGTCTACTTTGGCTTTTGCGGCTTCTATATCTGCATCAAGTTTGTTTTTTGTTACGATAGCTTGTTGATCTGCTGCTCTTTTTTGAGCATTTGCAGAATTTAATGCAGCGTTTGCTGTTAATAATTGTCCTTGTGCAGTATCAAATTGTGATTGAGCCGTACTAACTGTAGAGCGGGTATCCTCAACATCTTGTTCGGCTATATATCCCTTTTTTAATAGTGCTTCCTTCCTGCTTAATTTTGCAGTTGTATTATCTAAGTTAACCTGAGCACCTTTAATTTGCACTTTTGCATTTGATACTTGTGCCTGCGCGCTATCAATTTTATTTTTAGCATCTTCTTGTTGGGCACGTATAGTTTCTAATTGTGCTTCTTTTGACTGAACAACTTGATTTAAATCTGCTTTCGCACTGGCAAGGTTTGCTTTTTGTTGAGCTATCTGTGTGGTAACTGATGAATCATTTGTTGATTGGCCTAATTTTGCTTGTTCATATCGTGATTTAGCTTCTTTTAATGCAGCTTCCTGTTGCGCTATTTGAGATGTGACAGAGGTGTCTGTTGATGACTGACCTAATTCTGCCTGTTTATAACGTGATTTTGCCTCTAACAAAGCACCTTCCTGTTGTTGAATTTGAGAATCCAGTGATGACCTCGATGATGCATCATCAGCTTTTCCTTGTGCTAATTTATATTTTGCAGCGGCAAGGAATGCTTTTTGCTGATTAACCTGTGCTTCAATATCTGGCTGATCAATTACAACCAGCTTTTGACCTTGTTTAATAACATCACCATCATTTACTGTTATGTAACTAATTCTTCCGGTGATTTTTGGTGATATTTTCACATTCTGTATAGCTTCTACACTGCCGGTAACTTGATATGAACTGATAATATCTCGATACTCAGATGACTTTAATTCTACTGATACCGGCATGCGTGAGCGAGATTTGCTTTGCCCGCTTTGAGTTTGCTTTTCAAGTTGTTTCTGTGTTAAGCGCCAACCTATTAGTCCACCAATAAGACTGATGAAGATTATTATCCAGATAAGATTTTTCATATATCCCCCAGAGTTTGTTAAAAACGAATTTAAATTTTTTGACACAATAGAATCGATTTTGATTTACAAAAAAGCCTGATTTATAGAAAATCAGGCTTTAAATCTTATTTTTTACAACATTGTTTAAATTTCAACCCGCTTCCACAGGGACAGGGGTCATTAGGACCTACTTTAGAATGTGCAACCCTATCGCCTCGTTTGGGTGCTTCATCGGCTCCACGGTTAGTTGCCAGTGGTTTTCTTTGAGCTGCTTTTCTATGTTCTTCTTCTTCAACCATTAACCTGACCCGTAGAATTGTATGTGCAATGGTTTCCTGCATATCATCAAGTAATTCTAACCATAAAGAGTATGCTTCTTTGGAATATGCCTGCAAAGGATCTGATTGCTCGTATGCACGCAGTTGAATACCATCGCGCAGAAAATCCATTGCATCAAGGTGATTTATCCATTTTTCGTCAATTACCCGCAAAGTAACCAGGCGTTCTAATGTTCGCATATGTTCTTCTGAATGTTCTTGTTCGTGATTCTCGTATGCATCCATCATAGCATCCATTATACTGCTGTTTAAATCTGTTACTGAATTAGCACTTTCTAATGCTGTATAATAGTTATCCCAGATTTTTTGGTTATGAGCGTCAGCAAACAACTGGTTTGATGGGCCATATCGCATTGATTCATCATTAAAAAAAAGTGGCAGCATCGGTGCTATTTCAAGCAATGAAGTCGCTAACCCACGGAAATCCCATTCGTTTTTATTCGGATGGTCACCAACAAATTTCATAACACGTTTATTAACAGCTAATTTAATCGCATTAATAACAGATTCTTTAATATTGGCACCTTCCAGTACCAATCGTCGTTGTTCGTAAACAATTTTACGCTGTTGTTTCATTACTTCATCGTATTTCACAACATGCTGGCGGGATTCAAAGTTATGTGATTCAACTTTCTTTTGTGCAACTTCGATACGGTTGCTTATCATTTTTGCAGCGATAGGTTCACTTTCGTCCCAACTTCGCAGTAGAAAGTCAAATCTTTCTGGACCGAATAGCCGCATTAATTCATCTTGCATTGATACATAAAATCGTGATTGACCCGGATCGCCTTGACGACCAGAACGACCGCGCAACTGGTTGTCGATACGCCGGCTTTCATGGCGTTCGGTACCAATAATAGCAAGACCACCCAGAGCCACTACTAATTCGCGATCTTTCAAGCATCGTTCGCGTGCTTCCTGCATCGCTTTTTCTAATATTTCATCTGTAACTGCATCAGGCAATAAATCCCATTCTTTCAAGACATCATCAACGATACCTTCAGGATTTCCACCCAACATGATGTCAACACCACGACCTGCCATATTAGTTGCAATTGTAATAGCGCCGCTTCTACCTGCTTGAGCGATTATTTGAGCTTCCTGTTCATGATATTTTGCATTCAATACTTTATGGGTAACACCTTTCATTAATAAAAGCTGCAATCTATCAAGATCGCTGGTTAATTCAATGATTTCTGCTAATTTAGCAACATTATCTGGGTTATCTGCCTGTGGTGATAAACCGGATACTTCCATTAATTTTGCCAATTTGTCCGCACGCACATCCTCTAAACGCTGGAAACAGATAATTTCCGCTAATCGGCGTGCTTCATTTTCGCTCATGTTACCGCCGGATTGTACTTTTCCAATTAATACTTGTATCTCTCCGTCAAGATCAATTGCACGGTCACGACGCATTTCCAATTGTCGTATTTCTTCCGGTTGTACAAGACGCATTGCCTTTTGATTTGAATAAAGTTCTAATTTTTCAATCGATTTTTCCAGATGTTCTTTTTCTTTTCTTACATCTTGCGAGCGTAATTTCAACACTGTCATGAACTCAGTTTTTTGACTATCAGAAACATTTTTAAGTTCAAGCAAATGTCTGTATAAAACTGATGCCAAAGTATAAGATCTCAGTAGATCAGTTTTTAGTCGATTACTTAATCTTTCGGAGAATTCGATTGAGCGAGTACCAACCAGAGCGGGTTGGCGTCTACTTTCACAAAGTAATATTTCTCCCACGATTCCTCGCAGTTTTGCTTCTTCTGTTTTATAAACGACATCAGGATAATCCTTGCGGGAAATAGGGCGATGCGTGGGAATTACCGCGGCTGGCAAACCATATATCTTAATAAATTCTTGTTCTTCTGTTTTAGCAGTACCGGTCATACCTGCCAATTTTTCGAATAGCAGGAAGAAATTCTGGAAAGTGATGGTGGCTAAAGTCTGACTTTCTCTTTCAACTTTTACGCCTTCTTTGGCTTCAATAGCCTGATGCAAACCTTCTGAATATCTGCGGCCATACATTTGGCGTCCGGTAAATTCATCGATGATAATTACTTCGCCATTTGAAACAATATAATCTTTGTCATGAATATAACAGGCATTGGCTTTCATTGCTGATTGTACATGAATATACAGCTCTAAGTTTTCTGGTTCTGTTAAATTAGTTACTGCTAATCCACGTTCAACTTTTCTTAAACCATCTTCTGTTAAAGAGGCATTTTTTGATTTTTCATCAATAATATAGTCAATTTCAGCCTTTAACGTTTTAATTACTCTATCAACTTTAACATAATTTTCACTTGGTTTTTGTCCCGGGCCACTGATGATTAATGGGGTTCGGGCTTCATCGACGAGAATTGAGTCAACTTCGTCGACGATAGCATAATGCAAGTCGCGTAGGCGTATACCACGGATATCCATTTCCATATTATCGCGCAGGTAATCAAATCCGACTTCATTGTTGCTGGTATAGGTAATATCTGCACGATATGCATCAGTTCGTGATACCGGTTCCATTTTAGGCAAACCATCGGGTTCGCTGTAATCTGGATTGTAGATGAAAGCAGGCAGTTTCCCATCGCCGCGTCCAGATTGGGTAATACCAGTGCTCATACCGAGAAAATAGAACAGCTCACCCATCATTGTACCCTGGTAGCGAACAAGGAAGTCGTTTGTTGTTACTAATAATACGCCACGTTCGGTGAGCGCATTTAAATATAATGGTGCTGTTGCAACAAGAGTTTTACCTTCACCAGTTTTCATTTCAGAAATCATGCCTTTATGGAGCATAATGCCGCAAATCATTTGTACATCGAATGGTTCCATATATTTATCGATGGTAAATTCTCTGCCTTCTGCTTTTAATTTTAATATTAAATCTTCTTTTTCGTGCTCTTTACAAACAATTTCCAGATTAATATTGGGATTGCCTTCATCAGAGGCGATTTTCTTAATCCAGAAGCGATACTGACGTTTGCCTAATACACGCCAGGAGGCTTCACGGACAACTGCAAAGGCTTCCGGCAGGATATCATTTAATGATTTGCCAGCTGTTAATTGTTGTTTAAATTCTATTGTTTTATCACGCAGTTCAACATCGGATAAAGATTCTATTTTTGGCCGTAAACTATTAATTACATTAACAGTTTTCCATGCTCGTTGAACTTCACGCTTTGTACTATCGAAAAATGAGGCTAAAAATGCCACAGTATCACCTTCCTTATTTTTACATCTTCTTGTTATATTATACCAAAAAGTTACTATTTATTTGTTGTTGATTGCAGAGTTACATCTGCGGGGTATGGATACAGCAATTGTATTGCCTGTATAACTGTTCTAACTCGGTATTCTTCCTGAGTTTTTATTCCATCACTTCTTGGCATTGGAATCATAGCCTGTATTGTTGTTGGAGTTATTTCTTGTGTTGATAATAGTTTGTCATCTACGAAATATAAAAGGTAATCACCTTGGTGTTCAGCAATATATCTGCTGAATTGACTTGATTTTGTTCGTGGTGTAACCGAGACAGGTATTTCGTAACCAGATTTTGTTTTGTTGATACTGGCAGTAAATGATAAGTTTTTAGCAGGTACAACAACTTTAGAATATTTAAAAATGTCATTGTAAGGTATGTTGGCTTTTCTTTTAGTATTAATAAACTCAGTGCCATTTACACCGATTAAAACAGCAATATCATCATTATTAAGTGCGCCAATAACACAATTTGCGCGTGATGAAACGAAGTTCTGCAATCTTTCTTTTTCTGTAACTCCGCCTACAGTTATTGTTATGACATTGCCAGCTACACTCGTAGTGACATTTGTCATTTTCATTTTTTCAAGCCTTTTTACAACTAATTGTAAAATTTCTGCGGCATATATTTCATCTTTTTTATTAACTTGCAGCGATAGGGTAACACTATTTTTATCTTGCCATTCTTTTACTTTTTTTACTTCTAAAAAATGGTTTACGCCTGCCATTGCAAGACAAAATATTGTTATTATTCCAAAAAGCCATAAAACTTGTTTATTTGGTTTATTATTCATTATTTAATTTGTCCATTCATATTCTTTGCCACGGTTGCGAGACATCAATGTTTTAAATGATTCCGGTGCTGGTTTGTTTTCAAATAACATAGCATAAACTTCTTCACAGATTGGCATTACTACATCAATATTACGCGCCAATTTTACAACTGCTTCAGTTGTAGGGACACCTTCTGCAACTTGCCCGCTATTTCCCAGTGCAGTTAAATAGCTATCACCTTTTCCAACCGTTAAGCCTACACGATGGTTGCGGCTCATGGGAGATGAGCATGTCGCCATTATATCGCCAATTCCAGATAAGCCATAAACTGTTTCAGGTCTTCCACCCATTCGCTTAACTAATCGGCATATTTCAGTGGCAGCGCGGGTGAGTAAAGCCGCTTTGGTATTGTCTCCAAACCCTAAACCTTCGCATATTCCAGCGGCAATTGCAATTACATTCTTCACCGCTCCGCAAATTTCTAAACCTATAATGTCGTTACTGGTATACGGTCGGAAATATGCTGTTTGAAAATGTTCCTGCAACTGTATCGCAAAATTAACATCAGCAGAGGCGATTACAGTTGCTGCCGGTTTTCCCAATGCGATTTCCGGTGCCAGGTTAGGTCCGCTTAAAGCAGCAATATTTGTAATATCTGGCAATTCTTCTTTTATAATTTCGCTCATCCGTGTTCCTGTTGATATTTCCAATCCTTTAGTCACAGTGATAACCGGAGTTGTTGTTGACACTGATTGTGCGAAAAGTCGACATGTGGAACGCATCCACTGGCTTGGAACTGCGAATAATAATAAGTCAGTACCATCAACCGCTATAGAAAAATCATTGGTTGCGGTAAGATTTTCTGACAAAGGAATATCTTTTAAATACAGCGAATTTTCATGATGATTATTTATTGAGTCAACTAATTCTTTTTCCAATGCCCAAATTACTACATCATTGCCTTTACTTGCCAACAATGATGCCAGTGTTGTACCCCATGCTCCTGCGCCAATAACAGCAGTCTTCATTGCTGATTTTCCTCACTTTCTTCTGTTTTTTTGCCGAATTTCGGTTCGGTACCGGCAATTAATCTTTGAATATTAGCTTTATGTTTGATTGTTACAAATATTGCTATCAAGATAAAAATACTTACTGTCCACATTTGTTCATTGGCATTATTTGAAAAAAAACAGAATGCTATAGGTAAAATTACCCCAGCAACCAGTGATGCAAGGCTAACATAACGCGTAACTAAAACAACTATCAGCCATGATCCAAAACCACAGGCAGCAACAATCGGATTCAGTCCAATCATAAAACCCAATGTTGTTGCAACACCTTTGCCACCTTTAAATTTTAAAAATGCTGAAAAAGTATGACCTATGATTGCGGTTACGCCGATGATTGCTATGTCACTGAATGGAGCATGAGGTATAAGCCATTTATATATCCAGATAAAAACAGCACCTTTTAGAGTATCCAAAATAAATACAGTGATCCCTGGACCGGGTCCAAGTATGCGAAGCACATTTGTAGCACCGATATTCTTACTGCCTAATGTACGAATATCAACGCCTTTCCATATTAATCCAACCCATAATCCAAATGGAAGAGAGCCAAGAATGTAACTGCATATAATGGTACCGAAGAATATAGTTGATGAGTCCACTTTTATAAGTTCCAATTTAAGATAATTGCACTTTCATAGCGTGTGCTGATTAATTTTATCATCTGATGCTAATGTTAGCAATTAAAAAGTTGAGAAATGATGATTTTGATATGATGAAAAATATTCATGCAGGAAAATTTCAGATATTATTGAATATAAATAATGCCGCATTATTACTGCGGTAATTTTTATTGAAGGTTATAAACTAATGATCGAAAGATACAGTTATCCGGAAATGCGTGCGATTTGGGAAGCTCAGAGCAGATATGATACCTGGTTAGAGGTTGAATTATTGATTGCAGAGGCATGGGCAGAATTAGGTGTAGTTCCAAAAGATGCTGCTGAAAAGCTGAGAAAAAACGCTAAAGTAGATGCACAAAGGGCTATTGAACTGGAAGGTGAGACCCCAGGTAAAGAAAATGACCAGAAATCAAAAGGTAAAACTCGTCATGATTTAATTGCATTCCTGCATGCTGTATATGAACATTTAGGTGAAGAAAAAAAATGGCTTCATTATGGTGTAACATCTTATGATATTGAAGACACCGCGTTAGTATTATTAATGCGTAAATCTGCCATGATGATATTAACGGAAATTGACGCGTTAGATGCTGCTATTGTAGAACGCGCGAAAGAACATAAATGGACATACATGATAGGCAGAAGTCATGGCGTTCACGCAGAACCAATAACTTTTGGCCACAAATTGTGTGTTTGGCTTGGAGAATTACGTCGCCGCCGTGCGATGTTTGTACGCGCAATTGATGCGATATCAGCCTGCAAAATATCTGGTGCAGTAGGAACATTTGCTAACGTAGATCCTCGTGTTGAGGAGATGGTAGCTGAAAAACTTCAATTAGAACCGTCACCATGTGCGACACAAGTTTTACAACGCGATCGCCACGCAGAGTTTTTGAGTGCTCTCGCAATTCTTGCCGGCAGTCTGGAGCAGTTCTCAACAGAAATACGAAACCTTCAACGCACTGATATCCTTGAAGTAGAAGAATCATTCCAGGCAGGACAGCGCGGTTCATCAGCTATGCCGCACAAACGCAACCCGATTGTGTGCGAACGGGTAAGCGGTATGGCGCGCTTGATGCGTTCTTATATGATTCCTGCGATTGAAAATATGGCATTATGGCATGAAAGAGATATTGCCCATTCTTCTGTTGAACGTGTAATTATTCCTGATGCCTGTATTTTAATAGATTACATGTTGAAGAAATTTACAACAGTTGTAAAAGGTATGAAAATTTATGAGAAACGAATGCTGAAAAATTTATATGCTACTGGCGGGTTATTTAATAGTGAAGCGGTTATGCTGGTAGCAGTAAAAAAAGGAATGGATAAGGATACTGCTTATACATCTGTTCAGCGTTGCGCTATGGCTACCTGGGATAAAATACAGCAGGATGAATTGTCAGCGGATCAGTTAGGTACATTTTATCCAGAATTGTTGAAAGCAGATGAAAACTTATCTAAATACCTTACCTCAGAAGATATAGATCACGCGTTCAATTGGCAAAGCCACTTGAAAAATATTGATGTATTCTATAAGCGATTGGGAATCGACTAAGCTAATATTTCGGAGGTTATTATGAGTTTATTGCCAATAGCAGTAAAAGATTTGAAAATTCAGCCTTTTAATATTTATGGTAATGAAGGCGCATTGCTTCTATCAGGAAGTGGTATTGAAAATTGCAATACAATGACAATTTCCTGGGGCACTTTCGGGGTAATGTGGGGTAAACCTGTAGTTATGGTGATGGTGCGACCCACCCGGCATACCTGGGAATTTATAACTGAAGCAACTGATTTTACAGTAAATTGGCTGCCTTCAAATATGAAAGATGCTTTGCGTACCTGCGGGTCAAAATCAGGACGTGATATCAATAAATTTCGTGAATGTGGGATAAAACCTGTAAAAGCACAATCTGTAGATTCACCCATAATTTCTGAAAGCATATTAACATTGGAATGTCGAATCATTTATCGTGATGACTTGAAACCATCAAATTTTGTTGATCCTGCGATAAATAACTTTTATGCCGCAAATGATTTTCATGGATTATTTTTCGGTGAAGTTACTGCGGCAGCAATTAAAGAATAATTATGTATTTCAAATTAAGACAAACAGTAGGTAATCCTGCAGAAATATCAAATCTATTTCCTGCAGGATTTAATCGTATTATTTATGGTGATTGTATTGATGCTATGAAATTAATACCTAAAGAATCATTTGATTTTATTTATATCGACCCGCCATATTTTACTGAAAAAGAATTTTATCTTCATACTGGTGAAAGATATGAAAATCATTCATTTACTGATAATTGGGCTGGTGGATTGAAAGAATATTTGGATTGGTTAGAAGAACGATTGATAGCAATTCATTCGTTATTAAAACCAGAAGGTGTTTTTTTTCTTCATCTCGATTGGCATGCAGTGCATTATGTAAAAGTAATTTTGGATAAAATATTTGGATATGACAATTTTCAAAATGAATATATATGGTATTACAGCGGGGGTGGGGCATCAAAAACAAGATTTGCCCGCAAGCATGATAATATATTATTCTATTCGAAGTCGACAACTAATTGGAAATTTTATGCCGACCGTGTAAGAGAAGAATACAAATGGACTGGTGGACAAAAACGCGCAGATGGTTCCGACAGGGATTTAGAAAAAGGTAAATTGCCTGATGATGTGTGGGAATACCATTCTTTATTGCCATGGGCAAAAGAAAATGTTGGCTATCCAACGCAAAAACCATTGGCTTTATTGAATAAGTTTATACTTGCGACTACTGATGAAGGTGATGTTGTCGGAGATTTTTTTGGCGGCGGCGGTACTACAGCAATGGCCGCTCAGTTATTAAATCGCCGTTGGGTAACATCAGATATATCAAATATATCAGTATCGCTAATAGCAGATAGAATTGCTGAATATTACACAGGTATCAACGATAGCAATAAAAAGACATCACGTGAGATAGCTAAAAATAGGTTCGAAAAAATGATTAATGATAACGAACGATTGGGAACAACTGATGAATTAATACTAATGGTAAATCAACTGATGTTTCCATTAAGTCCCGGATATACAATTGAGGAGTTTATAAATGAATAACTTGCCTGAATACTACTGTACAAAAATTCAGCGTGAAATTGAAATAACTGGAAGTGGTGATGACCAGTTATGGCAAAATGCTGATGTCATGAGATTACAGAATATGACACCGAATAATGCTGCTCCGGTAAGTACCGAAGTTCGGATGACGTATTCCGATACCTGCCTCTATATATCAGCAAAATGTGAAGATAAATATATTTATGCGTCTTTTACAGAGCGGGATGCACCTGTATTTACTGAAGAATGTATGGAATTTTTCTTGTCGCCATCATCTTTGATACGCCAATATTATGAGATTAATTTCTCACCGACAAACGTTGTATTTGATTCATTAATTCTTAATCATAGAAGTCCTGAAGTTCCTAAAGCTAAATTTATTGGCTTAACGCAGTATGATTGCGAAGGATTAATCAGCAAAACGGTTATTAATGGTGAAATGGATACCGCAGGTGATTTTAGTTGGAGTCTTGAAGTTGCAATTCCATTTATTAACCTTCTTGGTCCTGATAATATAGTTCCAAATCCTGGCGATAGTTGGCGGATGAATGTATATCGCATCGACATCGCTGCCGAAGATAAAAAGCAATTCCACTATGCCTGGTCGGCATTTGAAGAGATTGATTTTCATAGACCGTGGGGATTTGGCACTTTATTTTTCAAATAAAATCACAAAATTAAAGGTAATAACATTTTTTTAAAGTATAAAATAAAGATAAAACGAATAATTAAATATTCGAGGAGTTTTTATGAAACCTGTAGTTATAGGTGTTGTTGGGTGTGGCGGTATATCGCCATCTTATTTATCTAATCTAACAACCCATTTTTCTCATCTTGTCACTGTTAAATCAGTTGCAGATATTTTTCCTGAACTCGCGAAAAAACGCGCTGAAGAGTTCGGAATTAAAAATATAGTTCCAGCAGAAGAGTTGTTAGATGATTCTGAGATAGAATTAGTATTGAATCTTACCTTCCCATTCAATCATTATGAAGTGTCAACAGCTATATTAAATGCTGGCAAGCATCTTTTTTCAGAAAAGCCGCTTGGAATGACTCGTGAAGAAGGAAAAGCCATATTAAATTTAGCTAACAAAAATGGCCTGAAAGCAGGCGGAGCATCTGATACCTTTCTCGGTGCCGGGTTTCAGACTTGCCGTCAATTAATTGAAGATGGAAAGATTGGTATCCCAACTACCGCAGTTGCTTCTATTGGTTTAAAGTATAGTGGAGAACGTATATTTCAAGTAGGCCCATTATTTGATATGGGACAATATTATTTGACAGGATTATTGTCTTTACTCGGTTCTGTAAAAAGAGTGACTGCTTTTGCTTCGATTCCTATTCCTGAGAAAATACACCCAGATAATTCGCCAGATGCCGGGAAAACATACAAAGTAGAAGTACCAAGTCAGGTAATAGGTGCGCTTGAGTTTGAAAATGGCCTGACTGCCTCTTTTGCAGCATCCGGTGAAGCAGCCTGGTATAATCCCCGTGTTGACGTTTTCGGTACTGATGGTTTTATAAACGCGCCTGATGCAAATATGTATACAGGCACTGTTAAATTAAATGGAAATGATGTTGACTTAATTGCTGGCTTTTCAGAGAAAGGACGCGGTTTGGGCGTTGCTCAAATGGCGTATGCAATAAGAAATAATCAGCCAGTTATTGCAAGTATAGAAATGCAATATCACATACTTGATATCATGGTTTCATTACTTGAATCATCTGAACAAAATAAAGTAATTGAAGTTAAAAGTCGATGGAAAAAGCCAGCGATGTTAGATTTCACATCATTAATGAAGAAATAATGGGGTAATCGTTATGAATATTAAATTGGGTCTTATTGGTATCGTTGGTGAAGAGTTCAAAGCTGATTATTGGGGAACCCTGAAGCGGGTAATGAATATCGGTTATGAAGGAATTGAAATAAGTGGTGACTTATTTAATAACCTTCCATCGCCATCTGTTGCTGAATACAAACAGCAAGTTGACGACATAGGCATAAAAATTATTAATTGCCATGCTGGTACATTTTACAGTTATAAAGATGAACCAGAATCATTCATCGCCATCATTCGAAAATTAAAAGCGTTGGATTGTAAATATATTACCATGTCATGGGGACCAGTAGAATCTGTTGAGCAGTTAGTTGAACATGGAAAAATGTATGATGCAATGGGAAAAGTTGCCAATGATGAAGGAATGACCTTGTTATATCATAATCATGACCACGAGTTTCAAATGTTTGATGGTAAATATGCCCTTGATATACTATTTGAAAACGCAAGTTCTGATAATCTGAAAGCACAAATTGATGCTGGGTGGGCATTTATGGGTGGAGTTAATCCCGCAGAATATATTACAAAAATTTCCGGTAGAGTTCCATTAATTCATCTGAAAGATTTTTATGACCGTTCAGAGAGGATGTCCTTTATTGAATTAGGTGATGGATTGAATGATATGCGATCCATCATTGAAGCGGGTAATGCTGCTGGTACGAAGTGGTATATCGTTGAACAAGACAGATTAAATAAACTCTCATCATGGGATAGCATAACAAAAAGCTACAATCATATAAAGGAACTTGGTTATCTATAAGATGCCTGATATTTATATACAGCTTAATAAATTGAAGAGTAAATATTGTAATGATGTGAATAAGTGTAATGCTGCTTCAGTTGTAAGAATTAATGACAAATATATCTATTCATTAGATTTATTATCAACACAAGATAACACTCATCGCTTGATAACAGAATGTTATGGTATTATGTATGAATATCCGATAGATTTTCATTTGTCATCGGCTGCTATTTGTTCGCTGCCAACCTTAGCAGTAATAATATCTAATTTACAAATGACTTCAAATAACGCAGATAAAGTGATTCTGAGTGGCGATAGTTTACTATGCAGTTACCTGAATTATGCTCTGAAATTTAATGGCACTAACTTCATTTTATGTGTTGGTACCAATAAAGATAAACTTCTGCATTTGGTATCGAACACTGATATAAATCTGTTTTTCAATGCATCAACTCAGAATGAAGATGACATAATTATTGAAAATTTTAATTGGAATATTATTGTTGATGCAGGTTCCGATTATCAAATAATTAGAAATATTCCAAAAAAGAAAATAGAAATTGATAATTTTAATCTTTCATCAAATATTATACCTTCATTAGCAAAATGGATATCTGAAAGAAAAATTAATGATGAAACATTCTTCGATAGTAATGCTTCATTATTTGAGTACGAGGAATTAATATCAGCTATTTTAATTACTAATTCATAAATAGCAGGAAAAACATAATAAATTATTGAAATATATTATAGCCACCTTTGAAAACAGGTGGCATTTTCTTATCAATGAGGTATTTTTAATGGGCACATCATTAGCTTACAAAATTTTACAGAAACATTTGATTTCAGGGAATTTAGTCGCGGGTGAAGAGATAGCAATTAAGATTGACCAGACTTTAACTCAAGATGCCACAGGTACAATGGCATATTTACAGTTTGAAGCTATGGGAGTACCCCAAGTTAAAACAGAAAAATCGGTAAGTTATGTTGATCATAACATGTTGCAAAGTGGCTTTGAAAATGCTGATGACCATAAGTTTTTACAGACTATTGCTAAAAAATATGGCATATTTTTTAGCCGTCCAGGAAATGGTATTTGTCATCAAGTTCATTTAGAGCGATTTGGTTCACCAGGTAAAACGTTACTCGGTTCTGATAGTCATACTCCAACAGGTGGTGGAATAGGGATGATTGCTATCGGTGCCGGTGGACTTGAT
This sequence comes from uncultured bacterium, assembly GCA_964638715.1. GTDB lineage: Bacteria > Armatimonadota > Hebobacteria > CAIYQO01 > CAIYQO01 > JBAXQQ01. Next base: position 133,254 of record CAZWZF010000004.1, on the reverse strand, counting down.
ATAGCGGTAGCAATGGGTGGCGGCGCATTTTATTTGACAGCACCCAAAGTTGTTGGTGTTAAATTAACAGGTTCATTGTCACCTTGGGTTAGCGCAAAAGATGTTATTTTAGAAATGTTGAAACGTTTGACCGTTAAAGGCGGCGTTGGGAAAATTATTGAATATTATGGTCCTGGAGTAGCATCATTAACAGTTCCTGACCGTGCTACCATAACAAATATGGGTGCAGAATTAGGTGCAACGACATCACTTTTTCCAAGCGATGACATCACCCGAAAATTTCTTGAAACACAAGGCAGAAGTGCTGTTTATCAGGCATTAACAGCCGATGCAGACGCTATATATGATGAAATTATTGAAGTAAACTTATCAGAATTGGTACCATTAGCAGCATGCCCGCATAGTCCGGATGCAGTCAAAACCTTAACTGAATTAAATGGTATAAAGGTAAATCAGGTTTGTGTAGGCAGTTGTACTAATTCATCATACAAAGACCTTGCAATTGTCGCTGCAACGTTAAAAGGAAAAACAGTTCATCCTGATGTATCACTTACAATCTCTCCTGGTTCCAAACAAGTTTATAAAATGATTGCAGAGAGTGGAGTATTAACAGATTTAATTGCGTCAGGTGCAAGAATTCTTGAATCGGGTTGCGGACCGTGTATCGGTATGGGACAATCACCATCAACAAACGCAGTATCAGTACGTACTTTTAACAGAAATTTTGAAGGTAGAAGCGGCACAAAAAGCGCACATGTATATTTAACGAGTGCAGAAGTCGCTGCTGTGGCTGCTTTAACAGGTCAATTAACAGATCCGCGCAATATAGGACCTATACCGCAAATAACTGCGGCATTTACTGGTACTATTGATTTGCATGATAATATGATTGAAACACCGGCTGGATTTCCAAATGATGTTGAAGTAATCCGTGGACCTAATATTAAACCGTTGCCGCTTCACCCGGGTGTTACTGATTCTTTGGAAGGTGAAGTATTGTTAAAAGTAGGTGATAATATTACAACTGACCATATTATGCCGGCAGGTGCTAAAGTGTTGCCTTTACGCTCAAATATTCCTGCTATTAGTGAGCATGTATTCGAAGGTGTTGATGCTTCTTTTGCAAAACGTGCTAAAGAAAAGAATGGTGGTTTTATAGTTGGCGGCTCAAATTATGGTCAAGGTTCCAGTCGTGAACATGCCGCTTTAGCTCCAATGTATTTAGGAGTCAAAGCTGTTATTGTTAAATCATTTGCCCGTATTCATCGTTCCAACCTTATTAATTTTGGTATTATCCCTTTAACTTTTGTTAATGTTGATGACTATGATCATTTGCAGATGGCTGAATATATCAAGATTCCAGATATTAAATCAAAACTTCAGTCTGGCAAACCATTAGAAATAATAGCTGGCAGCCAAACTATTCTTGCAAATGCAGATTTATCGCCACGGCAAATAGAAATTATTCTTGCTGGCGGCTTATTAAATTATATGAAACCCAAAAATTAATTCGCATCCTGATAATATTTAAAAATGACTGATAAAGCATATATATTCACAGTTATTGAGTTAACAAAATATATTAAAAACCGTCTGGAGCGTGACATGACACTCCAGGGGTTGTTAGTACGTGGAGAAGTATCGAATTGTACTTATCATAGTTCCGGCCATTTATATTTCACTCTTAAAGATTCAGCAAGTGAGGTGAAATGTGTTATGTGGCGCGATGCTGTGGCAAGAATGAAAGTGCGTATTGATAACGGTATGAAGGTTGTTGTGACAGGTCAGATATCTGTCTTTGAGAAATCAGGTCAATATCAATTATATGCATATAACATTGATCAGGAAGGACTTGGAAATCTGTTTTTAGCTTTTGTTCAACTAAAAGAAAAATTAGAAGCTGAAGGTCTTTTTGATGAAGAAATAAAACGTCAATTACCACTAATTCCAAAGAAAATAGCATTAATAACTTCTCCTACTGGCGCAGTAGCACACGATTTTTGCACGGTTAGTATTCGTCGTTGGATAGGTAGGAATATTGTTATTATTCCTACTGCAGTCCAAGGAGCATCAGCACCGATATCAATTGTAAAATCATTGAAACTTGCACAACAAATTGATGATGTTGACGTTATTGTATTGGCAAGAGGTGGCGGGTCTTTTGAGGATTTAGCATGTTTTAACGATGAGTCAGTAGCAAGAGCTATTCGTGATTCAGTTATTCCAGTGGTTAGCGCAATAGGACATGAAACAGATTTTACTATCGCCGATTTCGTTTCTGATTTACGGGCACCGACGCCAAGTGCCGCGGCAGAATTGGTTATTCCAGACATGGCTGGTATGCATAATTATATGCGGAGTGTACAAAATAGGTTACACGATAAAGTAAGTTCATTTCTTAAAAGAGAACAAAGCCGACTATATCTATTATCAGCTTATCCAGCAATAAAAAATCCCTTGGTCGTAATATATCAGTCAAATCAGCATTTGGACTTGATGGCAGAACGTATTGTATTGTATTGGAAACAAAAATTGGAAATGCAAAACGCGAGAATTAATTCTTTGGCAGGAAATGTAAACGCCTTAAGTCCTGATAATGTTTTAAAACGCGGATATGCGTTAGTTGAAAATATAAGTGGTGAAGTTGTTATTTCCAAACAAATGGCATTAAATGAAGATAAATTAAATATAAGGTTCATTGATGGCAATTTGACAGTTATACCGGAGAAATAAAATGAGTTTTAATGATGTTTTTATAAATAATAAGACAGGTTTGCTGCGAAGCGGATGGAGAGTTGCCATCTTCATCTGTTGTTTTTTCTTTTTAGTTGATTTTACATATTTTTCAATATATAACATCATTACTTTTGGAAACCAGTATAAAATTGATGTAATTACCGGTTCTTTCATAATGGGAATAATATCTATCGTTGTTGCTGTACCGCTTTCTATCTGGATGGTCAGGTCTTTTGATAAGATGACAGCAACTTCTCTTGCTTTTCATTTTAGAAAAGTTAATCTTAAAAATATTTTTGTTTGTTTTTTTATATCCTTACTCATATCATCGATTATAATTATTACTTTAACGGCGACTAAAATAATATCATTTATATCAAATCCCGGTATTCCACACAATAATATCTATTTTTATTCCATGATTAGTTTGATGTTAATATATGTGATTGTTGATGTTTGTGGAGAAGAATTTGTACTTAGAGGATATCTTCAGCAAACATTGGCACGCGGCGTTGGCTTGTTTCCTTCAATATTAATAACTGCTTTAATCTTTGTTCTGTTGAAAAACTTGTATATGAAGACTATTTATCCTATTGAATGTGTTAACTTATTTTTAATGAGTGTCGCTTTCTCTCTATCAATGTTTAAATCCGCGTCAATTTGGGTTCCCTGCGGACTACATATAGGATGGGATTTGTTACAGACACTTGCTGGTTTAAAAGGCTTTGATGATTATCATATATCAAGTATATTTTATTCAATAAATGATAATCCAGGATTGTTCTACGATAAAATAAAAGGCATAGATGGTTCTGTTTCAGGAATTATCGGGTGGCTGATTATTATAACAATCATCTATTTTCTGCCATTAGGGAAACCATTATCGGAGCATTGGTGGCAATTTTCTGATAACATTCATTCGGCTAAAATGCGTATTTGGGATTTCTGTATTAATAATCGTGATTATTTTCAGTGGAAAATAGCAGGACAGGAAGATACGGAAGACGAAGAATAAACAGGCCGCACCAGAAATTAGATGCGGCCAATAGATGGAATATTATTTAAAACCTTGCAGAAAATCCGCTTCTGCTTCAAATAATTTATAAGTCATTTGACGAATTTCTTCCGGGCAGCAAACTGCTGCGGTTAATGGATCAAGCATTAAGGCATGGGCAGCGGCTTCTTTTGACTTTTCAATACATGCTGTTGCTGCAAGGTCGAAAAATCGCATATTCCAATCGCATAGTGCTGCGCATTGCGATGCCAATTTTCCATAATGTATTGGATTAACACCATTTCTATCGACTAAGCAGGCAACTTCTACTACACCATCGTGCATCAAGTTAGTAATGAGATTATTGTTGGGCATATTGCCATAAATTACAAATGGAGCATTTGTTTCCATAGCTTGAATGATATAACTGGCATACTCCCAACTGCGTTCAGTTTTTACTTCTACTGTTCCGGTAATCTGGTCGCGACGCAGCTGATCGCATTTTAATCGCCATTCAGGCCAATTTGAAGCATAAAATCTGCTTTCGCCGCTGTATCCGCTTCTGCAATATTTTTCCAGTATATCTTTGCGTTTACGGTAATATGGAAGATATTCACTGTCATGCCCGGTTGATTCTGTGCAATAATATCCAAAATTATGCATTAAATCGAGTCTTACCAGATCATGCTCAAAATCTTTGTGATTATCTAATACTTTTTTCTTTAATGCCGGATACAAATCAACTCCGTTATGTGATAATTCTGTAAACCATGCAAGGTGGTTAACACCAGCACAGTTCCATTTTAACTCATGATATGGAACATTAGTCCATCTTGCCAGTTCATGGCTTGCTCCTTGAACGCTATGGCATAATCCAACAACTTTTGCGGCACTTGTACGCGCTGCGGCAAGACAGAGGATACTCATAGGATTAGTATAATTTAATACCCAGGCATCAGGACATATTTTCTCGATATCTTTTAATACTTCTAAAAACACCGGTACAGTACGAAGTGCTTTAAATAAACCACCAGGTCCGGTAGTATCTCCAATACATTGGTCAACACCATATTTTAATGGAATGTCATTATCCAATTCAACACATTGAACACCGCTTACCTCAATACAATTTATAACGTAATTAGCGTTCTTAAATGCTTTTTTACGGTCAGTTGTTGCAGAAACTTTCCATTTAGAACCCATCTTATCTACAACTTTGTTACAAAATTTTTCAGCTAATGATAATCGTTCTGAATCAATATCAACAAGAACCATTTCGCCTTTATCTGCTCCTGGAATATTCATAACATCCGGGAAAAGGCTTTGTAAAAAACCACTGCCGGCTCCAAGGAAAACGATTTTCAATGGACGTCCGACAACTTCTGATATACCGAGATTAGCGCGGCGGCTATGCTCGATATGCCCGAGAGTATTATCTGCCATTTTATGCTCCTTTTTGCAAATATATGCTATTTGTAATCTAAATTTTGTTAATAATAATAAGATTAAATAAGTAAGGCAAGTGACATAATATGATATTTTTTGATAAAATGTGACCTGTGAATATATTCTCAACGAAAATTATTACAATCAGGCCATTTGAAGATTTGCCTACAATTATCGCAGTTGCATCAGAAATGCAGACTGATGGTTTATATCATCATATCGGAAAATACCGTACATCAGAAGAACATTGTATATTTAAATATACAATATCTGGTGAGGGTATATATAAATACAAAGATGAAAAGTTTAAAATAGATTCTGGCAAGGGATTCTTGTGCAAGATATCTGATATTAATAATGAATATTATTATCCGAAATATGCTAAGGCACCATGGTTATTCATATATATTGCTTTTAAAGGAAACAATGTCGTCAAAATTATTGATGAAATGATAAACAGATATGGTCATGTATACTGCCTTAACAAAGAACATGAACAAATAGTGAAGATGATGAATTGGCGGCATTTTAATGGTCTTGAGCCACATATCACAGCAGGTGAAAGTGCTGATTCTGTATTTTCGCTGTTTACAGCTTTAATTAACAGCAAAGACAGCCAACGAGAATACGGTAAAAATCAGGTTTTGAGTAAAGCAATTGATTTAATTAATGAAAAAAGTAATATGAATATTAATGCGAGTTATATTGCTGATGAATTAGGTATTTCGCGCGAGCATTTAAGCAGAATATTTCAGGAAGAAATCGGTCAAGCACCATATCAATATATCTTAAGAAAGAAAATTTTATTGTCTTGTCAATTACTGAAAGAGACAGATTTATCAATTAAGCAAATTTGTAATAGAATAGGTGAGGAATCACAGGTGGTTTTTTCAAGAAGATTTAAAACAAATATGAAAATGACACCACTTGAATTCCGTAAATATGGCATAATGCCAATAAAATAGGTAAAATGTAAAAGCGAAGGAGAAATGATGAATAGAGAATGTAATAAGAAGCCGGTTTTAATTGTTGGGTCAATTGGACTTGATGATATAGAAACTCCGTTTGGGATAGTAAAAGGTGTATTAGGTGGTGCAGCATGTTATTCCTCAACTGCAGCATCAATTTTCACAGATGTCAGAATGATAGGTGTAGTTGGTGAAGATTTCCCCACTGAGCATATCGAATTCTTTAATAACCGCGATATTGATACAAGAGGAGTTGCAAGAATTCCTGGTGAAACTTTCCGCTGGTCAGGATATTACGAATATGACATGAATCAAGCGCATACTCGTAGTACAGATTTAAATGTATTAGAAAATTTTAATCCCATAATACCTGATGTATTTAAAGATACTGAATATATTTTTCTTGCCAATATCCACCCGGAATTACAATTAGCAGTTTTAGACCAGTTAACTGCACCTAAATTTATCGTTGCGGATACGATGAACTTTTGGTTGGATAGCTGTCGAGACAAAGTTATTGAAGTTTTTAAACGCGTAAATGCAGTAACAATAAATGATGCTGAAGCACGTCAATTATGCAATACACCGAGTTTAGTTAAAGCTGGAAGACAAATTTTAGAGTTAGGTCCTGAAATGGTGGTAATTAAAAAAGGCGAACATGGTGCCGTAATGATGACTGCTGATAATTATTTCGTTGCCCCTTCATTTCCATTAGAAGAAGTTAAAGACCCGACTGGTGCTGGTGATACTTTTGCCGGTGGTATGCTGGGATATATAGCAAGAATTGATGATATTAACGAAAATAATTTACGTAAGGCAGTGATTTACGGATCAGTATTAGCTTCGTATACTGTAGAAGATTTTTCGTTAAATCGTTTGGCAGTTTTAGAGCCTGGTGAAGTAATTTGTAGATTTGCAGAAATGAGAAGGATGACATTTGTTAATGAATAATATTGAAGCGGCAGCTTATCTGGTTACAGATGAAGGTAAATCAATATTAGGAAAGATTAATGATTGTTATCATGGTAAAGACGATGTCCTAAAAATAAAAGAAAAATTCGATATGCCGGCTGAATTATTTCAGGCGGCATTATCTATAGTTGAAATACGACGAAAAGCAGTTAAAAAGTTTGCGAATGGGGAACAAATGTATTTCACTCGTGATGGATATGAAATGGCAACCAGTGAAGAGATTGCTAATTATCGTGCTTTACGTTTTGATCAAAATGACATTGTATATGATTTATGTTGTGGAATCGGTGGCGACTTGCTTGCATTAGCGAGTCATGTAAAAAAAGTTGTAGCAGTAGATATTGATAAAATAAACATTATTTATGCGCGAGAAAATGCCAGAATAGCTGGGGTATCTCAAAAAATTGAATTTGTTTATGGTGACGTAAATGATATTAGTATCCCAGATAATTCTTGTGTATTTATTGATCCGTCGCGGCGTTCAGAAAAAAATGCCGGAAAAAATCCCGATAAATATTCACCACCTCTAAGTTGGGTATTTGACATAGCGAAAAATTGCAAGAAAATTGGTATCAAAGTTTCTCCTGCTATAGATTTCTCATCATTTAGTGATTTTGAAATTGAATTAATTTCATATCATGGTGAATGTAAGGAAGCTATTCTGTGGGGTGGTGAATTAAAAAAGTATGAAAGAGTTGCGACGGTGTTACCATATCTGGAATCTATTTCATCATTTCAACCAGAGAGTTTTGCAATAAATGATATTGGGAAATTTATTTATGAACCTGATTCTGCAATAATTCGTGCAGGATTAGTAACTAACCTTGCGGGTAAATATAACTTGTCGCGTATCGATGATGATATTGCATATTTAACTGGCGAGACTAATGTCGATTCACCCCTAATGAAGTCATATTCCGTTGACACTGTTTTACCTTGGAACTTGAAAAATCTGAATGCATTTTTACGAGAAAAGAATATTGGTAAAGTAGTAATAAAGAAACGAGGCTTTCCGATGCTGCCTGATGAAGTCGAGAAAAAGCTTAAATTAACTGGTGGAAAACACGCTACAATAATATTAACTCGAATTAAAGATAATCATTTTGCAATCATTTGTGATATTAAATAGCTTTTTAATTGACTTTAGGTTATAATCTTCTTCGGTTATGGCTGTATTACTTCAAATAGCAAATATTTCTAAATCTTTTGGTGACGAGGTTCTTTTCTCCGGTGTATCATTGCAGGTGCGAGAAGGTGAATGCGTCGGATTAATTGCGCCAAATGGTGCAGGGAAATCGACTTTGTTTCGCATTATCACCGGGCAAGAAGTACCGGATGATGGTGTAGTCGCTATTCAGAAAGAAATATCGATAGGTTATTTAACCCAGGACGCTGAGGATGAAGAAGAACTGACAGTCGTGGAAGATTTATTGCAATCCCGTCAGGACATAGCAATTTTATCCGATAAAATTCATAACTTAGAAGAGAAAATGGGAGTGTTAAACGCTCATGATGATATCGAATTTGATAATTGGCTTCATCAACATTCAGATTTTATAGAAAAATACCATCATCTTGGCGGTGATACCTTACAAGCGGATGCGCTTCGTATTTTACGAGGTTTAGGACTGTCAGAAGAGTTTGACAACCAAATAGTTAAAACCCTTTCCGGTGGACAAAAAAGGCGCCTGGCTCTATCTAAATTACTACTTGCCAGACCTGATTTATTATTATTAGACGAACCGACAAACCATCTTGATTTATCAGCAGTTACCTGGCTGGAAGATTTTATTCGTGATTATCGTGGCGGTGTTTTAATTGTTTCACATGACAGGTTTTTATTAGATAAAGTAGCAAATCATATTGCAGAAATTGAAGATGCAAAGATACGTCAGTTTGATGGCAACTATACTACATATTTTGAAAAGAAAAATGCTGAAAATGAAATGATGCTGAAACGTTCAGACACTATTGAACGCGAACGCGCAAGATTAAGTGCCAGTATTCAACGTTTATTTTCATTCAGGCAGTTTACCCGTATGCGCAGTTTGCAGAAGCAACTGTTTAAATTAGAACAGATAATATTACCTGGTGAAGTTGAAAAGACACTTTTAAAGTTTCAAATTAACCGACAAACATCTAAAGATGTGATCAATGTTGAAAAACTCTCTAAATCTTTTGGTGATAAAACATTGTTTAAAGATATTACATTTACATTGTATAAAGGTGACAAATGTGTATTACTTGGTCCAAATGGTTGCGGAAAAACAACTTTATTAAAGATAATCATCGGTATGATAAATCCAGATAATGGTGAAGCATTACCAGGTCGTAATATAGACTGGTATTATTATGATCAGGAAAGCGCTAATCTTGATGAACGCAAGACGGTATTGCAAGAAGTATGGGGTGACTGTTACGGCGTCAGCCAGACTGATGTGCGTTCTGCATTAGCTCGTTTTTTAATATATGAGACAGAGGTGGACAGGCCGATATCCACATTATCCGGTGGAGAACGAAGTCGGGTATCACTGACAAAGATGTTTTTATCAGGAGCTAATTTATTAATATTAGATGAACCTACCAACCATTTAGATATTGAAGGCAAAGAAGCATTAGAAGAGGCTTTGGCTGAATATAAAGGCACCATCTTAATGGTCTCCCATGATAGATTTTTCATCGATAGAATGGCTAATAGAGTCTTGGCAATGAAAGATGCCGGTATTAAAGAATATATCGGTAATTATTCAGATTATGTTGAAAAATCTGCCAATGAAATAACTGTGCCGGAAAAGATGAAAGAAATAGTTATTAAACAACCAAGAATGCGCCAGGGACAAAGCAAACAGCGTGAAATAAAAGCCTGGCAGAAAAAACAGGTTGAGGTTGAGGATGCTATTGCAAAATTAGAGACACGAATATCTGATCTGGAAACTTTACAGGGAGATGCATCGTTATATACTGACCCAATGCGTGCTAAAAAAGTCGCTGATGAATATCTTCAGGTAAAAGAAAATTTATCTGCTATTTACAATCAATGGGAAGCAATTGCTGAAACTATTAATAATCTGGAAATTGAATTGGATATAGAAAACGAAGGCAAGTAAGATAATCTGCAGACTCAAACGCCGTTTTATATCATCTTTTTAACGATTTTAATGGTGATGTTTAATTTGCTGATATCTTTTGAGTTCTGCAATATTTTTTAAAATCTTTATTTTTCGTTTGTATTAGAGGCAATAAAATGCAAAACTTAAAAAATCGGTATGGCAGTTGAATAGTCTATAAGTTGATTATTCACATTTATATCAAATCAAATACGATAGAAGTTTCATCAATGTCATCCTCGATGAATGTGTGTTTTGCCGTCCTCTATTAAACCTGGAAATTCAATTTTATAATTTAATATAATCTAAACATCTATTAAATTGTCAGAAATAACTTCATTAAGTAAAGAAATTATATTTTCTACAGAAATTCTGTAAAGGTTTGTTGCTTGCCTACGATCTGAACAAACAAGAATATGTGTAAATTGATTTTTTTCTGGTACAGGAATGAGAATGTAACTATGAATAATTTGATTGCATAAATATTCGGTTTTAAATTTTGTTGGTTCAGATTTATCAAGGTCGTACAATTCAGAAATTTCATTAGAATTCAGCCATGTGACAGAATCGAGTGATTTTTTAGGATGTTTTATCACATCAATTTCTTTATCTAATATTCTTTTACTTAACTTTTTACGCTCAATTAGTATACGAACACAAAATACAGCAAGTATTATTTCTTTTTCGAACTTATCAGTTTGCCTTTTATTGTAACACTTAAATGTTGCCAACTTTAATATGCTATTAACAGCAGTAAACAAGTCAGCCTTCCAAATTTCAGAATTAATTTTCATATATCACCTTTTTATAAATTAAATAACATCTTCGTCAATGTGAAACTTCAAGAATTTGTAAAGAGAAAAAGTATTAAAGAATAAATGTAAATTATTTTCATGGTGTGTTAGACACACAACGAAAACCATTGCGATTACGAGTATCGTAATTAGCAGGCCTATCATTACCACGATGCATGACGCTAGCACAATAACTGATAGAAGTATCAGTATCCCACCCACCACCTCGTTCTACACGATATGGGCTACTATCTGAACCAGTTGGATTCTTCACCGGTGATATATTATAATAATTTTCATCATATCTATCTGAGCACCACTCCCAAACATTCCCAGCCATATCCATTACACCATATGGGCTAGCACCTGACGGAAAACTCCCCACAGGTGCTGTCCCCTCTGCATCTTGATATACATTTTTTGAACATTGCACATTTCTATCATCCCATACATTTCCCCATGGGTAAATTCGTCCATCAGTTCCTCGCGCAGCTTTTTCCCACTGTGCTTCGGTTGGTAGTGATACTCCCGCCCAGTCTGCATATATTTTCGCATCATACCAATTAACATTAACAATAGGGTGGTTGTCTTGCCACTTCCAAAAAGGTTCCTCTGGCATTGCTCGTTTTGTTGCTTCGCAAAATTTTCGATATTGAGCAACTGTTACCTCAGTCTTGTAAATATAATAAGAACTCAGTTCAACTTTATGCTGGGGTAATTCATGTGTAAAGTCTTCACGTTTTTCTTGAGGAAAAGTTTTTAACATTTTCGCGAGTTGTTCCTCGCTTGTACCCATCAAAAACTCTCCAGCAGGAATTAATATCATCTCCTCTCCATCTTTAGGATTAATTTTAATTTTAATTTTAACTGTAGTGGGAAGATGAGTTGGTATTGTTTTTTTATCATCTGTTCGATTTAGACCATTAAATAGACCTGATACCACTTCACCAATCAAATTCTCTGTACTTTTAATAAGTGGGTTATCTGGTTTATTTTGTATAGGAGTAGAACTATTAATTACAGATGGGGTATCACTTTTAGACTGAGATTGTATATAGTTATCAACCAAAGTATCTGCTGTCGAAAAAGCACAACGGAATCCGATGTTGTTGCCATAGGTATTTGGATTACTGTTGTAGCGGACTGCGCAGCGGGTACTGTCGTAGTAGGATATATTACTATCCCACGAACCGCCCCGCAATACACGTGTTGTTCCAATTATTGGTCCAGTTGGATTATTTACTGGTGCAGTTTTATAATAATCTTTATCAAATATATCTGAACACCACTCCCAGACATTACCTGCCATATCCATTACGCCATACGGACTGGCACCTGCTGGAAAACTACCAACCGGTACGGTTTTTTTTGCATCACCAGTTTCCTCTTTAGAACACTGCGCCTTACTGGTATCTCCATTGTTCCCCCATGGATATATCTGTCCATCAATACCTCGCGCAGCTTTTTCCCACTGCGCTTCTGAAGGCAATATTGCACCAGCCCAGTCCGCATAAGCTTTCGCGTCAGACCATTTAACGTTCACAATAGGATGTGTTTCTTGCCAACCCCAGTCAGGTGAATTTGGCATTTCTCGCTTCGTTGCGTTACAAAATTTACGATATTGTGCCACTGTTACTTCTGTCTTATAGATATAGAAAGTATCCAGTTCTACTTTTCGTTGAGGTAGTTCTTTAACAACCCAATTACGATTTAATGTCGGATGGGCCTTCAACAACGCAGTGAGTTCTTCTTCACTGGTGCCCATTAAAAATTCTCCTTCAGGAATCATCAATAGTTGCGCACCATCTTTTGGGTTTACTTTCGTAATCGTTAGTAGACCGACTTGAGTTCCTGCAGGTGCGTCAATCGACCAAACGACGTAACTCAGTGGCCATATAAATACTAATGTAACCAAAATTATCTTATTCATTGAATATTCCTCCTTATTGTTATTATCAGAGTTCACTTGTAACTAAAAACTCTTATATTTTACTCAAACTTAATTTTTGACAATAGAGCATATCAACATTTCCTTCATACTGAAGTGGCTTGTTATGTATTGTTGCGTATCACAGTAAAGAAAGCTTGTGAATGTTCTGTCCTGTCAAGTCTTATATTCCAATCTGTAGGATTGATTAGTCTATATCCACCTACTTCAATATACTGAGGATCCGGTCTAAACGTGATATTATCCTCTACAATAGATTCACGATGAACAGTAACTTCAAATTTCGCAGCACCATCTCTTATATGAAGTCGGCTTAAGGTGAATGTGTAGAAGTTTCTATTTTCCCCACTGAGTCGTTTAAGAAAATCAATTGATCCTCCATCGTCTACTACGAACCTATATTCATCCTTTAAATCTGAAAGAAACGCACGTTCAATGTCACAACTAAGATTGCATAACCCCGCTGGATCGCTTTTATATTCAATATATCTCATATGGCGCAAATCAAATGGAACATCATCAGGGCATTGTGAGATAATCACGACCTTTGAAGCGACTTTACAAGAATGCACAATTCCCAATTCATAAAAGACATTCGGATTCTTTCCCGTAAGGTCTGCTACAATAAAGTCAGAAGACATAATTCCAGATAAGATATCTTCCATAATGTGCCCAGCACCATAAAAATCATCTGCCCGATTACATGAAAATAAAACACTTGGAGATTCACACGTTCTACGAATACTCTCATAGACTTTTTCGAAACTTTCAGCGAATGGCATAAGCACGAAGCAATTATTTCGATTACCACTAGGTTTGAATAAATTTATAAAATCATGTGGATAGATTGACATCGTCATTAACCTCCTTTGATATAATTAATTCTTTTATTCAAAAAAATCAATAGTTAAATTACTTATATTCTTGTTTATAACTATTTTTTTAAAATATAAGGTGATTAATTTTGTTAATAACCAGTATTGAGAAACTTCTCACATATTTTTTGGCATCTATCTTCCAAAGAAGGTGTGAGTGAATGAATTAATTATTAATGATGGTTGTTTACTAATTGTCTGTTCAATTAGTAAACAACGAGGACAATCCACTGTGAAATCATCTAAAGCAAATCCACATTTTGGGTATATCATCTTGCACCATTTCAACTATCAATTTCCTCTTTTGCGAGTTTAAATAAAATCCTACCCTACAAGAATAAACTTTCATAACGATACAAATAATGATACTTCTTCATTTATCATACGTCAAGGATTTAGTGATTTTTTCGTTACTTTGTATTTCAGGACTTTCTCTCTGAAAGTCCTGTATATAATACTTTATAGTCGTAATAAATAACAAAAAGGTTCCATTAATTTTGAATTTATTAAAAAAAGTTAAATAATCTGAGTAAGAAACTCTGACCACATTTTAGATCATCTTTTTAGCAATTTCTATCGCATCATTTAATTTTCCAATATCTTTACCACCGGCCTGAGCGAAGTCTGCACGACCGCCACCGCCACCGCCAGTTGCCTTTGCCATCTCCCGAACAATATTTCCAGCGTTGTATTTACCGGTAAGTTCTTTGCTCACTTTTACTGCAAAGAATAGCTTATCATTTGATATGCCAGCTAATGCCACGATTCCAGATAAGATTTTTTCCATATACTGGTCAGTTATGGTAGCGAGAGTTGCAGAATCAACACCTTCAATAACGCTTATTATAACTTTAACGCCATCAATCTCAATTATATCGGGGCCGGCAGTACCACCGCCAGCAGCGGCTTTAACTTTTAATTCTGCTATCTGCTGTCCGGCATCGCGAAGTTCTTTCTGTAATTGTTCAATTCTTTTTGACAATTCTATCGGTGAAGATTTTAAATTTGTACAGATTTCTTTTAAGATTTCTGCCTGATTTCGATTATATTCTCTTGCTTTTTCACCGGTGACTGCCTCTATTCTGCGTATACCTGCAGCAACTGATGTTTCGGCTGTAATGATAAATTGACCGATATTTCCGGTATTGTCAGCATGTATCCCACCGCATAATTCACGGCTGAAAATAGTATTATGGTCGCCTATGTTTACAGTGCGTACCCAATCACCATATTTCTCGCCAAATAGAGCTGTATATCCATTTTTGCGTGCTTCATCTAAATTCATTTCTTTAATTGCCACTGGTGAATTTTGCATAATATGCTGATTAACAGCATCTTCAATTTCGGTGATTTCCAATTTTGTTAATGCCTGTGGATGATTAAAGTCAAATCGCAAAACATCATCATCTACTAAAGAACCAGCCTGCCGTGCATGTTCACCCAATATATTTTGCAATGCCCAATGCAACAGGTGGGTCGCAGTATGACTGCGTCGAATGCCGTTCCTTCGCGAAGATGACACTTGGGCAGAAACGATAGTATTCACCGGGTAAACAGGTATCTCGTCATCAGAAACGATATTATGAATGAAATGACCGTATTTATCTTTTTGTACATCTGTAACCATATAGCTTTCGCCAGTGATTGAGATTTCACCAGTATCCGCTTCCTGACCACCGGAAGTGGCATAAAATGGTGATGTATCAAGCACCAGAGTTGCTGAAAGGCCATTTTCGTTTAAGTTGAAATATAATAATTTCGCATGAACTGATGTAGAAGTATAACCGATGAATTCAGTTGCTGGAATTTCGGTGCCGATTGAACTGGATGCTGCGTAATTAAATTTATTCCCGGAACGTGCTATTTCACGCGCAGAAGCAAAAGCTTTCGCAAATCCTTCTTCATCAACTTTAAGATTGGATTCCAATGCTGTTTCAATGGTTAATTCTTTCGGAAAACCGTAAGTATCGTATAATGTGAATACATCACTACCCTTTAATACTGACTCACCAGCAGATTTTGCCTGTTCGATTAGTGTTGTTAACATTTCTTCACCACGTTCAAGTGTTTCTGCGAATCGCTGTTCTTCTGCTCTCAATGTATCTGCGATAAATTGAGCGTTGTCTTGCAGTGATGTGTAATGAAAACCCATCATTTCTGACAATACTGGAACTAATTTATATAAAAATGGAGCAGTGAAGCCAATGTTTCTGCCAAACCGATATGCACGACGAATAATTCGACGAACTACATAACCGCGTTTATTATTACTGGGCAATACACCATCGGCAATCATGAATGCACAACAGCGTAAATGGTCTGCAATAACTCTCAATGCCAAACCATTTTCAGCATCATTATCGATTTCTGCGAGTTCTTTTGTTTTTTTGATGATAGGCATTAACAAATCAGTATCAAAATTAGATTCAACATCTTGAACAAGGCTGGCTATTCGCTCTAAACCAGCACCGGTATCAATTCCCGGAACGGGCAGGGGAGTATATTTTCCATCCTGATAGTTGAATTGCTGAAAAACGTGGTTCCAGAACTCTGTCCATCGGTCACAGCCACATGCAGGAGAAACACATTCAGGACTACATTTCAGGTGTTCTCCTCTGTCATAATGCATTTCAGAACATGGTCCGCAAGGACCGCTGTCACCAACTGGTCCCCACCAATTTTCTTTTTTTCCTAAAGGAATGATACGTTCTGCCGGGACACCGATTTCCAGCCATATTGCTTTTGCATCAAGATCTTCCTGGTATGGTTCGCCTTCTTTTGGCTGGTAGTAGGTTACCCATATTTTTTCAGGATCAAGACCCAGGCCGTTTTGTTCAGGTGAAAATGTTGAAAATTCCCATCCCCATTTGAGTGTTTCTTTTTTGAAATAATCGCCAAATGAGAAGTTCCCCAGCATTTCGAAGAAAGTATGATGACGCGCTGTTCTGCCTACCTGGTCAAGATCGTCAGTTCTTGCACATTTTTGTACTGTTGCCACACTGCCATAAGGCGGCTCAATTTCCCGTCGGAACCATGGTACGAATTGCTGCATGCCAGCGGTTGTAAATAACGTCGTTGGGTCTTCTGGTACTATTAAACTGCTTTGCATTACTTTATGACCACGTTCTGCAAAAAAACGCAGGAATGATTCTCGGATCTGTGTGCCTGTCATCATAATAATTATATATTCTCCATTTTTGTAAGTTGATTATAGCAAATTAAGGTACCTGTAATAAAGATGTATTAATTTCATATATATTTCAAATTTTAAATACAGATAAAGCATAGAGCAAGTTATACAGTTGTCCTATTATCTTAGAACCGGTAAATGCACGAATTAAAATTACCGATAGAACTGTTGCTAAAGTAAATGCATTAGACCAGGACGGAAAAGTTACAGATAAAGTAATAGAAGTAAAAGATGGCGAGTTTACCATTGATACTGGTAAAGATAAGACTATATTTTATCAGATTTTATTTAAGTAAATCTACGTTAAATGCCCGTTGACAATATGTTAACGGGTTTTTTTGATCTTTTAAGCGTTTATTAATGCCAGTCGATGTGAACTTTTTTGGAATCATTAATGATTTTTACGGTAGCTTTACCTTGCAGAGTAGCGAGTAAAGTATCGCCAATAGCTTTCTTTCGCCAACCGCGCATTAAAGGAATATCTGCTTCTGTTCCATATTGGACCAACATAGCTAAATCTGAACGAGTTGCGCAAAGACCAGATGCTATTGATAGTTCAGATGCAATGGATCGCAAGCATAATACCAGAAAATCTACCGTTGGCTCTAAAGATGTTGGCAAATAAGAGTTTCGTTTTACTCGTGACACTGGATTATTAACTCCTGACTGGGCAGCTTTTAATAATTCTATGCCGTGGTCATTTACTGTCTGTTGTGATATACCGCGAATTTCACGCATCTCGCGCAATGTCATATTGGGACGACGTGCAATTTCTTGTATTACTTCATCACGCGCAATTCTGCTGACAGGAATATTTAATTGACGTGCCATAGTTTCTCTATAAGCGGCTAATTCACGTATTGCGCTTAAAATAGAAATTGGCATTCTATCAGAATTTTTAAATTTTACATAAACTTCCATAGGGTCTAATTCAGCATACTTTTGCGGTAATGATAATTCGGAGAATTCTTCTTCAGCCCAATTTAACCGGTCTTTTTTTCGCAAATCGTTAGTTATAACATCATAAGCAAGCGCGAGATATTTAACATCATCCAATGCATATTCAATTTGACCTTTTGACAATGGTCTGCGCAGCCAATCGCTGTAACCATGTGATTTAGCGAGTTTTATACCAGTGGTACGATCAACCAAGTTTGCAAAAGATATCTGTTCTTCGTCAGAGATCATGGCATAAGCGACCTGGGTGTCGAATACATTTTGTACAGGTTTGCCAAATAGCCGATTTAATATCATCAAGTCCTGGCTGGCAGCATGAAATACTTTTACTGATTCGTCGTTTGTAAGTAAGTCCGATAACGGCTGGAAGTCAGTAACTGTTAATGGATCAATTAATACTGCCATTTCGCTGTTTAAAGATACTTGAATAGCGCCTAATGATGGGTAATATCTGCCTTCACCAATAAATTCAGTATCAATGAAAAGTGCTTCTGCTGAAGAAATACTCTCGCAAAACTCCGCTAATTGACGATTGTTCTGAATAATCATTTAAAACGACCACACAATATATCCCGGGTGATTTTTATTACTTCTAAAAATGACAGGAATGTTCTGTTTGCATAATTATCATCAACGAATGGATTGGGTGCTGCTGATGAATTAACGATAAATCCAACACTTTCAAAGTTTTTTTTAGCTCGAAATATATGATACCTTTCTGTTACAAGAATTATTTTTTTTATATTTTTTGACAAGGATATTTCAGCACAGTTTGTTGCATTCGAATATGTACTGGTAGACTTATCCTCGCAAATTATAACATTTTCCGGCACTCCAGTTGTAATTAAATAATTTTTCCCAACTCTTGCTTCGGAAATTGTTGCTCCAGTATCTATACCGCCGGAGATTATTATTATATTAGAACATTTTTTATCAAAAAGTTCTTTTGTATGCCAAAGACGCATGCGGAATGATAAACTGGGAATGAAATTATCGTTTATTTTATCA
Organism: uncultured bacterium; assembly: GCA_964638715.1. Classification (GTDB taxonomy): domain Bacteria; phylum Armatimonadota; class Hebobacteria; order CAIYQO01; family CAIYQO01; genus JBAXQQ01. Next base: position 114,259 of record CAZWZF010000004.1, on the reverse strand, counting down.
ACGTGGCATCCTGCAACAATAATTGCATCGGCTGTGCCGATATAATTTTGCTTCATTCCAAAATTATAAATTGCTAATGCTGCAAGATAAGAAATAACCATCATTAATAAAATAATTAATGCAAGGGTTTTCTTGAATTTTGGCGAAAACTTAAAATTAAGAATCATTCTAATATATATTTTCGTTATTTTAACATTAATTCCTTTTCTCAGGGAGTAAAAATGTCAGACCAGTTTAATATCCTTTTAATTACCACAGACCAGCAGCGATTTGACACTATTCAAGCAGCTGGCAATCAATACATTTATACTCCCCATCTGAATTGGTTGATGGATAGCGGTATTTTATTTACTAATGCATATACAGATTGTCCAATATGCATGCCGGCGCGAGCGACTATAATGACTGGCAAGTATGGGCATACTATGAATTATACCGGGAATAAAGGTGGAATAGAGGTAATTGATAGCGAATGCAGTTTGCCAGGTTTATTAACTAAAGCCGGTTATCAGACGCGAGCACAAGGTAAAATGCATTTTTGGCCTAATCGCAAACATTATGGTTTTGAGCAAATGGAAATACTTGATGATTATTATCGTTATATGGCAAAACATCCAGAAAAAGGCATCCCGATGGATCATGGCGTTGGTCAAAATGAAATGGCTGTTTGCATTAATACTATCGATGAATCAAACAGTCTTACCCATTGGACAGTTGACCGGTCAATAGACTTTTTAGAAACAAGAGATACCACACGTCTATTTTTCCTTTGGACAAGTTTTGCGAAACCACACTCGCCATTTGACCCGGTAATGAATTATTGGCAGATTTATCAAAATGCAAGTATGCCTGAACCGATTTATGGTGACTGGTCTGAGAAGTTTGACGATGTTCCTGCGGGCATGTTAGGTGCCACTTCAGGTTCCAGTTTGGCTTGGCGATACAGCAAGGAGCAAATTACTAACATTAGACGCGCATATTACGCTTGTATTACACAAATTGATTATAACCTTGGTTTGTTATTTGCACGAATGCGCGAGTTAGATTTACTGAAAAATACTATGATTATATTTACCGCAGACCATGGTGATATGCTTGGAGATCATTGGCTGAGTGCAAAATCTGTTGGCTTGGAAGGCTCAGCACATATACCAATGATTATAAGAGAACCTCAACCGGATTGGGGTGAATATCCACCAATGCGTGGAACTATATGTGATAAATTAGTTTGTCTTGCTGATATATTGCCAACTGCACTTGCTGCGGCAGGAACTTCATTACCTGATAATATCGATGGTATTGATATGATGTCTATCGCAAATGGCGAACAGGCACATGATTATATCATAGGTGATAGTGATCAGTATTATTATGTCCGTAAGGGAGATTATAAATACTTATATGAGTCAATTTCAGGAAGCGAATTATTATTTAACATTAAAGATGATAAATATGAACAAGAAAATATATTAAATGATGAAAAATTTGCAGATATATTGAATGACTTGAAAAATATCTTGATTGCTCATGCAGGCGGATTAAAGAGTAAAGGTATTTCAAGAGAAGATATTCTGAATAAACTTAACATCTGGCCAGGACTGCATTCTCGAGTTCGTCCAGATGAAGTCGCGCATTGATTTAAGGAGAAAAACCACATGACACCACGCGATGCTGTATACGCCGCTATAAGGCACCAGGAAGTATATCCGGTACCGTATAGCCTGCCGATGGAAATTGATGTTGAGAAACGCATAAATGAACATTATGGCAATACTGATTGGAAACAGAAAATTAAACCATATTTTCGAAGTGTGATGGCTGTTGATACCAATGCAATGACTAAGGTTGATGATAGCCATGATATGGATGATTATGGTGGTATTTGGCGCGTTGATATCCGACCATGGCATTTAGAACATGTACCACTAAAAGAACCATCATTAAAAGGTTATGATTTTCCTAATCCAGAAAAGTTTTATCGGCCTGAAGCCAAAGCCGCAGGAATTGCTGATTGTAAAAAATATGGCAAAGAGAGTTTTATGGTTTCAAGCATGGGATGGGGATTATTTGAACGAAGCTGGAATTTGCGCGGTTTTGAAAATATCCTGATTGATTTTATGGATGAGCCTGATTTTGTAAATGAAACATTAGATAAATTATGTGAACTATATTTAAATTTTATAAAATACAATGCGGATTTACCGGCAGATGGCATATTATTCGGAGATGATTGGGGTGATCAACGCGGTGTCATTATAGGGCCGGAAAGATGGCACGAGTTTCTTAAACCACGATGGAAAAAACTTTTTGAGGCAACTCATGCAACAGGAAAAATTACTATGTGTCATAGCTGTGGTTCGGTAGCAGATATAATTCCAGACTTAATAGAAATCGGTTTAGATGTTTTAGAAAGTGTGCAGCCTGAAGCCGCAAATATGAATCCTCTTGAGTTGAAGAAGAAATATGGCAATGATATCTGTTTTTGGGGTGGCATTGGCAGCCAGTCATTATTGCCATTTGGAACACCTGATGAAATTACTAAAACAATAAATATGATGAAGATAGAAATGGGTAAGGGTGGGGGATATTTGATGGCACCAGCAAAACCACTACAACCGGAGACCCCGACAGAAAATGCAATTGCCGCATTAGAAGCGTTTATTAATGACTAATGGGATTAAGCAGTTTTTGTAATTTTCCTTCAAACTCTGCATGAATCCGATCTCTTTCTCCTGCCGGGTATATTATTCGGCAGGTGAAATCTCCTTCAACTCCTTTCATTTGTACATCTTCTGATGATTTAAATCTGAAGAAAGGACGCGGAAAGTCTACAAAATAATCTAATTGTCCTAACGATGCTAATTTTAAGATGTCAGTTTTTGTCCATGGGGTATCAAATTGATAGAGTAAAGTTAGTGTTCCTTTCAGGCAATCTTCCATTACAGTTGTTCCTATTATCTGCATTTTATAATAGTCCTTATTGCAGATATTACTGAATCAATTTCATCATCAGTATTAAAACCTGATAATGATAACCTGACAGTTCCTTCAGACACTCCCCAATATTTATGAATTAAAGGAGCACAATGTAACCCCGTTCGACATTTGATATTATAACTGTTATTAAGAATAAGACCGATTTCTTCAACTGGCCAATTATTAATTTGAAAAGAAACTATTGGCAAACTATATCTTTGTGGTGTAAATCCGAATAATTTTACATCTTTTATTAATTGAAGTTTAGATATGAATTTATTAAATAATAGTTCGGCATTATTTCTATATTCATTACCATTAATAATGTTCCAATTTATTGCAGCAATTAACCCGGCGAATCCATGTTCATTTGGCGTGCCGATTTCAAGCCGAACCGGCATTTCATCAGGTTGATATTCTTCTTCACTCCAAATACCTGTACCCCCAGAAAATACTGGTTGTATAACCACATTATCAGAAATATATAACGCACCAGTACCTGTCGGTCCTCGCATGCCTTTATGACCTGTAAGCGCAATAATATCTGCATAATTTTCATCAGGGATAACAGGCAATACTCCCCAAGTTTGGGCTGCATCAAGTATTGTTATTACGTTATTTTCTTTTGCTAATTTAAAGATTTCATTTACTGGCAGAATATATCCTGTTACATTTGATGCATGGGTGATTGCGACTAAAGTAGCATCATTTTTTATCGCATTTTTTAAACTTTCTATATCGATTTCACCATATTCATTCAAACCAATTACAATTAATTCTCCACCTTCATTCTCAATGCGATAACGTAATGGACGCAAAAGAGAATTGTGTTCAAAAATAGTTGTTATTACTTTTTTAAAATATTTTGAATCCAGGCCAGATATGGCAATATTCAGGCTATGAGTCGCATTTTGGGTTAATATTATTTCATTTTTGTTTTGAATATTAAGTGTTTGAGCAATAAGTTTTCTGCATAATTCGCAGTTATTATTGATACTTTCTTCCCCGCGTCCTGCAGTACTAATGGGGTGTGATAACGCAGACAGCATGGCATCTATTACACCTGGTGCAAGAGGCCATGCTGTTGCGGCTTCATTTAAATATATTAATTTATTACTTTTCAATACAGTTTAACTTACCCTTTTTTATATTGATTATTCAACACCCATTTTTTTAAGATTATCGAAAGATATTTTTAAACTTTCAAATGGATCGCGTCGGCAAACATCCTGTTCAATAGCATAATACTCGACATTAGATTCAACACAAGCATCAATAATGCGTGGCCAATTTAAATTACCTTCGCCAATTTCTGCCATACCTGGTCCATCCGAATAAACGAGCATATCCTTGAAATGAACTACCGGCATGCGGTTCTTCATTTTTCTTATCCAATCTGCCGGGTCGCCGCCACCATGTTGGATCCAATAAGTGTCAATTTCAGCTTGTAGATATTTCGGGTCGCTGTTTTCATAAATTAATGCAAGGCCTGTTTTGCCATTGAATTTCTGAAATTCAAAAGAGTGATTGTGATAACTGAAAGTCATCCCTACCGCGGCTAATTTTTTTCCAATTTCTGTACCTTCTTCGGCAAACTTCAGATAACCTTCGTAATTCTGATAATCACCTGGTATGCTTCCGATTGCAACATTAACACATCCCAAAGTTTGGTGTCTTACTATAACTTCATCGATATCATCTTGTAATTGATTTAAACCGATGTGAGTAATAACTGGTTTTAAACCTTCACTTTTTAAAATAGAGGCGACAATAGCCCAATTAATAGGACCGATACCAGATACTTGAACATTTTCAAAGCCAATTGCCTGGAGTTTTTTCATTGATGCTGCAAAGCTTTCTTCTGTTTGCACAAAATCTCTTATGGTATACAATTGTGCGGTAATTTTAGATGCCATTTCTATTCCCCTTTATTCTATTTCTAATGAGATATCCATTGCGGTTACTGAATGAGTAATTGCACCAATAGATATTAAATCAACGCCACATTCAGCTATTTCACGTACAGTTGCAAGTGTGACTCCACCTGAAGCTTCGGTTAATGCGCGATGATTAATTATTTTAACGGCCTTAGTCATCATTTCTGTATTCATGTTATCCAGCATTATGATGTCAGCTTTAGCTTCTAATGCTTCGTTAACCATCTCTATAGAAGTAACTTCAACCTCAATTTTAAGTGTGTGAGGTATAACTTTTCGGGCAGATTCGACAGCTTTTTGTACTCCACCTAAAGCTGCGATATGATTATCTTTAATCAATACACCGTCAGATAAATTAAAACGATGATTACTGCCTGCACCCATCCGAACAGCATATTTATCCAATATCCGTTGTCCCGGTGCTGTTTTACGGGTATCTGCAATAAAAGCATTGGTATGAGCGATAGCATCAACATACACTTTCGTTGCACTGGCTATTCCGCTCATTCTTTGTAAAAAATTTAGTGCTGTACGCTCTGCAGTTAATAAACTTCTGGTTAAACCAGTAATTTCTGCAAGTTTCATTCCTTTTGATATAGCAGTGCCATCACATACCAGTGATGTAAACACAAGTTCATTGTCAACAGACTTTAAAACTTGCTCAAATACCGGTAATCCTGCAACTACACCTGATGTTTTTGCTAAAAGGTGAGCTTTGCTTGTTGAATCAGCAGGAATTGTTGAACGTGCAGTAACATCACCTGTCCCGATATCTTCGAATAAGGCAAGATCGATAATCGGTTGAATTGTTTTTGAGAAAACAGCATCAATTTTATTCATCATTGTCTTCTTTAAATCCCTCTAAGGTGGGAGGTTTGTTTTCGATAAAAGTGTTTATATCTGGTAATGAGCTAAGACTGGTTAAATTATATAGTTTTAAAAAATTGTCTGTGGTGCCATACATCATTGGTTTCCCCGGAGCGTGTTTATGTCCACGTTCACAAATTAACTCATGATCAAGTAAGGTGCTGACTACACTATCCGAGTTTACACCACGAAGTTGTTCAACTTCCGGTTTTGTAATAGGCTGACGATATGCTATTATGGCGAGAGTTTCTAATGCTGCCGGTGATAACTTAAATTTTGGCTGTTTATGTAATTGATTAATAAATTGAAAATATTCTTTACTTGTAATTAATTCATATCCACCGGCAACCTCGACTATTTGCAGGCCAAGATACCTGCCAGCTAACTCATCTACTAATTGCCGAACTGCTGGCGGTGATATATCGAGAATAACCGCAATCTCTGCAGCAGGTAATGGTCTGTCTGCCATAAATAGCAGACATTCAATAGCGGCTAATTTATTGATATTTTCGTTAGTTTTAATTTCTTCTATCATCTCTGTCTAATTATGCCCCTTTTTGGCCATTCTTTTCAAGTATAGTTGACACTGATAGCATGGATTAGGTACTTTATTTTCATGAAAAAGAATAATGACCAGTTAATCAGGGCTATTACAGCTGATGGCAATATACGCGCATTAGCAATTAACGGCACATTTCTGTGTGAAAAAGTTCGCAAAATGCAGCAAACTTCACCGACTGCTACCGCTGCATTAGGTAGAGTATTATGTGCAACAGCAATGCTTGCTGCTAATATCAAAGAAGGCGAGAAAGTATATTTGCGTATAATAGGTGATGGTCTTGCAAAAGGTATTGTTGGGCAAGGAACCCCAAGTGGTTCTGTGCGGGGATATATTGTTAATCCCAAAGCTGATCTGCCATCAAAAAATGGTAAATTAGATGTTTCCGGAATAATTGGTGAAGGCAACCTGTATGTTACACGCGAGCTTGGCATGAAAGAACCTTATACTGGCCAGGTTCCATTACAGACAGGTGAAATTGGTGATGATCTTGCTTATTATTTTTTACAATCAGAGCAGACACCTTCAGCAGTTGGTTTAGGTGTGTTGATTAATACAGATTGTTCGGTCAATGTCGCAGGTGGATTTATTATACAAGCTATGCCAGGAGCAAGCGAAGCCGCTATTACATTGCTTGAATATAATATTATGTCATCGTCGACACCGACACAATTATTCAGTGAATTGGTGACCCCAACCAAAGTATTGGAAAAATTGCTTGATGGATTTTCCTGGTCTGTAATTGGTGAAATTAAACCAATATTTAAATGTGAGTGCTCTAAAGAAAAAGCAAGGATTGCATTGCAAACTTTAGGTGCTGTTGAATTGCAACACCTGTTGGATACCGATGAAAAGTTTATAGTAAATTGTGAAATGTGCGGTAAATCACGTAATTTTTCTCCCATGGAAGTGGAAAATATAATTAAGAAATTATTAACGGAGAAAAAATGATAAAGATTCCTTATAATCGTCCTGTAACTGTAGGACGTGAAATGGAATATATTGAAGATGCAGTAAAATGTGGACATATTTCCGGTGTTGGCAAATACACCCGGAAGTGTGAAGAGTTAATTTCTCAGTTAACTGATTCGCCAGCATGTTTATTGACAACATCATGTACGTATAGCCTTGAAATGATGGCTATATTGCTTAATTTACAACCTGGTGATGAGGTTATCATTCCTTCTTTACTTTTGCAGTGCCTAATAACTGAAGATATTGCAGATAGGATTGTACGTTTGCCGATTTTTACGATTTATCAGATGATGAGTAGAGTTTTATAATTGAAGTGATACATAGATATAAAACGGGCAGTTAAAATCAACTACCCGTTTCTATTTTTTTATTTTGCTCGTGCTTCCTGCAATTTTTCAAGGAACTGTTTTGCTATTTCAGTAATTGATTTATAATCGCCTGTTTTAGCTCCAGCAGTAAGATTACCGCCAACACCAATGGCTGCAGCTCCGGCAGCGATCCATTTATCAATATTATCCAGGCTAACACCACCGGTCGGTACCATTTTTGCGTGTGGTATAGGTCCGCGAACTGCCTTAATAAAGTTCGGTCCTAATATATCACCCGGGAATGCTTTTACCATTAATGCACCATGTTCAATTGCTGTTACAACCTCTGTTACTGTCATTGTGCCAGGTGTGCAGGCAACATCATAGCGGTTACAGGTTTTTAATACGTCCAATGCACAACATGGGCTGACGACGAAATGAGCACCATTTAGAATGGCAATTCTTGCAGTTGCTTCGTCTAATACTGTGCCAGCACCAATGAGGATATCGCCTTTAGGATATTCCTTCACTAACCGGTTGATTACTTTTTCAGCACCGGGCACTGTAAATGTGATTTCTAATGCGGTAACCCCACCTAAACGGCATGCTTCTGCAATTTTCAATGCAGTTTCCTCGTTTTCTGCGCGAACTACTGCTATCAGTCCACCGTCGCATATCTGTCTTACGGTATCAATTCTTGATGGCATCTAATTTCTCCTTATCTGTTAACTCGACCACTTGCCGCACCTTTCATTAGTGCGGTTACTTCGGATAATGTCGCGTAATTAAAATCGCCGATTATGGAATGCTTCAAACATGAGGCAGCAACAGCGAAAGAAATAGCTTTTTCCGGTGCAGCGTAATCAATTGATGTCAATGCGTAAATCAATCCGGCAGCAAAAGAATCGCCGCCGCCTACACGGTCTACAATTGATTTAATTTCATAAGATTCATAAACATCTTGCGCATTTAAAGGTGCAAATGATGAAGAACTATCTTTGGCACAATATAACATACCACCCCAGTTGTTATGAGTAGCAGAATAACTTTCACGCAAAGTAATTGCAACATATTTAACATTGGAAAATTGTGAAACAATCTGTTTCGCAACTTCAATATACCCAGCAGCGTTCACTGCGCCGGCATCAACATTTGTATCGGCAGCATGAATACTTAAAACCTGTTCTGCATCTTCTTCGTTTGCGATTACTACATCAATGTATGGCAATAATTTACGCATGGTTTCTTCTGCTAAATCGCGTGGTTTTGTGCCTGGTTTCCAATTCCATAATTTTTTTCTAAAGTTCAAATCGCATGAAACTGTTAAACCACAATCTTTTGCCGCTTTTGCTGCATCTATTGCTGCTATTGCTGCATTCTCACTTAAGGCTGGTGTAATACCTGTTAAATGAAACCAGTCAGCACCTGAAAATATTTCTGACCAGTTATATTTATCAGACGGGGTAATCATAATTGATGAATGATCGCGGTCGTAAACTACGTTACTGGCACGCTGGTTTGCACCGGTTTCCAAAAAATATAATCCAAGGCGGCCATTCTTAGTTCTGATAATTTTTTTTGTGTCGACTCCTAACCCGCGTATTGTATTTATGCAAGCATCTGCTATTGGATTATCTGGTAAAGCCGTTACAAAAGCAGCTTCCCGACCTAATATTGATAATGATACGGCAACATTTGCTTCGCCGCCGCCAAATGTAAAATCCATGCTGCCAGGAAGGGATTGTGTGAATCTATTAAAACTCGGAGGGGCTATTCTTCCCATCACTTCGCCAAATGTTACAACTTTCATTGTTAATGTCTCCTGTGAAATTGTTATATATTATTTCATTAAATAGATATGAAAATCCTGCCAAAAAGTAGATATTTAAATAAATAGGTGTTTAATTCACTATTTTAAGGATACTTGCTGTTTAATTGACTTTCTTGAAACAAGATACAGTTCTTGCCTGTTTTATATAAAAAGTGTAAAATTTACCGGTCTCATTATATGAGAAAAATACTTTTTGGGATAAATTTTGATTATGAATAAGAAAATTGCATTAGTCACCGGAGCGGGGCAAGGTATAGGCAGAGGAATAGCAATAGAGTTGGCATCTGCTGGTTATAACCTGATTATTAACGACTTGTTTTACGACACTTCAAACATTGAGAAAGGTCTTTTTGAAGTAGAAAATTATTTGAAAAATATGGGTGTTGATTGTATTGCCGCACCCGGCGACATATCTGAACCGGCTACTTATGATGTTATAATTGCTGCTGCTGATAAAATGGGTGGTCTTGATTTGCTGGTGAATAATGCCGGTATTGCCCCGCGAGTTCGTTATGATATTCTTGATACTACCATGGAAAGTTATGACAGGCTTATGAATGTAAATACCCGCGGTACTTTTTTCTTAACTCAAAGAATTGCAAAATATATGATGGATCATAAAACAGATTATCTCAAGAATATCATATTCTCAACATCAATTTCAGCAGAAGTATCATCTATTGCACGCGCTGAATATTGCATGTCAAAGGCTGCATTAAGTATGGCTGCACGGGTATTTGCCCATCGCCTGGCAGATGAAGGTATTTGCGTATTTGAAGTTCGTCCCGGCATTATAGCCACCGACATGACTGCGGGTGTTAAAGATAAATATGACAAGTTAATCGCTGAAGGTCTTGTTCCGCAAAACCGATGGGGAACACCTGAAGATATTGGAAAAGCAATTGTCGGTCTGGCTTCGGGGGCATTTGGATATTCAACCGGGCAGATTATTGAAATCGGTGGTGGTATGGGGATACCAAGGTTATAAAGATGAAAAAAAGTACAATTTCTATTAATGGCATGACATTGCCAGTTATCACTGTTCAGACCGCTGTCGTTGGCAGCGGTGCTGCATCATTAAATGCTGCCGTTCATTTAAACCGTTTAGGTAATGAAGATGTTCTGATTGTTACTGACGGAATGGGTGGGGGAACTTCCAATAATACCGGCAGCGACAAGCAGACTTATTATAAACTTTCATTATATGGCGATGGCGCAGATTGTCCGCATGAGATGGCGCATTCATTATTTGATGGTGGGGCAATGCATGGCGATATCGCGCTGATTGAAGCACAACTTTCAGCCAATTCATTTTGTAATCTGGTGAATTTAGGTGTAGCTTTTCCTCATGATATGTATGGTGGATTTGTTGGTTATAAAACTGACCACGACCCTCGACAACGCGCCACCAGCGCTGGACCAAAAACGTCAATGCTGATGTTTCAGGCATTGGCTGCTGAAGTGAAAAGAAGAAATATTGCTATTCAGGATCGTACTCAGGTTATTTCACTTATTACTGATGGTGATGGTGCAGAAAAACGTGTTATTGGCATGGTGAGTCTCGAGTTGGATAAACTTGAAGAAGAAAACTTTGGCTTGCTGATAATTAATACTGAAAACGTCGTTTACGGTACTGGTGGTCCGGCCATCTTATATGCAGACTCTGTTTACCCGCAGGTACATACTGGTGCTACCGGTGTCGCTCTTGAAGCTGGTGCAGTCGCACAAAACTGTACAGAATGGCAGTATGGAATTGCGTCAAAAGGATTCCGCTGGAATCTCAGCGGTACTTATCAGCAGGTTTTACCAAGATACATTTCAACTAATCAGGATGGGTCTGATGAACGCGAATTTTTATCGGATTACATTAAATCAACTGAGAAACTGCTGGAATGTATTTTCCTGAAAGGTTATCAATGGCCTTTTGATCCGCGAAAAATTAAGAGCTTCGGTTCATCTATTGTAGATTTGCTGGTTTATTATGAAATTGCCGTTAAGAATCGGAGTGTTTACATGGACTTCCTGCATAATCCATTAATGATGCCGCGAATTGATGAAAGCATGATGGTTCCTGAAGTATATGAATATCTGAAAAAATCAAACGCAATGCAGGATTTACCGATTGAAAGACTTGCACACATGAATATGCCGGCGATTGAATTATATCAGGAAAATGGCATTGATTTATTCAAAGAACCACTGGAAATCGCGGTTAGCGCGCAACATAACAATGGTGGACTTAAAGGAAATATCTGGTGGGAATCAAATCTGCGCCATCTATTCCCGGTTGGCGAGGTAAACGGAAGCCATGGCGTCTATCGACCGGGCGGTTCAGCTTTAAATAGTGGTCAGTGTGGTTCACTGAGGGCAGCACAGTATATTAACGCAAGATATCATGCCACACCGCAGAATGAAGATGATTTTACTGCAAAGGCTGAAGAACAGATTTCGGCAAAAATTGATGAAATTCATAAATTATTGAATGCGAAAACCTGTAATATCATTAAATACCGAACTGAATTACAGCATGAAATGAGTAGGCTGGGGGCTTATGTCCGTTCTGCAGAGAATTCAGATGAATTACTGAAGTTCATCAATGAAAAGTTACAAGAGTGGGAAAAGACTGGTATTGATAATCCGACAGGTTTACCTTATGCCTTTAAAAATAAATGTGCTGTTACAACGGCTTTAGTATATGTTAGCGCATTTAAAGAATATATCGGTAAAGGCGGGGTAAGCCGCGGTTCATATTTAATTGCAAATACTGCTGGTGAACCCGTATTTGAAGGAAAAGATGACAAGTTTATCTTTGACGCAGATAAAATGACCGAAGTTATTTGCGAATCAAAGTTGAATGCTGATAATACCGTTGAACACAAGTGGGTTGAACGGCGTCAGATTCCTCCCGCCGATGCATGGTATGAAACCGCATGGGCAAAATATCGCAACGGCGAAATATTCGATTAATTATGAAAATAACAATTATAGCAGTTGGGAAAATACGCGAGGATTGGATAAAAAACGGCATTGCGGAATATCAGAAAAGATTATTTAAATTCTGCAAATTCGAAATATTGGAGGTGACAGAAGAACAGGCACCTGAAAACCTGTCACCTCTGGAAATTATCAATGTTAAAAACGCAGAAGGCGAAAAAATACTCTCAAAAATTCGTCAGGATGCCTATAAAATATCACTGGTTATAGACGGAAAACAACTAACATCACAACAGTTGGCAGAACATATTTCACTTCAAGCCATCTCCGGTATTTCAGAAATCGCTTTTATAATTGGCGGTTCAAATGGTTTGTCTGATGAAGTAATAAATCAATCAAACCTGCACCTGTCATTCGGTAAATTTACTTACCCTCACCAGTTAATGCGATTAATATTAGCCGAACAGGTTTACCGGGCTTTTAAGATTATTAATCGGGAACCGTATCATAAGTAAAATTTGTGAATTGAACTAAAAAGAAAGACCCATCTTCGATTGATCCCGATATTATTGCCTATTTTCCAGCAAAATATCGTTGCAAGAAGGTAAGTTGACCAGTTGGCTGCTCCGCATGTTTGGGGTCATTTCTGATGTAAATTTCGCAATGAGTTCCACATGCGTCCATCTTTTCTTTTAGAAGTAAACCTGTGAATGGATGATGGAGCAAATTCCCTGCCGGGGCATTCTGGGGCAGTGGGAGCGGCGTATTGGGACCATAACTTAAATAGACTGGCGGCACATCAGGTGTAACGAGATTAACAACCGAGGCATCTTCAATAACTTTTCGCACACGTGGTGTCTCCATGTCCTCAATGGATGAAGCACCGAAAACAGGAATAAATGGCGTGATAAACTTGCGGTATTCATCAGCAGATAGACCGCTGGTGGTATGAAAAACACGCGGATCGAGGGTAGCCTGCGCACCGTTACCAATAATGCAGGAAACGCGGGTAGAAAATCGCAAAATAGGATTTGTAGACTTGGAGTCGGCAAAATCGCTGTGCATACCAACCCACAACGCGATATCCGCACCTGCGGACTCACCATAAAGTGCAAACTTATCGATGTTAAGACCCCAATCAGTTGCGCGGCTGCGAACATACTGCACAGCAAGTGCGCCATCCAGTAACGCTGCAGGCAATGGCACGCCATCTTTGCCAGAGGCTAATCGATATTCTACGCTGACTACCGCTATACCGTTATTTAAACAAGCCTCGCGTAAATTTGCACCTACCTGCGATTTATCACCACCACAAAAGCCGCCACCATGAAAAAATATGCATACAGGGGCCGGTGCAGGAGTCTTTACTTTCCACACATCAAGTCGTTGACGTGGGGAAGTACCATACATGGCGTCTCTCACATCTGGCAATGCCGCATCATTTCCATTCGTAACACCAAAAGCATGAAATGACAATGAGAGAAACATTAAAAATAAGATAATAGAATTAATAATTTTCAACATAAAATCTAATTCGATTTAAAAGTTGTTAGACCTTTTCAATTTTATTCATTTAATTTTTCCATATTGACAAAATATTTTACATATCATTGATTATAGATTCTGATTAATGTATTATTATTCCAAACAAAGAGGTAATTATATATGTCAAAAAATATTAATTTCATGTCTACTCTTTCCGGTTCAATGCTGGAAGGTTTTTATCCTGCTGGTTGGGATTTTGATAGGATTGATGCTTGCTGTTCATTTCCCGCGGATAAAGTTACTGAACGGCAGTCATGGTGGAATACCGATTTTAATCCTTTATCATGTGATACAGTTGAAGAATTTGATACCCGTTTGGGACATGAGATAGCATTGCAGATTTGCCGCGCTAAAAATGAAGGCAGAAAACTTGCTTTGATCCTTCCGGTTGGGCCAATGGGGATGTATCGCTGGGCAGTATATTTTCTGAAAGAATGGGGTGTTTCCTGCGAACATGTTTATGGATTTAATATGGATGAGTGGAGCGATGGTGATGGCAATACTTTACCGGCAGATAACCCGGCAGCTTTTCAATTTGCGATGGAACAAGCATTCTATGGCCCATTAGGTGATTTAACTGTACCAACTTCACAACGTTTCTTTGCTACCCGTGAATTTTTGCCAACTTATGCTGATAGAATTGCTGCTTTAAAGGCGGAAGGTGCTGAACTGCATTTAGTATTCGGTATAGGACGGATGTGCCATATTGCTTTCTGGGAACCACATTTTGCGGCGGAGTTATCTTCTGTTGAAGAATGGAAACAGCAAACACATCGTTTTGGCGCAATGCTTCATCCATTAACAATCGAACAGAATGCTATAACAAGCTTTAAAAGCCGAACAACGCTTGTTCCTGTTCGTGCCAACACCATTGGCCCTGGTTTATTCTTGCAGGCTGACCGTATTATGGGCGGTGCCGATGGAACATTGGGACGCGGAATGCAATGGCAAGGGATGAGTTTGTGGATGACATTGCGATATGGTACTACACCATGGATTCCAAGCACATTTATGCCGACTTTACCCGGTCGGTTATTCTTCATGAAAGAATTGGCAGGTCCATTAATCGCCGAATGTAATTAGGAGTTGATGATGTCAATAAAGCAGACTGTTCTCGCATTGTGTGCTCATCCTGATGACGCAGAAATATTTTGCGGCGGTACATTAATACAGTTAGCAGAAAAAGGTTGGGATGTGCATATCGCCACTTTGACATCCGGCGATTGCGGCAGCGCAGAAGAACCGGCACAAGTAATAGCCGCCAGACGGGTTGCAGAGGCAAAATCTGCCGCAGAGTTAATAGGTGGAGCATATCATTGTCTCGGTGGGCAAGATTTGCAGGTATATGATAATCAACAAATGCGATCAAACTCAATTGCATTATTGCGTGAAGTAAATCCTGACGTAGTAATAACTCATTACCCGGTAGATTATATGCCAGACCATGATGCCGCAAGCGCGCTTGCAAGAACGGCTGTTTTTACCGCGCCGATTCCAAATTATACAGTTGGTAAAGCTGCTTATTTTCCTGCAATGCAAAAAATGGCACATTTATATTATTTCGGTTCACCACTTGGTGGTACTGATTATTTAGGGAATCCAATATGCCCACAATTTATAATTGATATTACTGATCAGATGGAACAAAAGAAATCAATGCTGGCATGTCATGCGTCACAACGAGATTGGCTGCGTCGCCAACACGGAATTGACCAGTATATCGATGAAATGCGTGAATGGAATGAAAAAACAGGACAGCTTGTCAGTAAGAAATATGCAGAAGGATTTAATCAGCATCTTGGTCATGCTTATCCACATTCTCCATTATTACAGGATTTACTATCTGCAGTTTTTTTAAGTAAAGAATAATGTTAATCTGCTGCTTTTCTATTGACTTATCAATATATTATGGGCAAAATAAATGCATATTTTTGTTGAAAGATAATTTATTATGCCTTTAGTTACTAATCGTGATGAAGTGATTGCTATTTATAACGAAGCTGCTGAAAAAGGTTGGGTTATACCAACATTTTGTAGTGAAAATTTGACAACTACTGAAGCTATTTTATCTGCTTCTCTTGAATATGGAAACAAAATTAATCGTCCAAATCTGCCAATTACCATTGCTATCACCAATTTATACAGCCATCGTTCCCAAACAGTTAATTATACTCATACGAGAAATTGGAAAATTGGCTTAAAATTATTTTTAGCAGAATTATCTGTTCTCACTGCTGCTGATTCACCATATAGTAAGTTATCTGTTATGGTACATCTTGATCATATTCAATTTGATTATGATTTAGAACTGCTATCATGGGATATGAGTCAATTTTCTTCAATAATGTTTGACGCATCTGCGCTGCCATTTAATGAAAACATAGCAATTACAGCAAATTTTGTTAAGAAACATAAGCATGAAATAGTAATTGAAGGCGCATGTGATGAGATAATTGATGCTGGTGGTAATGAAATAAGTTCGTTAACTACTCCTGAAAATGCTGAAAGATATTTAGCGGAAACAGCAGTTGATTTTATGGTGGCTAATCTTGGCACTGAACATCGTTCCGGCAATGCAAACTTAATCTATCATGGTGGAATAGCACGAAAAATTAAAGACAAAGTAGGTTATTGCATTGTTTTACATGGTTGTTCTTCCGTATCAAATGACCAGATTCGCAATTTGTTTTCAGATGGAATATGTAAAGTAAATATCTGGACTACTTTAGAACGAGACAGCAGTGCGGTTTTGCTGGAAGATATGACGAAAAATGCAGCTAAAGTAGCCGGTGCTGATTATGCTGAGAAGCTTTTATCAATTGATATTCTTGGGAAAAATGCTGATACCGTCAGTAAAGCAAGTTTAGATTATTTCACAACTTCTTATCGACAGAATATTATTTTTAAAGAGATGAAGAAAATCGTCTCTGCTTATCTTGAATTATGGTATGTATAAAGGTGATAAAAATGAAAAAGAAAACAACTTTTGCGGTATTTTTTGGAAATAGGGGTTTCTTCCCTGCTTCCCTTATTGCGCAGGCACGCATTGATATTGCTGAAGTATTAGAATCTTCAGGTTATGGATGCCTGATGTTAGAGGAGTCTTTAACAAGATATGGCGCAGTAGAAACACCACGCGAGGGAGAAATATATGCCAAGTTATTGCAAGATAATCGTGGTAAATATGACGGTGTTATAATTTGTTTACCTAACTTTGGAGATGAAACTGGCGCAATATCAGCTTTACGTGACTGCGGGGTACCGATTTTAATTCAGGCATATCCAGATGAGTTAGATAAAATGGCACCAGAGTTACGGCGTGATGCGTTCTGTGGGAAGTTCTCAATTATGGATGTTTTTACACAATACGGCGTACCATTTACCGCAATGAAACCGCATGTAGTCAATCCCAAAAGTAATCAATTTAAAGAAAACCTTCAAAAGTTCGCGGCGATTTGTCGGGTAGTTAACAGTATGAAACGAATGACTGTTGGTTGTATAGGTGCCAGAACAACACCTTTTAAAACAGTTCGGGTTGATGAGTTGGCATTGCAGCAGCACGGTATTACTGTTGAAACTGTAGATATGGCAGATGTTATAGGACGAGTTAATAAACTCGATTCAGCAGCAACTGATGTGATTGCAAAAATAAATAGATTACGCGGATATACATGTTGGAATGGCATTCCAGATGAAGCAGTAATTAATCTGGCTAAATTAGGCGTTGCAATTGATAACATTATTGATGAATTACAATTAGATGCGATAGCAATTCGCTGCTGGATTGAACTGCAGGAGCAATTGAAAGTTTCACCATGTGTATTATTAAGTGAATTAAATGATCGCGGAGTTATAGCAGCATGTGAAACTGATATTGCCAGTGCGGTAGCTATGTATGCGCTCAGCCAGGCATCTTTGTCACCATCAACATGCCTGGATTGGAATAATAATTATGGTGATAATGAAAATAAATGTATTGTATTTCATTGCGGTCCGGTCCCACAACAAATGATGATTGGACCGGGACAAGTGACAGACCATGCAATTCTGGCGAATTCAGTCGGTACCGGGTGTTCATACGGATGTAATACTGGACGTATGAAACCATCGCTTGTTACTGTTGCTGGAATGCTGACAGATAAAGGACAGCTTAACTTTTACTTAAGCGAAGGCGAAATTACTGATGACCCTATTCCAGAAAATTTCTTTGGTTGCGCAGGTGTGTTGAAAATTGAAGATATGCAGGATACCTTGCAAACACTTGGTTATTTAGGACATTGTCATCATTTAACATTAACTTTCGGACTGTATATGGATGCATTATATGAAGCATTTACTCGTTACTTGAATTACACTGTGACAATAGTATGAGTTTATTAGGAATAGATGTCGGTACAACAGGGTGTAAAGCGGCAGCATTCAGCCTAACAGGAAACTGTATAGCGTCATCTTATCGCGAGTATAGAACTGTTCACCCTCAACAAGATTTGGTTGAATTAGATTCAGAAGAAGTAATGGCTGCAATATGGTCAGTTATTAAACATGTCGCCTCTAAGAGCCTTGCAGACCCAATAGAATCGTTATGTGTAAGTACCATGGGTGAGGCGATGGTGCCAGTATCAGCCAACAGAAACATATTAGCAAATAGCATTCTGATGTCAGACCCGCGCGGGGAAGAATATATACCTGAATTATTAACTAAAATAAGTCAAAAAGAATGGTATGGCATAAATCCTAATATTATTGGTACAAATTACACGCTTCCAAAAATATTATGGATTCGTGACAATCAGCCAGAACTTTATGATAAAACATATAAGTTCTTACTTTGGGGTGATTTAGTGATGTTTATGTTGGGATGTGATCCAGTGACTTCTTTTTCACATGCAAACAGAACTTTATTATTTGACATACATATTGAAGATTGGTCTGAAAAATTATTGAATATTAGCGGTATCTCGCGTGATAAATTGCCAGTTCCACTTGCTGGCGGTGCACTTGCTGGTATTATAAGTAATGCAATGGCTGATTATCTTAATTTACCTCATGGTATTAAAGTTGTTGTGGGTGGTCATGACCAGTGTTGCAATTCACTTGGAGCCGGTATTACAAAACCTGGAAATGCTGTATGTTGTATTGGAACTTATGAATGTATAACGCCAACTTATAATAAAATTCCTGATAATAAGATAATGCTTGAAAGTGGTTTAAATGTTGAACACCATGTTTTACCAGGATTATATGTTTCATTCTTATATAATCAAGGTGGTATGTTATTGCGATGGTTTCGAGATACTTTTGCATCGTCAGATAAAAAGGTCATATCTACTGATGTTGATATTTATGATTTTCTTGCCAAGGAAATGCCGGATGAAATTGGAAAATTATTGGTATTTCCATATTTTGAAATGAGTGGTCCGCCAAATTATATTAGTGATGCAAGCGGTACTATTATTGGATTAACACCACAATCAACTCGTGGTGAAATTCTTAAAGCTATCATGGAGTGTGAAACATTTTATTTTGCTGAATTATTAGCTTCCTTAGCTAAGATGGGTCATAAAATTACTGAATGTGTTGCAACTGGTGGAGGAGCAAAATCAAATGAATGGCTGCAGATTAAAGCTGACATATTTGGAATACCATTTGTAAAGCCTGTAATAACTGAAGCTGGTGTTTTAGGGGCAGCAATGTTAGCTGGTATTGCAACAGGTCATTTTAATAATCCAGATGAAGCTGTCAACCAATTCGTTAAATATAGTTCTGTTTTTGAACCAGTTGATTATAAATATGAGCAATATCAACATAAATTGCAATATTATAACGACACTTTCACTGCAATTAGAAAATATTTAAAACCTTATTACAGTATAAAAAAGAACAATTGAGGAAATATCAATGTCTACATTTGAAAAATATGGTTGTTGAAGTAACAATTTAAGGTTTATTAAAATAATGATTGATGCTCATACACATTTAAATGACCCGCGTATGCTTCCGCATGTTAGCGATTATATCAACCGTATGCAAGTTGCAGGTGTTAATAAAGCTATCGTGGTAGGATATGATATTGATTCGAGTGAAACTGCGATTAAACTCGCACATGAATATCCTGATATTTTGCGTGCTGCAGTAGGTGTTCACCCGCATGATAGCAAGGATTTTACCGACTCACAAATGCATAAACTGGTGCAAATGGTAAAAGATAATTTTGTAGTAGCAGTAGGTGAAACTGGACTTGATTTCCATTATGACAACTCGCCACGTTATATTCAAAAAAAAGTGTTTGCAGATTTAATTAAATTAGCACAAGATGCAGAATTACCATTAGTAATTCACGAAAGAGAAGCTACCGATGACGCTTTTGAAATAATGAATAATCTATCTGGATGGGAAACAGGAGGACACTGGCATTGTTGTACTACTACACCTGAACAAGCAATAGAAATTTCATCTAATTTTTATATTGGTATTGCTGGCTGGGTAACATTTAAAAAATCAGAAAATATTCGCGATATTGTTCGGGCAATTTCAATTGACAAGATATTATTAGAAACTGATTGTCCATACATTTCGCCTGTTCCATTTCGGGGTAAGGAAAACGAACCGGCTTACCTGAAATATACAGCAGAGAAAATTGCAGAAATTAAAGGTGTGGATTTTGAAACTCTGAATATTATAACTGAGCAAAATATTTCATTTGCTTTTCCTAAGATTAGAGATATTTAATCTGTTTTATGGGTAGAATATTTACATCAAGTAATAGGAGGTAGCTGTTATGGGCGATTGTATTTTTTGTAAAATAGCTGACCTGGAAACACAAACAGAACTTGTCTATAATGATGATATGTTTGTTGCATTCCGAGATATCAACCCTTCTGCCCCAATACATCTTTTGATTATGCCCAAAAAGCATATTCCTTCGATGAATATGCTTAATGAGATTGATTCGGATACATTGGGAAGAATCTTTGAAATTGCTAAAAAGTTAGCAAAGCAGGAAGGTATTTCAGAGTCTGGATACAGATTAGTGATAAATACCGGTCCAGATGCTGGACAAACTATTAATCACCTGCATTTCCATCTATTAGGTGGACGAGAATTAGGTTGGCCGCCAGGTTAATGTCTTTTAGCTGGTGGTTCAAACAACTCTAATATCAACTGTGGCGCGTCTTGAGATTCATCATTAGAAACCTTGGGACGTGGCGCAGTTGCTGGTGGTATTTTAGACAAATCAATTAATTTTGGCACTTTAACAGGTGATTTTTTCGGCTTAATTACCGATTGGTCACCCGTCAGGTTAAGTTGGCTGCTTTTCTTCAAAGGTTTTTCTATTTTTGGTTTTTGCAGTTTTACTTCATTTTTATATTTTGCTTCAAATTCTGGATAATCTAATAGTGGGAGAACATAGGTATCAAAATATTTACATTCGCCATCTTCAAGGATATTGCATTGTTTAGTACCCAGGCAATGCAATACTTTCCCCGGTTTAAAGTTTGCACATTCGCCGCGAACTAACTTATGGTGAATTTCTTTTATGGTGATTTTGTTCATGATTTTTTGCCGATTAATGTCAACATACTTTAACATTTCACGAGCTTTTTTTCAAGAGTTATTTCCTGTTATTTATTAACTTTAAAGCATATTCAGATATTTTATTATTTAAGCTTAAATCAATATCATTAAAATGAGTAAAATCAATTCCATCAGTCACTGCAAAATCATCAGGATTGTCAGATGATGCTGCACAGATAATTATACCTTTCTGATTTTGATAAGCAATTGAAGTTGAATAGGATTGATCATTGTTTATTGAAGCGATGATATGATATATTCCGGTAGATGATGTTGGGGTAATGTCTTTTTGATGTGATGCATGTGGTATTTTTACAATGAGTGGTACATGACAGGTGTTTTCTAAAAGATTAAATGAATCTAAATTATCAAATGGGAATTTATGTCCCGACATTGATGTAACGACAATAGCTGTATTTTCATCAATTCCAATAGATGTGATTGTTTTTAATAGAATACCGATCCATCTATCAATAAATGTAATTCGTGCATAGTATGCTGCAACTAAAGCATCTATTATATTTGATGATTGGTTCTTAATCAAATTATTTTGAATTAAGAAAATTCTTGGATCTATTTTACCATTGGAACCAATTTGCTGGTATAATTTATGTATTTCTGCTGGTGCTTCCCATAAATCGCTCATCCCGGCACATTCAATCCATAAAAACATGTTATCTCTATTGGCGTTATCTTTCAAGAATTGACCTGATAATAAAAATAAACGTGCTGTTGCCCAATCTTCTTCTTTTTCGCGTAATCGATTAGAATGTGAATAAGATTTTAAATTATTATCTAATTTAAAAAGATTGTTATTGTCGGGATTGGTAATATTATTAAAAGTATTAGAATATTCCCAATTTTCAGGCAATTCAATATCATCATAACACCAAAATTTATCATAATAACATCCTCTTACCGACATCCAACTATCAAATTTATCAATAAAATCATGTGAATAATTTGTTAATTTAGGATTATCAAATATTAGATGCTTATGGTAATTTTCAATAACATTAAATAATGGTTTTGATGGTTTGTCTATATGCATACTTCCAATTGTATTATTAAAAATATCATATCTCGTGATTGCAGATTCATTCGCTGAAGTATAATTATTGCTATAGCTCCAACTTTCAAAAGCTAATCGATCAATGTTAGGTGTAAATACCTGTTGATTACCACCGAATCCTAAAGAATCATATCTTAAACTATCAAAAGATATTACAATGATGTTCATATTATATCCCGGTTAATCTATAAATCGAATATACAATGATTTCTCTTATGATATACTTTAGATTCAACTCGAAGCTTACAATCCTGCTGAATGCAGTTGGACTAAGTAATGTATTCATGCCAATATCTTTTGAAATTCGTTTTAATCTATACATGTGAAATGGGTCAGAAACCACAATGGCTGTTGACATCTGATTAGTATGCATTATATCAAGTGCATTTTGCATACTTTGTACAGTTGTTAAACCTGTATTTTCAGTAAGTATATTTTGGTCTGGTATGCCATTTTCAATGGCATATTTTTTAGCTGTTTCTGCTTCAGTATCTATATCTCCGCGTTTCTTTCCACCGGTAAATAAAATATATGGTGCAAATCCAGCTTTATATAATGCAACAGCATGCTCTAATCGTCCTTTAAATACATCTGAAGGCTTACCATTATAATGTGCAGCTCCTAAAACTATGATTACATCTGATTGACTACATTCATCACGTAATCCTGTTTGATAAATAATGAATCCTAAAACAAGAGGATAACAAATCAATAAAGATAAAAAAAACAGCCATAGAAATATTGTACGCTTTCTTTTTCGGCCTATTTTTTTTATTTCACCTTGTTTCATATATAACCTTTGTTTTTTAAACTAACAAACGTACCATCACCAATGATTATATGGTCAAGTACATTTATTCCGATTATAGAACCTGCATGAATTAATTGAAAAGTTGTTTCAATATCAGCTTCACTGGGGGTAGGGTCACCACTGGGATGATTATGGAATAGAATCACTGATTTTGCAAGTCCTGTAATTGCTGAGCGAAAAATTTCTGGTGCTTTTGCCATAGTTGAATCTAATGCGCCTTTATGAATCACTTCATATTTGATAAATTTGTTTTTTGCATTTAATAGAATAACACCAAGGTTTTCTTCTCCTTTATATCTGAATGTTTCCATTAATAAATTTGCTGCATCTTCACCATTTAAGATTTGTGGTTTTTCTAATGCATTATTTACAGACATCCTGCGGCCTATTTCAAATGACGCTTTTATTTGGGTTGCTTTTGCTAATCCTATACCATTAATTTCACTTAATTGTTCAATTGTCGCGTTTGAGATATTTTTAAGATTTGTAAATTTTTGAATAATCGTTTGAGAAAGGGCAATTGCATTTTGTTTTCCATTACCAGTACGAAGGATAATTGCCATTAATTCTGCATCACTTAATATATGCAATCCAAATCGCTGCATTTTTTCGCGGGGACGCAATTCTGCAGGCATTTCTTTAATTACACAGGATTCATTAAATTTTTCTGACATCATTTTAACCTTAATAATTTATTATTATGGTAAGTACAAAATTTCAGCGAAAAGGTTCCCTTTTTCGAGGTTAATTATTGCAATTGAATTATTTTTTATTTCACCTCTTGGTGAACCACCGCAAGCACCGGGATTTACTATGATATTTCCGAGATCATTTTTAATATACAAAGGTCTGTGAGTATGTCCTGCAATAATAATATTAGCATCATCAGGTGGAATCACCCTGTCTAAATCATGAGTCATGAAAATCTTAAATCCATTAATTGTGAAAGATTGAATATTAGGATATTCTGATAGTGAAAAATTATCGCAATTTCCTTTTACAGCAACAACATTGGCTTTAATGATTTCTTTTAAATCGTTAATAATAGTAAAATTGCCAATATCGCCGGCATGCAATATTAAAACGCAATCTTTGAGTAAGTCGAAAGCTGCAGATGGAATTTTGCTGTGAGTGTCAGATATAACCCCGATTTTCATGAGTTTGCTTTTTGTTGTACAGATAGGCTTTCAAGGACTGTGCTTGATAATTTTGCGGTTAACTCGTTTGGATTTCTCCATGTCTCAGAAAGTCCCGGGAATATTTGATTTTCAAAGATGGTAACCATTTCTTCGTCAAAATGTATCCCGGATTGTTGTTTGATAATTTCTAATGCCTGCTGATCTGATAAACCTTTTCGATATGCGCGATCTGCGGTAAGTGCATCAAAAGCATCTGATAAGTTCAATATTCTTGCGAGGAATGGAATCTGTTCTTCTTTCAGTCCTTCAGGGTAGCCGGTACCATCCCAACGTTCGTGGTGAGAGCGGACAATCTTTGCAACAAATTTTAAATCTGATATTTGTCCAACAATTTCTGCGCCTATTACTGGATGCTGTTTCATGATTTCCCATTCCTGCTCATTTAATCGTGATGGCTTGCGCAAGACAGATTCTGGAATGCCGATTTTACCAACATCATGCATCATTCCAGCCAAGCGTAAAGCAAAAATGTCTGTTTGCCCAAGTTCCAAAGTGTTTGCAAATTGAATAGATAAGTATGAAACTTTCCATGAGTGGCCTGCAGTATATGGGTCTTTAGCTTCGATTGCTGCTGTTAGTGCCTGAACTGTTTGAAATAACAGGTTTTCTGTTTGTCTTTCACGCAATTGAGTTTCTAATCTTCTGCGTTCTACATTGCGTTCTACAATAATAGGCAACTCTCGAACACTAAACGGTTTTATAACGAAATCCTGAGCGCCGGTACGCATAGCGCGTTGCGTGAGATCAATGGTTCCATGTCCTGTTAATACTACAATAGCCATTGAAGGCCATTTTCGACGTGCGACTTCCATCAAAGTAAAACCATTAGCACCTGGCATAACAAGATCGCAAAATAGCATATCAAAGGTATTGTTTTCTAACTGGTCTAATGCTTCGTCAACGTTTGCTGCTCCGATAGCCTGGTATCCAATAAACTGTAATGCAGCAATAAGTGGTCCTCTTACGAAATCCTCGTCATCTACAACAAGAATTCGTAAGCTTCCTTTTGAGTTTTTTCCAGTATTTGTCATTTATTTACCTGTAGTTACTGCCTATGGCTTGATTAAGATAGTTATTCTAAATTATCTTTAGAAAGGATTGCGTTTTGAATGTCAAGCATTGAGTCTTCTTCTGTATAATCACAACTTACCGGTCGTGAAACATGAGATAATTTATCCGTGATTTCGCGGATTTTACCGGCACAATATGATATTTGTTCAACTTTAGTCAGAATATCACTTGATGCATTAATCTGATTAAGTTCTGTTTTTAACATATCAAGTGTCATAATCATTCCAAATAACGGACTATTTATTTCATGATTAATAGCTGTAACAGTTCTCATTATACCACTGAGTTCAGCGTTTTCCAGCATTTCATCTGTTACTTCACCACCTCCAGGTTGACTATGGAAAGTAATCAGAGTTAAAGGCTCATTTCGATGTTGAAATAATGTAACTGAATTTATGAGATAATTGATTGCAGAACCATTTAATGTAACCATTAGATGTTGTTCTGAATTTGGTATGATATCAGTTATATTTCTCGCAGCTATTTTTGAGTGTAAAGCAGGAAATACTTGTTTGGCTGATTTATTTGACCATTTAATATTCGAAGAATTACTGATGATAATTGTTGGTAATGGTGATTTGGATAAAAAATCATATAAATCAGGAAATCTAAATAATGAGAAAAATTGAGAAGATATGGTTGGACATAAATTAGCTACATCGTTAGATAATGAATATGCAATCTTTATAGAACTTGCTAAATCGGTAAATGGCACATTTATACTGCATGCACCTATGATACCGGTATCATTCTTAATTAAAATAGAAATTATCGAATTATTGCTGTTTACAGATTCAGAAGTGATTATATAATCTCGATTGCTTTGTAATAAATCACGTTCATGTAAAAGGTCAGGAAGGCCAGGAGAAAAAGGAATACCTTGTGTAATCATACCAGTCGATATAAAGTCTTCTTTTCCTTGGCCGGTGATAACAACACATCGACAGGATAAGATATTATATCGACTTATATAATCGCTCAATAATTCTGTAAGTTTTTCAGCTATATAAATTGTCATTTTATTTTCTTTGCTTACGTATTATGCCACATATTATTGTAAAATATACTATTTTTGAGCTTAAAATTTAAATAATTTTAAAAGAAAGTGATGACAAATATAAAAAGCTGTTATTGAAATCTGTATAATTCAATAACAGCTTGTTTATGAAATGGCGGAGAGAGCGGGATTCGAACCCGCGAACGGTTTCACCCGTTACACGATTTCCAGTCGTGCTCCTTCAACCAGACTCGGACACCTCTCCATTTGCGGGTTGAGAATACCAAACTAAGATATAATTGTCAAATAAAATTTGTGCAAAAGTGAATTAAGTATATAAAATAATATTATTTTTGATGCAATTTATCTTTTAACCATTTTTCACCGGCGATTCCAGGGGTAGTCAATTCATACGATGAAATTATTATTTCTAATTCTTCCAAGGTGAATATATTATCTTCTAATATTACTTCTCGCAGATTTTTCTTTACCATTGCAGCTTTCTTTGTTAACTCACTCGCCTGTTCATATCCAATATATGGTGATATTGCAGTCGCCAATGCAAATGAATTATTAAGGTTGATGCTTATCTGTTTTTCATTAATTTGTAATTCATTTATACATTTATCGATAAAGATCCTGACGACATTATGCATAATTGTTAGCGATTGAAGTAGATTATGAGCGATTAATGGTAAGAATGAATTAAGTTCTAATTGTCCAGCTTGTGCAGCCAAAGTTATTGCAGTATCATTCGCAATTATTTGATATGAAGCCTGGGTTACTGCTTCAGCCATTACAGGGTTGATTTTACCGGGCATTATTGATGAACCAGCTTGCAAGTCTGGTAAAATGAATTCACCGATACCACCATGTGGACCTGATGATAACAATCTTAAATCTGACGATATTTTTATTAAATTAACTGCAGCAGTTTTTAATAATCCGCTGACTTCTACAAAGACATCAGCATTTTGTGTAATATCGATCATGTTTTCTGAACGAGCAATGTTTAATCCGGTTAATTCTCGTAAATATTCAGAAACAATGAAGATATATTTCTGGTCTGCATTTAATCCCGTCCCAATTGCAGTACCACCTAAATTTACCTGTCGTAGTTTTTCTTCAACCACATGCAATCGCCACCAATCTCGTTGTATTGCTTGTGCCCACGCGCTAAACCTTTGGCCAATAGTTATTGGTACAGCATCCTGCAATTCTGTTCTTCCCAATGCAACAATTGAGGCAAATTGAGTTTCTTTCTTTTGAAGTGCTTCCTGCAAATCAGCAAAATCATCAATTACTTTAATTAATACTTTTAAAGACGCAACTCTTAATGCAGTGGGGAATACATCATTAGTTGATTGCTGACAATTGACATCATGCAGCGGGTCAATGAATTGATATTCGCCTTTAGAATAGCCGCATTTTTCAAGCGCAATGTTTGCTATTACTTCATTAGTATTCATATTTGCACTGGTCCCTGCACCACCTTGCATTGCATCTGTAATGAACTGATTATGCCAGGAACCATTATAGATTTCTTTAGCAGCAGAAATGATACCATCTGCAATTTCAGGTGACAATTTCCCTATACGCTTGTTAGCCATAGCAGCAGCGGCTTTTACTATTGCAAGAGCGTTAATTAATTCAGGGTGCAAAGGTTGAGATAAAATGGGGAAATTTTCAAAGCTTCGTAATGTGTGAATGCCATAATATGCTTCGTCTGAGATGTCTTTATTTCCTATTAAATCGTGTTCAATACGCATAATTTAATCTCCCGCTAAATCGTCTTAATTAATGTATCGTCGGCAGCCCATTGTCGGCGAGGCTGACAATGTTTGCTGATATTTAATAATACCCCAATTAACAACAGATTAGTCAGCATATTGCTGCCGCCATAACTAATGAAAGGCAGCGGTATGCCAGTAACGGGGGAAAGTGTAAGATTCATACTAACATTTATTAGAATATGACCAACAAACATTGCACTGATGCCGCCAGCGACTAACCTTCCGAAAATAGTATCAGCTTCTTCTGTCATTCTTAAAGCACGCCAAAGCATTACACTGTATAATCCTAATACTAATAAACAGCCAATAAATCCATATTCTTCACCAAGAACAGCGAATATAAAATCTGTATCCTGCTCTGGTAAAAAACCTCTTTGTGCTTGTGTTGAATGAAATGGCCCTTTTCCGAAAAATCCCCCAGACCCTATAGCAATTCTTGCTTGTTTCTGATGGTAACCGCCGCCTTTTGATTCTGCATTCATGAAATTTAGACGGTCTTTTTGGTATGGTTTAATAAGATTTGTGTTCCATGCAATTATAAATAGTAATAATACAGCACCAAGCATTGAGCCTAATATCCACCAGCGTACCCCTGCAATGATAAGCATAACAAGGCATATTAAGCACATTATTGTAGCTGTTCCCATGTCAGGCTGCATTAATATTAACAAAATTGGAAGTCCAAAATACAATAAAGAATGTATAAAACGTGGTATTTTTTTAATTTGATTTCCAAATCGTGAAAGTAAAGATGCAAAGGCAATTATCATTGTGAATTTCGCAAATTCTGACGGTTGCAGACTTATAGAACCTAACTTCAGCCATGAATGTGCACCATTAATCTCTGGAGTAAACATGATACCAACTAAAGCTATAATTGTCCAAAAATAAAAAGGTCTACGGAATTTATTAAAAATGCGATAATCATAATAACTGAAGAATATGGTTCCGCCAATTCCTGCTGCAACAAAAATGAGTTGACGAATTAATTTACTTATCCCATCGCTTACATACGATGCACTGGCGAGAACTAACAAGCCGATGATGAGAATGCCAATCATGGAAAAAAGTAATAAAAAATCTTGTCGGTTATCGCTCTTTCTCAATTTAATCTGCTCTATAATGGGCGCCGGTACTGGTATCATTACGTAACGCTGCTGCTGTCACTAATTGTGCAACTTCAATAGCATTTCGTAACCCTAATAATTGGTCTGTAAGTTTAGTTTCACGATAGAATTGGTCAATTCTATGAGATAAATAACTCAAGTCTGCAATAGCTCGGGTAAGGCGCTTACCAGTTCGTACAATACCAGCATAATTCCACATTGTTGTTCGAATTGTCATCCAGTCTTGTACTATTAAAGCCGGGTCAATAGCTTCTGTTAGTCCTAAGTCATGCCAATCAGCGACATTATTAAATCGTTCATAACTATCGCCTAATGTAGCCGCAGCGTTTTCACCAGCTTTGGTACCCCAGGTTAGCGCTTCCAGGAGAGATGTGCTTGCCAATCGATTAGCACCATGTAAGCCAGTACAAGCTACTTCGCCTACAGCATATAGATTATTAATTGATGAACGTCCTACTAAATCGACTTTAATACCGCCAATAAAGTAGTGGGCAGCTGGTACAACAGGTATAGAATCTTTGGTTATATCAATTCCGAATTTAATTAATTTATTATAGATATTGGGGAATCTTTCTGCTATATTAATCTTTACTTCACTTAAATCAAGCCAAACGAAATCAAGACTATCTTTTAGCATTTCTTCCCAAATTGCGCGTGCTACTACATCTCGTGGCGCCAGGTCTGCTAATGGGTGGTAATTCACCATGAAATATTCGCCACGATGATTTTTTAATTTAGCTCCTTCGCCACGTACAGCTTCACTTATTAAAAATCTATTTGAGTCTCGATGATAAAATGCGGTTGGGTGAAATTGAATATATTCTGCATTGATAATTTCAGCACGGGCGCGGTTTGCCATTGCTAAGCCATCACCGCGTGAAATAGTTGGATTTGTAGTATGCAAGAATATCTGTCCTAATCCACCTGTAGCAAGGATTGTTTTACGGGCTAATATTTTGCTAACGTGATTATTTTGCTGATGAAGAAAATATGCTCCCAGGCATTCATTTGGTTCGTAAATATCTAACCTATCAACAGAATGGTGGGGTAGAGTAATAAGATCAACCGCTGTTAGTCGAGTATGCGTAATTATATTGGAATGTTTATCGACAGCTTCACTCAATGATTCCATTATTGCCATTCCAGTAGCATCTGCCGCATATAATATTCGTCTTGAGGAATGAGCAGCTTCTTTAGTGTATACTAATTTACCACTTTCACGTGTGAAATCTACACCTACCTGATCTACAAGCGTGTTATAAACTAATTGCGGTCCTTCTTCAGATAACTGTTTAACAGCAGGTGGCCAGCAGAGTCCATCACCAGCGGCAAATATATCAGATGACAACAAATCAGCAGAATCATCAAAACCTTTAGCGATTATGCCACCCTGTGCATAAGCAGTATTTGATTCAATTATATTACTGCTTTTATTTACTAAAATAACGCGTGCACCCATATCAGCAGCTTTTAATGCTGCTGTACATCCTGCAACACCAGTACCAATAACTAATACATCGCAATCAACAGTATTCATCAACTAACCTCAATTACGAATAAATTATAGCATTGCCAGCATAATATAGCCAGAACAGTTTCACGAGATATGATGATATTTGTTAATCAATTTGCTTAATAAGTAGATTTCGATTAAATATTTTCTTAATAGAATTTTTATGTTTCATAATTGATGCTGCTTCAACTTCAAATCCTTTTCTTGATTTTATGTTAAATTGCAATGTTGAAGAGTCAGGAGCTTCTATAGTCAATTCGTCTACTCGCGAGCAATGGCTTCTGTCTAAACTTTCTGCAAGCTGCAAAATAAGCGATAAAGTTCCAAGTGATTCAATCATTTCATCAGGGATATCAGCTGTTATTAATAATTTACGGTTAGGAGTGCCTTTTTTATGGAAATAAACCAGTGCTGCGATTAATGATAACTCATGTTGGTCAAACCCTAATATATCGGTATTTTTTACAATATAATATCCATGCTGATGATGATTGTTAATATTTATAAATATCCCAATGTCATGAACCATTGCTGCCCAATGCAGCATTTCACGTTGATTCTCATTTAGATTGATTATTTTCAATTTTAGAAATTCATCGAAAATATTCAATGCTAATCTTGCAATTTGTTCTGCATGGGTCACATCTACTTTAAACTGGTTAGATAATCTCATAATGCTTCTTGCTCGAACAGACATTTCTGCTATTTCAGGAGGATATACTAATTTGTGCAAATAGTCGAAGAGTAAACCGTCTCTTAAACCACGTTCACTTGCTATAATAGAGCTTATTGATAATTCCTGCATAATTACTGATAAGATTGCCATCCCTGATATAATGATATCTGCTCTTTGCGGACTCATGCCTGGCAAGTTTTTTCTTTCTTCTAATGTCATTTTACATAAGAGTTGTTCTATTTCATTTAATTCATTTATAGAAAAAGTATTCGAATATAAATTAGGCTTGTCTCTTCTTATGGATGCAATATTATTAATTGTTTCTATCGTCCCGCTACTTCCCAGGCAGATATCAAAAGATAAATTTTCAAAATGCTGTATAGACCTGATTGCTTCATCTCTAATGTAACTTTTTATTTGTTTGTATTTTCCAGATGGAATAGCTTTTTTCCAATTTGGTAAGAAATGATTGGTTAGTCGAATTGCTCCAATTTTAATACTGTCTAATATTTGCTGATCCCGTTCATTTCCAAGTGATATTTCGGTGCTTCCTCCTCCTATATCTATTGATAATACCCGTTTGCTGCCAAGATTTATGCCGCTTGTAACCCCTAAGAATATTAGGCGTGCTTCTTCTTTACCGCTGATTACATGTAACTCTTCGCCGGTTAATTCATGAAACATGTGTAAAAATTCACTTTGATTGCTTGCTTCACGAGTAGCAGCGGTTGCGACGGCTTGTATTATTGATGCACCCATTAATTGAGCTGTTTCAACGAATCTGCCAAGTACAATTAACGCTCGTTCAATAGCTTCTTTATGCAGAGTATGATGGGCGAACTCGCCTTCTCCTAATCTAACTTGTTCTTTTTGAAGTGTAAGAATTTGAAAAGTATAATTATCATGAATCCGTACAACTAAAAGACGTGCTGAATTAGTACCAAGGTCGATAAATGCAACTATTTGTTCTCTTTTTTCCATGTAAAGGTGATTGTCCTTTTGAATAATTCTACCATATAATCACCCTTTTTAATCGCAGCCTCAATATTTTGACTTGGATTTTCAGCAGAAATCAATTGAATTAGTATCTTACTTCTGGTAATTCTACAAATAATATCATAAATTTTTTGTTCATGACAGTTGTCAAGTCCATCTGCAATTCTTAAAATTGCAGAAAGTATCTCTACATGTTGCCTGTCTTCATAAGACAGCGCAGCGAATGAATCATGCGTTAATGATGGTTTTGATTTACGATGATACCGTGCTATTTGAGCAGTTAATTCACGTTCAATTGATGTTAATGGTAATTGAGCATTGCGGATTAATTGGGCAGCCCTTTTATGATGACTATCTATTCCTGTTGTCCATCCGATATCATGAAGCATCGAAGCAAATACAAGAACATTTTCTGCATTTTTATCGAGATTATGTAGAGGCAATAATTGATTAAATAATTTTTTAGCAAGATTTGCTACTTGTAATAAATGTGGTACATTTGCGTTTATTTCATTAATATAAAGCTGAATGTCCTGAATTAATTGTTTTGCAGGAGTAACAGAAGTTTTGGCATTTATTAAATGAAAAGGTCTACCTTGAGTAAACATAGAAATAAATGAAGTAGGTAACCCTTTTGAATTAATAGCATTAATTATCACATCGGTATCATATTCAATTCTATGCATTTCAATATTAAGGTTATCTTCATCATCTATTGTAAGCATTGAATATGCTGCACGAGGGTCGCCGTCATCTGGTCTGCCAACACTGCCTGGATTTATAATATAATGTTTTCCTATTTTAACAAAAAACTGTTTATGTGTATGACCGCACAAAATAATATCTGCCTTAGAAGCAGTTAAAAGTTCTTTTAATCTTGCTACAGGAGTGTTGCTATCAATACCTTCACTATCAGATTCTGGACTGCCATGAACTAACATTACTCTGTATGATGATAAAAATGCTGATATCTTGTCAGGAAGTTCTGCTATTAGTTTTCGATTAGCTTCAGTCAATTCATTCCATGCCCAAACAAAAGCATTTTTTTTATCTTTATTTGTTTTGGCAGGAATATTTTTCTTTAAACCCGCATATTTTAATACTTTTTTATCATAATTTCCTTGCAGGTTATATTCGCATTCTTCGCATATTAATTTTAAAATTTCATTTGGGTAGGGTCCATAACCACAATTATCACCAAGGTTCCATATCATCATCGCCCCAGCTTTACGGGCATTTTGAATAACAGCTTTTAAGGCTGGTAAATTAGCGTGAATATCACTAATTATTGCAATTTTAATCATTATTTTTCACCATTATTGATTTTGCATTGTTAATTTTATCAATTAGCGTTTTCCAAACCTGTTTCTTTTTTGAATCTTTCCAGTATAATCTAAAATTATCGATTATATCATTTCGTGATAATAATCTATCATTCATAATCTCATCAATTCCATTAGAAATACGTTTAAATCCACGCGAATTCCCTGCATATTTTATCATAAGTTCTTTTTCTTCTTTTATAAATAATGGAAGTTCTGATATCCATACATCAGAATCATGTAAATCTCCTAATAATTCCTGAATATTTTTAACGACTTTAATTTCTTCATTAAAGCAATTATCAAAAGCTTCATTTGTAAGATTTAATGCATAACGCAATTTTTTTGCCATAATCCGCATTTCATGCAATTTATCATATTGGTTATTTTCATCTGGATTATCATTAACATATATTTCATGTGCAAGGAGTTTATGGGTTAAATCAAGCAATACAGGTTTGATTTCATTATCAAAAGATTCCTCGCCTGATAATTCACTGAATGATGAAATAGTAGAAGTTGAAGACATTTTATTTGTAAAATGCATAAATGCATTTCCTGTTTCAATGTTATTGGCTATTTCAATAACATTTTGCTGATATTTCACGCGTTTCTGTAACAATCGCAGTAGAAATCTTTTTGCACCTGGTGTAGGATGGTCAATAATCCATTTTTGAATAAAAATAATTTGCACATCGGTATCGCGAGCGAGTCCTAATGCTTTGGTGATTTTTCCGGTAACTTTATTCCATCGTTTTAAATCATTCGGTGAAAACCATGGTGAAAATATCTGTAATGCTGCGCGTAAACGTCTTGATGCTACGCGGCATTGATGCACATATTCTGGGTCTTCACTGGTGCGGGCACCGAATGCTTCTTCTTGTAAAATTTTAATTTGAGATAAAATAATCTGACATATATAAGCTGTCGCCTGGCAATTTTCTATCGGCATTTTTACCCCCTATGCCAGTGTGCAAGTTGAATTTCCTGTGAGTTGTATAAATTTTGATTATGATGTTTAATTCGCCTGTAACTACCATCAGATAGCAGCATACGTGCCTGAACATTGTCATTTAAGTGTACCATGATTATGTTATTATAAATATCTGATTTCATTTTATCATCAGTTATTTCAAATAAAACTTCAACTCGCCTATCTAAATTTCGCGGCATTAAATCTGATGAACCGAGGAAGATTTCTGGTTTGTCATTATTTCTAAAATAATATATGCGAGCATGTTCTAAAAATCTCCCTACAATTGAGGTAACGGTAATATTTTCACTTAATCCTTCAACACCTGGTCGAAGACAACAGATACCACGTATTTGTAGGTTAATCTTTACACCAGCCTGAGAAGCGCGATACAATTCGTCAATACATTTTTGATCAGCAAGTGAGTTCATTTTCATAACGATATGACCATTGCCGTTTTGTTTATGATGAATTATTTCACGGTCTATACGATTTATGATGTCAGTTCTCAAGTGTTCGGGACCAACCAATAAATGATTGTAAGTATTCTTTTTTGAATATCCGGTAAGTGAATTAAATAGATCAGTTACATCGGTACCGATTTCTGGTTTTGTAGTAAAGTATGACAAGTCGGTATATATTTTTGCAGTAATTGGATTGTAATTGCCTGTTCCAAGATGTATGTATCGAGTGATAACATCATTTTCGCGTCGGATAACCATGCAGACTTTTGCATGTGTTTTTAATCCTAATAAACCATAAACTACATGCACACCATTTTGCTCTAATTTTCTTGCCCATGCGATATTATTTTCTTCATCAAATCTTGCTTTTAATTCAACTAAAACAGCTACTTGTTTTCCATTATCGCGAGCTTCTAATAACGCATCAACAATAGGTGATTTTTCACCAACACGATATAAAGTCTGTTTTATTGCCAATACCTGCGGATCGCGTGCAGCCTGGCGAATAAATTCCACAACAGGTGAAAAACTGTCGTAAGGATGGTATAAAAGAAAATCTTTTCTTTTAATTTGCTCAAAAATAGACTCTTCATTATTAAAGACATTAACAGGTATGAACGATTGATCTTTTAATTCTGGCCTATCAATTTTAAATAAAGACATTAAATTTGCCATGCCTATGGGACTACCCTTAGCAAACATCAAGAATGGTGGAATGTTTAGATTTTTACATAGTAAATCTCTGTATCGTTTTGGCATCGTTTTTTCGACTTCAATTCTAACACTGGTGCCAAATTCCCGCATTTCAACACTTTCTTCAATTTTTTCCATTAAATCATCTGCATCATCCTCATCAATTGTCAGGTCAGAATCACGGGTAACACGAAATGGATATGCTGCTTTAATTTCCATGCCAGGGAAAAGCATATCAAGGTTTGATATTATTAATTCTTCTAACCATGTGAATACAATTAATTCATTCGGATTTGATTTTAATTGAACAGGTACTAATCTCGAATATAAATCCGGCACTTTTACTCGGGCAAATTGTTCGCCATCTTCACCATTATCAATAACTACAGCAAGATTAAGGCTGAGATTTGATATGAATGGAAATGGATGTCCCGGGTCAAAAGCTAATGGGGTTAATACTGGAAATATTTCATTTTCGAAATGCTTTCTTAAATGATTTTGTTCTTCTAAAGATAATTCATTATAATGACGAATTATAATTCCCTTTTTTTCCAATAAAGGCAATAATTCTTCTGACCAGCACTTGGATTGTTTTAATAAATAACGAGAAACATTTTTACGAATATCAAGTAATATTGATGATGTTGATTTCCCGTCAATCGATAATTCTGATGATCCAGATACAAATAATCTTTTTAAACCAGATACACGAATCATGAAGAACTCATCAAGATTAGATGAGAATATTGATAAGAACTTAACACGCTCAAGTAACGGATGATGAGTATCTATTGCTTCATCCAATACGCGCTCATTAAATTTAAGCCAGGATAATTCGCGATTAATGTATTTACTTTTTTCTGTCATCTGTTTTATTAACTACTTTTTTATGTATTTAGTCAATTTTCTCTGGCTTGCAAAGATGATCTTCTTTATGACTTAATCTTTTACATTTTTTACATTTATAATATTTACTGCCATCTTCTTTGCATTTCATAGCTTTTTCATGATCATTTTTTTCTTTATCTTTAGATTCTTTACATAATTTGCTCATTTGACACCTCACTTATAAAATCATATATTACCACTGTAAAGATGATATAAACAAAAAGATGATACAATATAAATATTAAAATTTTGTTAGTATTTTGTTAAAGAGGTTTTTATGAAAGATATAAATGAAATGGCTGAAGTTGAAATCAAAATCGAATTATCACCATCTATATATAAAAAAATATCACAAATTATAATCAGCAAAGGTTTTACTTTTGTTGGTATTGATGATCAAACTGATTATTACTTAGAGTTTGAAAAGGTTGAAAAAGGATATAATTTCAAAAGATTACGCGTAATTCCAGGACAATTAGCTGTAATTACTGAGAAAACATGGAAAATAATTGAGAATGAAAAGTTCAGAGTTGAAAATGAATATAAGATATCTGATGAAGAAAAAGTACAGTTAATAAATTCGGATGTGAAATTTATAGCTAAAAAATGCCGGATAAATTATATTGGACAATATGCCGGTTGTGAAATGCATATATGTGAAGATACTCTATTTCTTAAAAAGTCAACCAGACATTTACTTGAATGTGAAATAATTACATCATTAGAAAATGCTATGAAAGCAAAAGATATTGTATTACAATGGTTTAAAGATGTATTAGAGATAGATGATGTTTTGATTGCACCCTCTATTTTGGAAATGATAATGGCAGATGCTGAATAAAGGAACAGAAATGCGTTATATATTTTTACTTTTTATTCTTTCATTAATTGTGAATGCAGCTACTTTTGAATACTTTTTTGATAAAATATCAGATTATAACGTCAAAGGAGTAAAAATAGACCTTAATGACCCTTTAGTAAAAATAAAGTTAGGTTTAGCACAAGATAAGATTGGAAGAACAGAAAGTCTTGCAAATATTGCCAAACGAAATGATGCAAAAGCTGCAATAAACGGCTCCTTTTTCGATGCATACACAAGCAATGAATTAAAAAATCCTGACATGTCGCTTATTCGTAATGGCAAATTAATATATAAAAGTGATATTGGTTCTATAATAGGGTTTAACAGTAATAACAAGCCTGTCATTGCACGTGTGAAATATAGTTTGTGGGGAGATGTTACATCTGCAGAAGGGAAGCTCAGGCAATGGCACGCTTATTGGATTAATCGCAAACCTACAAGTTCACCATGCGTTACCGTTTTTACAACTGAATGGGGTAGTAGCGTGCAATATTATGGTGGTACAATGATTGTTGTATCTGGGGGAATAATTTCTTCTATATCCAATCAGTCAGTTCAGATTCCTGCTGATGGTTATGTAATAAATATTATTGGTGATAATAAGTTATTATCATATTTCGGGAAAGGCAATAAAATTAATTTTACTCCTAAAATAGAAGTTGATGGATGCGAAAAAACTACATGGGGAAATGTAATGATTGGTGTAGGTGGGGGTCCACGAGTATTAGTAAAAGGTATAACTCAATTTAATCCATCAAACGAGTTGTTTTCTGACCCCAAGATTTTAGAACGAAGTGGGGCAAGGTCGGCGATTGGATATACCGCAGACAATAAATTAATTTTGATTACTATATCCAGTGCTAAAGTTCATGATTTAGGCAGAGTTTTGAAATCACTCGGTTGTACTGATGGTATGAATCTTGACGGTGGTGCATCGAGTGGGTTATGGTTTAATGGAAAAATGATTGTTACGCCTGGCCGTCAAATCAGCAACGCATTATGTTTTTCGATGAAGAATTAACATTATTTATTGAAGAATTTATCAAATAGATATTTCATACTATCAAATTTCCATACACGTTTTTGATTGATGTCTATTTCACCCAGGGTACTATTCTCATTATGGGTTACTCTTAATCCAGGCATCCATGCTGCATTCATACCAAGTTGCTGTATTTGTTCTGCTAAAAAGAGTTCTTCACCATATAAAAATGCCGGGTATTGTAATGTCCCACCTTTTTTAAAGAACGTAGGACGTAAAAAGATTGCAGAACCATGTATAGCATATACTGGTTGAGGTGATAATACGATATTTTCTTCATCAATTGCTGTTTTTTTCTTCTTTCTCATTTTACGCCATTGTTCATCCCAAATCTTAAAAAGCCAATCATATTTAAAGATGAAAAGCCATTTCTTAATATCGGCAATAGAAGGTCGAGTTTCTTTAAATGGATTTTGCGGCGTATTATCTGGTAATCTAATATCAGGTCCCATGGCGGCAAGGTTTTCTGGTAAACGTAAAGATAAAAGCCGAGTAAAAAAACCTTGCTGGAATTCAATGTCAGTATTTACTACGCCAATCCAGCGTGGCCATTCTTGCCATTGACGCTGCCACTTTTCTAACGCAAAAGCGCATCCGCTGAAATATCCGGGGTTTTCAACGTCTGTTACAACCATTGCCCCCGGAACTGACGCATTTGCTTGCATACTGCCATCATTATCACTGACAACAACACGTATGTTTACATTGTCCTGTATTGCACATTGTCGAACATGCTTTAAGAAATTACGCGTTTCTTCAGGATTTTTATAATTAACACATAACAACAGTATTTCTGGTGCTTCATTCATTATTTATTTAATCTTTCCGGTACTACATCATGGCTTACTAAATCTTCTAAAGTTTCACGTCTTACGATTATATCTGCTTTGCCTTCATTTACTAATACCACCGCTGGTTTAGTAAATCGATTATAGTTGGATGACATTGTGTAATTATATGCACCTGTTGTTTGTACTGCTATAATGTCTCCCGGTTCAACTTCAGGTAATGGCAATTCAAATATCAAGTTATCACATTCGCAATGTTTTCCCGCTAATCGAACAGTTTGTTTAATTTCGGCATTCATCTTATTGGCAATCATTGCTTCATATTTTGCTTCATATAATGCTGGACGAGGATTATCACTCATACCGCCATCAACACTTACATATCGCCGAATCCCAGGGACATCTTTGATTGTTCCGATTGTATATAATGTAGTTCCGGCTTCACCTACGATTGATCGTCCAGGTTCCTGTAATAATTTCGGAGTCTTAAGATTGTATTTAGTTAACTCGTCTTGAATTCCAGTGATAACAGCTTCTGCGTATGCATCAGATGAAGGCGGGGTATCATCACTTCTATAACGAACACCTACTCCACCTCCAAGGTCAAGTTCTGCGATTTCCAAACCTAAATCATCGCGAAGTTGTGCGGCAAAACGAATCATCATTCTGGATGCCATTTCAAATGAATCAAGACCCATAATGTTGCTGCCGATATGACAATGAAGACCAATGAAATTGAGATTTGGCAATTTCAATGCTTTGGCTATTCCACGAAATGCACAACCGGTGCTTATGCCCAAACCGAATTTAGTATCAATTTGACCGGTTGAAATATATGAATGTGTTTCAGGTTTAATTCCAGGTGATACACGTAATAAAACATCTTGAACACGATTGTATTTGCCAGCGATTTCATTCAAAAGGTCCATCTCGTATTCATTGTCTAACACGATTCTTCCAACACTGCTTTTAACAGCTAATTCCAATTCCCAAACTGTTTTGTTATTACCATGTAAATAAACCTTCTCTAAAGGAAAACCAGCATGAATAGCTGTATATAATTCACCACCAGAAGATAAGTCTAATCCCATTCCTTCTTCATGCATTATTCGGCAAACTGCTGTTGTTATAAAAGATTTTGCGGCAAAGAGCATTAATGAGTTAGGATATCTACTTTCGTAAGCCTTACGCAAATCACGACATTTAGTACGAATTGACGCTTCATCCATTATATATAATGGTGTGCCAAATTCGCGAGCTAAATCTGTAGTATCGCATCCACCGATTTCTAAATGCCCTTTTGAATTAATTTTCTGTGTGCCTAAAAACATGATAAAGTCTCCTTTAAATAAAAAAACCGCAGGGAACAACCCCGCGGCGG
This sequence comes from uncultured bacterium, assembly GCA_964638715.1. GTDB lineage: Bacteria > Armatimonadota > Hebobacteria > CAIYQO01 > CAIYQO01 > JBAXQQ01. The sequence goes on along the minus strand of CAZWZF010000004.1, from coordinate 73,084 downwards.
GTGCGCAGAAATAATGCGCGTAGTGAACCCACCACTCGGTTAAATCTGGCGTTTAGTTTTAGTTAAAAGTAAAATAAACATAACTCTTACAAGATAAGTATACGTTTTATTGTAAATTTACGTCAATATCAATAGCATGATCAGACATTATGCCTGATAACAATGTCCCAGATTCTATATAACATTATAATAAGCAAAATGATAATAAATATTATCAATACAATGACAGTAGTTTTATTTGATTTTTTTCTGGCAGTTCGAGAAACTGTAATATTTTTACAATTTAAACATACATAACTGTCTTCTGGCAGCGATTCACCACAATATGGGCATTGCACTGGTTGTATCAAATCTGGCTCTGCCATCTTAACCTTGTTTTTTCTCGACGAAATCAGCTATTGATTCAACATCTTGAAATAATGAAAGTCTGAATTCATCCTCTTCAAAGGTGATACCATAAACATCTTCCAGTCCGACAACCAGTTCAAACAAAGCAACAGAGTCAATACCTAATGATTCTAACAAGGGAGCATTATCAGGAATATCTTCCGGTTGTACCCTTAAAAACAATCTTTCAACAAGCAGTTCTTTGATTTCAATTTTCATTGCTGGTGATGCCATAATGCAACCTCTTTCAATTAAGATAATATTTAAGATTAAATTTATCCTTGTTAGTTGTGAAATCCTGCATATTATTGAAAGGTTTTATAAAAAAACTGTAGAAAGTCTCATAAAAGATAAATGCGAGGGTAATTATGAGCAATATTAAAGCTGCTGTTATAGGCATACACGGAATTGGTAGATTGCATGGTAAAACCATGATTGATACAGGAAAAATTGATCTTGTTGCTGTATGCGATGTAAACCCGGATATGAAAAAAGTTGCAGAAGAAGAATTCTCAGGAACTAAATTTTATGAATCTATTGATGATATGCTAAAAAATGAAAATTTAGATGTTGTTATTGTGGTCACTCCGCATAACCTTCATGCACCTATTGCAATAAAGGTATTAGAAGCAGGTATTAATGTCGTTACGGAAAAACCAATGACTACTAATTATGAAGATGCATTAAAAGTTATTGAAACCGCAAAAAAAGCGGGGAAATTTGCAACGGTATTCCATAACAGACGGCTTGATGCCTGGTATTTAGCTGCTAAATCAACGATAGTCGATGGTTTGTTGGGAGACATCATTGAATTGAATATCGGAATAAACCTGTATTCCAGTCCTAAGTCATGGCGAGGTTTCAAAGAAACCGGCGGAGGGGTAGCTTTTGATTGGGGAGTTCATTTAATTGATTATGCAGTTATGTTATCAGGCAGTAAAGTTAATGCTGTAAGTGGTTTCATTTATAATCAAACGGGAAAAGATCCTGTGTTGAATGAAGATCATGCAACTGTAAGAATTTACTTTGAAAATGGTTCAATAGCAAATTGTACCGTGTCAGGTGTATCAAAAGTTAATCCTGAAAGATTTAAAATTATTGGTACAAAAGGAACATTAATTGATATGTGGCAATGGGAAGATGGCATTGCAAAAGTATATACAAATCTATCAACTGGCGAGGAAGTTATTACTGAAATAAAATACGGCAAAACTCACTGGAGCAAATTCTACGATAATCTAATTAATCATATTTTATATAACGAAGAATTATTGGTATCGGCTGAAAGTGCTGCACAAAATATAAATATATTAAAAACTGCAGAAAAATCATCAGCTCAAGGAGGCATTCCGCTTCCTCTTTGTTGATAGATATTAAAAGGAATTTACCGCTATTGGCAAAGTCTGCGTGGAATGCTATAATTTTGCTGATAAAGATTGGGAGGAAAAGTATAGTGCCCCTAACGAAAGAACGCAAACAGGAAATCTTCGCTGGTCATCAGACTCACGAAGGTGATACTGGTTCACCTGAAGTACAGATTGCTTTATTGTCAGCTCGTATCAGTCATTTGACTGAACATTTTAAAGTTCACAAAAAAGACCATCATTCCCGCCGCGGGTTATTAATGCTCGTTGGCCAACGCCGACGTCTGCTAAATTACTTAATGAAAACAGATATTAACCGTTATCGCGCAATCGTAGCGAAACTCGGTCTGCGGCGCTAATCGGGATAATCCGGCACACGCGGACACTCTTCAGGGGCATGGGATACCATGTCCCTATTGTGGTATCAGCCCCATATTTTCCTCCCCTGTTTAATATGATCCCAACCTTTGTAAGGAGAGATAGATGATTAAAGTAGAACGCACCCTCAATGGAAAACAGTTCAGCATTGAAACTGGCAGGGTTGCAAAACAAGCAGATGGCTCTGTATTAGTCCGTTATGATAATACAGTTATTTTAGCCGCTGCTACTATGTCAAATGAGCCTAAGGCAGGAGTTGATTTCTTCCCGCTCACAGTTGACTTTGAAGAGAGAATGTATGCCGCAGGAAAAATTCCTGGTGGATACATTAAAAGGGAAGGCCGACCAAGCGAACGCGCTATTCTCAGCGCACGTATGACAGATCGACCAATCCGTCCTTGTTTCCCAAAAACTTTCCGAAATGATGTTCAAATTATTATTACTGTTTTGGCATCAGATCAAGAGAATCAACCGGATGTACTTGGTATTATGGGTGCTTCGGCTGCGTTATCAATTAGCCGCATCCCTTTTCAAGGTCCTGTTGGCGCAGTAAGAGTTGGACGTGTAAATGGCGAATTTATAATGAATCCAACATATCAGCAAGTAACTGAAGGCGACCTTGATTTATTGGTTGCAGGCACACGCGAAGGCGTTATCATGATGGAAGCCGGCGCAAATGAAATACCTGAAGACCTGATGATTGAAGCAATTGCTTTCGGCGAAAAAGGTATATTGGAAATGATTGAAATTCAGGAAGAATTAGTCGCATTAGTTAATCCAGAAAAGTTTGTTGTTGTTGAACCGGTAATTGACCCTGAGTTGTACAAAAGTGTTAAAGATTACTCATCGAAAATTAAAGAAACATTAAGTAATCCCAATAAACAAGGCCGCGAAAGCGCAACCTTTGATATGATTAAGGAAATTGAAAGCGAATTAAAAGAAAAGTTTCCTGAATCAGTTGGAATCCGCGATTTAATTGAAAAAGAAATCAAACACACGCTTCGTGCTGTAATCCTTGATGATAACCGTCGTCCAGATGGTCGCAAAGATGATGAAATACGCAACATTACATGTGAAGTTGATATTCTTCCGGTAGTACACGGCAGTGCATTATTTACCCGCGGTCAAACCCAGGCTTTAACAGTTCTAACTTTAGGTGGTGTCGGTGAAGCGCAAGATATTGACACTATTAATCCTGAAGATGTTAAGCGCTATATGCATTATTACAACTTCCCACCTTATTCAGTTGGAGAAGTTCGTATGATGCGCAGTGCTGGTCGTCGAGAAGTTGGACATGGTGCATTAGCAGAAAGAGCTTTAGTTCCTGTTTTACCTTCAATTGATGAGTTCCCTTATACCATTCGCATAGTATCAGAAGTGTTAGAATCAAACGGTTCGTCATCAATGGCATCAGCATGTGGAAGTACACTTGCATTAATGGCCGCCGGTGTTCCTATTAAAAAACCAGTAGCTGGTATTGCAATTGGCATGGTTAGCGATGAAACTCGGGCACGCTTACTTACAGATATCCAGGGAGTTGAAGACGGCTCTGGCGATATGGACTTTAAAGTTACTGGTACAGTTGATGGCATTACAGCTATTCAAATGGACGTAAAACGTGGCGGTTTGAGCCGGGAATTATTGGCAGAAGCGTTCACCCGTGCTCGAAATGCTCGTGTTTATATCATTGGCAAGATTTTAGAATTATTGCCAGCTCCGCGTACTGAAATGGCAGCTACCGCTCCTCGTGTATTAATTCTACAGATTAATCCAGAAAAAATTGGCGAAGTAATCGGACCAGGCGGTAAAGTAATTAAGAAAATCCAATCTGATTTAAGTGTAAAAATTGATATCGAACAGGATGGACGAGTATTCATTGCTGCTCCGAATGGTGAAGCCGCAATTGCTGCACGTAATTTCATTGATGCTATCACTCGTGATATTGTTGAAGGTGAAGTTTATGTAGGTAAAGTTGTGAAAATTATCAATGTCGGCGCGATCGTTGAAATAGCACCTGGCCGTGATGGTATGGTTCATATTTCACAATTAGCCAATGAGCGTGTAGAACGTGTTGAAGATGTTGTTAAAGTCGGTGATGAAATTGCTGTTAAAGTGTTAGAGCGCGACCCGTCAGGGAAATTGCGTTTATCACGTAAGGCTATGTTGCCGGCATCAGGTTCTGGAGAAGGTTCACATGCTATCAAACATGAAAGAAAAGAATCACCTTCAGAGGCTAAAGTTGAAAGAAGAAGCAGCGATAAACCACGCCGCCGATTCTAAATAACTACAAAAAGCACACGCTGTTATATCGAAAGAATAGGGGCGTGTGCTTTTTAATATTTTCACTTCATGAATAGGTCGTATATAAATGGATAATAAATTATCAGCTAAAGAACGTATGGCCATTAAACGCCAGCCCATGCCTTCGCAAGATCCGCAAGTTCGTAAAACAAACTTCAGTGAAGTGAACTCTGGATTGTCAGTTGATGTTGCAATGCTTGAAGCAGCACGATGTCTGCAATGCAAAAATGCAAAATGTATCACTGGATGCCCAGTCATGGTTGATATTCCAAAATTTATCAATGCTGTAGCTGAAGGAGATTTTTTAACTGCGGCACAGTCGTTATTAGCTGACAATGCATTACCTGCTGTGACAGGAAGAGTATGTCCGCAGGAAGTACAGTGTGAAGTAGAATGTGTGTGCGGGATTAAAGGTCAACCGGTAGCAATAGGAAATTTAGAGCGATTTGTTGCTGATTGGGCACGTGAGAACAATTATTCTCCTGAGAATGAATCAATAAAAACTGGCAAAAAAGTTGCTGTTGTAGGTTCTGGACCTGCAGGTTTAACAGCCGCTGGCGAATTAGTAAAATACGGTCATGAAGTAGTAATTTATGAGGCTTTTCATACTCCGGGTGGTGTATTAGTATATGGCATACCAGAGTTTAGATTACCCAAAGCAATAGTTTCAAATGAAGTAGAACGATTAAAAAAATCAGGCGTAAAAATTGAATGTAATATTATAATTGGAAAAACATATACTCTTCCTGAATTAAGGGAAAAGTTTGACGCTGTATTTATAGCTAATGGTGCAGGATTACCAGTTTTTATGAATGTTCCAGGTGAACATTTTAAAGGGGTTTATTCAGCAAATGAATATTTAACCCGTGTTAACTTAATGGCAGCATATTCTTTCCCGGAAGTTGATACGCCAGTTTTGAAAGGTCAGCGTGTAGCAGTAATAGGTGGTGGCAATGTGGCAATGGATGCTGTGCGCACCGCAATACGCCTTGGTGCTGATTCTGCATCAATTGTGTATCGGCGTGGTATGGCAGAGCTTCCAGCGCGCATAGAAGAGGTTCACCATGCTGAAGAAGAAGGTGTTAAGTTTGAATTATTAACAGCTCCTATTGAAGTTATTGGTAATGATACTGGTTGGGTTACCGGCTTAAAATGTATTCGTATGGAATTAGGTGAACCAGATGCCAGCGGACGACGACGACCTGTACCAATGAAAAATTCAGATTTTATTCTTGACTGCGATATGGTGGTAGTTGCAATAGGAACTTTGGCTAATCCTTTGTTAACCCGCACTGCACCTGATTTGCAATTGAATAAATGGGGAAATATAGTGGCTGATGAGAATGGTCAAAGTTCAATACCTGGTATTTTTGCAGGTGGCGACATTGTTCGTGGTGCGGCAACTGTAATTCTTGCAATGGGTGATGGTAAAAAATCTGCCCAGGCAATTAATGAATATTTAAATAGTAAGTAGTAATATTATACACATTGAAAAATATTTGTTAAATTTTCGATACACATCTGGACAATATAGCTTAATGATGGTATTGTAAATGCCAGAGAGATATTCAGACGGCATTTGTGCCGTCTGTTTTTCATTATCCCCCGCTTATATTTACAAATAGCGGGGGATTAAGTTTGTATATTCAATAAAAAAATCTTAATAGCGGAGTACAAAACGTGAGCACTGTAAAGCTGACCCAACGTGGCTATGAAAAACTTCATGCCGAATTAAGAGAGTTAATAGACGTGCGCAGACCCCAGGTAATGGTTGACCTGGTGCAGGCGCGCGAATATGGTGATATATCTGAAAATGCTGAGTATGAAACAGCAAAGCGTGATCAGGGGATGACTGAAGGCCGTATACACGAGCTTGAAGCCATCCTGTCAACTGTTGAAATTATTGAACTTCCAAAAAAAGTAACTGAGGCAGTTATTGGCGCAAAAATTAAAGTTGAGAATATTGATGGCGGCAAACAAAAAGAATATGTACTTGTTTGCGAACAAGAAGCGCATTTAGAAGACATATACTTGTCAGTTGAGTCACCATTAGGAAAATCGTTACTTGGTAAAAAAAGTGGTGAAATTGTTGAATTTATGGCTCCTGCTGGATTAAGGAAATTTAAAGTAATTCAGATTTCAGTATATAGTGGTTAATAAAAAACTTTTTATTAAGTAATGCGTATTAACCGGTGTAGATATATTCTTCGCCGGTTTTACGCATTAATATAGTGAGTTATGAATCTAAAAATATTCATATTTTTAATATTGATTTTTATTTTAAGGTTTTCTCATGCTGAAACACCTACTCATGATGTCGCGTCACTGATTGATAAAGGTGATTATACTGCCGCATCTGTTGAAGTGTCTGCAAATAATGATGAGAATTTCCCTAAAAAATATTGGTCAGGCCGTATACAGTATGGATTTAAAAAGTATGCAGCAGCAGCAGAATTATTTGAAAATTCATCTAATACTGATGAAAATGGTAAAAATATTCTACTGTGGTGGGCACGGGCATTGAGAAATTCAGGTGCTCTAAATAAAGCCTTAACAGTTTACGAGATGGCATACAAAGAAGATACCAAAAATCAAATGTTAATAGGTGAATATGCATCTGTTAAAGCATTAACAGGTGATTATGCTGCTGCAAACGACTTGTTTTCATTGATTACAAATCAGGATATTATTAATAAAGCTGAACGATGGCGGGAATTATTAAAACCGCTTGTAAATTCAATTAAATTAGAACCGTTAAAATTGCATTGTATAGATGGGATGCTTATTTGTTCAAACGATGAGAAAGAAATAGTAAATCTTGAAAAAATAGCGATAAGATCAAAAAATGATGTTGAAAAAACAATGGGAATACAACTGCCATCTTTTAGATTATTAGTATTTGCATCGCGGGAGTCATTTTTAAAATATTCCGACACTGTGCATAATAAAAATAGAGCAGTAAGTAGTCCATCATTTACTTTACCTGGTGTAATAGCTATATGGAATCCTTCTAATTGGGACACACCTCCACAAAATGATACAGAAGTTCCTGGGATAATTCGTCATGAAATGGTACATTTGGCAATCTCTGCTATTACGCACGGTGAAAATATACCATTATGGTTAAATGAAGGTTTGGCTTGTAAATATGGCGGGGGAATTGAAGTAAAAGCTCCTGATAATATAACTGACAAATCATTTTCTGAAATTAACACATTGTTGAATAGTAATGAAGAAAAAGAACAGCTAACTGCATATTATCTTGCATTAGAGAAAGTGAATGTTATCACACGGGAAATGACAATTGATGATGTTCATGCGATGCTGATTTTACTTGCAGATGGCGAAAATATCGAAACAGTAATAAAAGAAATAACAGGAAAAGATTTAAAAGTTTTATTTCCATTACAAAAGTAATTCGCTCATCTCTTCCATAAACGTTCTAAATATAGTAATATCTATTCACAAAATTAATTAATTGAGAGAAAAAAATGAATGTAAATGAACAGTTTTCAGCAATGAAACGTGGTGCTATAGAACTTATAAGTGAAGCGGAATTAAAATCAAAACTTTCTTCAGGTCGTCCTTTGCGCGTAAAATTTGGCGCTGACCCAAGTGCTCCCGACTTAACATTAGGCCATTGTGTTCAGTTGCGTGCATTACGCAAGATGCAGGAGTTAGGACATCAGATAGTATTTATCATCGGTGATTTTACAGCAATGATTGGCGATCCCAGCGGAAGTAGTTTAACCCGTCCTCAATTGTCACGTGAACAAGTTAAAGCAAATGCAGAAACTTATGTCGCACAAGCTGGTAAAGTATTGGATATGTCAAAAGCAGAGGTGAGATTTAATAGTGAATGGTTAGATAAATTGACACCTTATGACATGATAAAACTTGCTGGAAAATTTACTGTAGCTCAACTTTTGGAACGCGAAGATTTTGCGAAAAGATTTAAAGAACAAGCACCAATTGGAATCCATGAACTATTCTATCCTTTGTTGCAAGGCTATGATTCATTTGCTGTTAAAGCAGATATTGAATTTGGCGGTACCGATCAAACATTCAATTTAATGATGGGTAGAGAAGTTCAGGGGTTATATGGCATGAAAGAACAAGTAGTAATAACAAGACCATTAATTCCCGGTACTGATGGTTCTAAAAAAATGTCAAAAAGCCTTGGTAATTATATAGCTGTGTTAGATGCGCCGCAAGACATGTTTGGTAAAGTAATGTCATTGCCAGATCATTTGATTGCAATGTATTTTGAATATTTAACTGATTTACCAATGGCTGAGATCGATGAAATGTCAAATGCTATGAAATCAGGTGAATTAAATCCTCGTAATGCAAAAGATAAATTAGCACAGGAAATTGTGTCTACAATGTATGATATTGAAGCGGGCAGGGGAGCTTCAGAGGAATTTAGACGCACATTTAGCGGTAGAACTCAAACCTTAGAAGATTTTCGTGCTGCAGCAGAAAATATAGAAATACCTGTTGATATGATTGGTACTTCTGTTTCATTAGCTAAATTTATGCAGGAATCTAACATGACATCATCATCTGGCGAAGCGCGAAGATTAATTCAACAAGGTGCTGTATATATCAATAATGATAAAATTACTGATCCGCAAGCTGTAATTGTCCCTGTTGTTGATATGATTATAAGAGCTGGTAAACGTCGAATAATAAATATAACCTCTAAATAATTAAATAAATCTACAGGGTAGAGGAATTATCATCCTCTACCTTAGTAGCATTATTATCTTTATTTTTCTTCTCATTTTCAATTAATGCAGCTTGAAATTCAGCGAATGCAATCTCCCTGCCTTCCTGTTCTTTGCGGAAATTTGCTAATCTTGTTTTTGTATCTTTTATTCCCTCAATGATAGCAATTACAAATGCATAAAGAGTCAATAATAAGGCTGCAATAACAAAGAACTGTTTGTTAAAAAATAATGAAATACCTAAACTGCAAAACCCAAAACCAATATATAGTAAATAATATTTGTGTGTTCCAGATAGCCAAAATACAATAAATGACATTGTACCTAAAAAAAATAAGATAATTTTTGCTGTTATAGCAAATGAATCTGCTTGCATAATTCTACCTACTTTTTAGCTAAAGTAACTTTAATTCTAACAATTTCCGGTAATATAGCGACATTGGTTATTTGTTCACCATTCTGTCCTATAGCAACAGGTTTTACTTCCTGTGTAAAATTAATGCTGTTTCCGACAGGGTCAATAGAGGCAGTGATATATTTAATTTGGTTAACAAATTCACTTGCACCAGTGATAGTGACTTTCTTAGCTGGTGTTATCTGATATTCTTTAACCATCATGTTTTTTGGTAATTGAGGTATGAATACCACATCGATATCAATATCTCTACTGACGATTTCAACTGGTATGACTTCTATTGATTGTTTTGTTACTTGTATACCATTAGGTGGCAATCCTGTAATTTTTACAGGTAAGCTGGCTTTTTCTTTCACATCCGTAACATCAATGGTAGCAGTAAGTTGAGGAAGATTTATCAGTAAATCTGCGGTTCCTTTTATCTCAACATTGATAAACTTTGGGTACTGATATTGAAATGTTGATTCTTTTCGATTAATCAAGATTACTGGTATTCCAGAAACCATGCGCCAAACTTCTGGCTGCTTTATAACATTGATACGGACGTATGACCATAAAAATATAGCTAAAACAAGTGCTAAAATCTTTAATGAAGTATCAGAATTATTCATCTTCTTTTACCTCATCGTCTATTATTCTGTTTTTCCCTTCTTTTCTCCAGAACCATAATCCACTATCCTGATCTTTTGGCTGTAGATAAACAAGTAATTTTTCTTTTAATCCTTCAGCAGAAAGGTTGCTGATTAATTCACCTTCTATAGCAATAGAGATGATACCAGTTTCTTCAGATACTACAATTATCACAGCATCTGTTAATTCAGAGAGTCCTATCGCAGCTCTATGCCTGGTGCCGTAATTATTAATACGGTCTTCTTTATTGCTGAGTGGAAATAGGCACATTGCTGCTGCTGCCATTTGATTTTGTATTACAAGCCCACCATCATGCATTGGAGTTCCGGGGTGAAATATAGTCTGTACAAATTCACTGCTTACAGCACCGTTAATTCTTCGTCCTGTAGAAATAATATCATTCAAACCGACTTCGCGTTCAACAGCTATTAACATTCCGACGCGTTTTTCAGACAATCGACGTGCTGCGCGTACTATTTCATTTATCATTCCTACTGCATCAAGTGCATGACTCATTCTCAATGTATCATGAAAGAATTTTCCGCGCCCTATTTGTTCAACAACCATTCTCAATTCTGGTTGAAAAAGGATTATCAATGCTATTACCCAGTTTTGCAGGATTATCGATAATAACCAGTTGGTAGTTTTTAGATTTAGCAAGTCAGCACCAGTGATTAATACAACAAATATCAAAACAACAAAACCTTTGATTAGTTGTACAGCCCTGGTACCTTGTACAAGTCGTAATAAAAAATATATGCTAAAGCCCACCACTAATATATCGAATATGTCAGTGATGTTAAAAGTTTGAAAATAGCGACTAAACCAAAAAGATAATTCTTTCATATTTTCTGATATTAATATTATCAATTATATTAAAATTGGTGAAGAGATTTTTGGTTTATTTTAGTTAAATACTGAAATATGTTTGACACAGTGATTCAATTTTGCTATATTCTCAACGCAACGGGGTGTAGCTCAGCTTGGTAGAGTGCACGGTTCGGGTCCGTGAGGTCGGAGGTTCAAATCCTCTCACCCCGACCAATTAATCAGGTCTGCGTTAATTCGCAGACCTTTTTTATTAAGGTGGTTATGATGGATACTTTATTACAACTTTCTGCTGATCTTCGTGATGATGTAAACGGACTCATATTACCTGAATATATTACCCATATATACAATCCTCTTGATTATGCATGGGATCCACATTCAATTTACTTAAATAAATATGGAAATAGTCCTAAAAAAGTATTGTTACTTGGCATGAATCCCGGACCTTTTGGTATGGCTCAGACAGGAATACCATTTGGAGATGTAGTTAAAGTGCAAGACTGGATGGGAATAAATGGAATTGTTAATAAACCACTGATTGAACATCCCAAAAGAATAATAGATGGATTTTCATGTAAGCGTCGTGAAGGAAGTGGGAAAAGATTATGGGGATGGGCAGAAGAAGAATTTATTACAGCTGAAAAATTCTTTGAAACTTTTTTTGTGATTAATTATTGTCCTCTTATTTTTTTTGATATTAATGGTGCTAATATTACTCCTGACAAACTGCCTAAAACAATACAGATAAAATTGCATGAAATTTGTGATAAAGCAATTGAGAAAACAATATCTTTATTATCCCCAAAATTTACTATTGGAATAGGTAATTACGCTGCTGCACGTTTAAAAGAGATTAAAAAAGATAGCGCAATTATTGTAGATTCAATCATTCATCCAAGTCCGGCAAATCCTCTGGCAAATCGTGGATGGGCAGAACAAGTTAATAGAAAATTTTATGATTTGGGAATAATTCAAAAAAGTTGAGAATATTAATTGCATCTTTTGATTTCCATTGGTATGATTTAAAAAAATGGAGGAAGAGTTATGAATAAAGTCCTTGTTATCCATGGTCCTAATTTAAATATGCTTGGAACCCGCGAACCGGAGATATATGGTACACATACTTTAGATGATATCAATGATAGTATGAAAGAAATTGCTGCTGATTTAGAAATCGAATTATCTTTCTTTCAAAGTAATAGCGAAGGTGATATTATTACTAAGATTCAGCAAGCAATGGGTAAAATGCAGGGAATAATAATTAATGCAGGTGGTTACACCCATACAAGTGTGGCTATTGCTGATGCAATAAGTGCCGTCAAAGTACCTACTGTTGAAGTACATCTTAGCAACTTGTTTGCTCGTGAATCATTTCGACATCATAGCTATTTAAGTCCTGTTTGTGTCGGACTTATCTGTGGATTTGGCAGTAACAGCTATTTATTAGCACTATCAGCAATTGACGAAATAATTAATACAATATATCCGACATATACTATCAGTAATGAATAGAAAAATTAGAGTTGAAAAATTACGCGGTATTATGAATATCTCTGGATACCGCACAATACTTATTACATCACCAGCTAATATATTTTATTTATCTGGTTTTACTGGTTCATCAGGTGCTTTAATTATTTCAAATGATGAACAATTACTTCTTTCTGATTTTAGATATAAAACTCAAGCAAATCAGGAATCAGCCGATTGGGAATTTATAAATGTATCAACAAGTTTATTAACCGGGATAAATGAGAAATTAAAGAAGTTTTTACCATGTAAAATAGCTTTTGAAGCAGAACATATAAGTTATTCAGGATATAACACTATATCAGATGATGGATTGTATAAATATCTAATTCCAACAAACAGCATTGTAGAAAAGATGAGAATTGTAAAAGATGAATCTGAAATAGAATTAATAAGAAAAGCTGCGGAAATAACGGATTTAGCATGTAAAAGAATATTTGAGATAATTAGAACCGGAATTACTGAAAGAGAAATAGCTATTGAAGCAGAGTATACTATGAGAAAAGCTGGCGCATCTGAATTGGCATTTGATGTAATTATTGGTGCCGGTGAAAATGGGGCTAAACCTCATAGCGAACCAGGAGATTATATTCTAAAACATGGTGATTTAGTAGTGATTGATATGGGTGCTAAATATAACGGGTATTGTGCTGACATGACTCGCACTATATGTGTTGGTGATTCAGATGACATTTCTAAAAAGATATATAATGTTTGTTATCAGGCCCAAATTGCAGCTTTAGATTTTTTAAAGGCTGGAGAAAAAGGATGTGATATTGATGTAATAGCGCGAGAAATCATAATTAAAGCAGGTTATGGTGATTTGTTCGGTCATGGTTTAGGACACTCTGTTGGAATTGAAATTCACGAAAATCCTCGATTATCAAAAACGTGTTCCGATATAATTCCAGCGGGAACAGTAATAACTGTTGAACCCGGAATATATATCCCGGGAAAAGGTGGAGTCAGAATAGAAGACATGGTACTTGTAACAGAAAGTGGTTGTGAAATAATAACAAGTGTAGAAAAATCGAATATATTACAATGTATATAATAAATTAAAGGGGATAACAAATGAAAAATGTAGCATTAATTGGGTGTGCTCATATTCACACTCCAGGTTTTATTGGAACTCTAAAAAAACGTGATGACATTAAGGTTGCTGCCGTTTGGGACCATGATGTTGAACGCGGGAATCGTCGCGCAGTTGAATTGGATGCACCTTTCATTGCTGACTTAAATCAGATTTTATCCGATAACAGCATCAGCAGTGTAGTTATTGCATCTGAAACAAATATGCATGAAGAGTTAGTGTTGGCTGCAACGGCGCAGAAGAAGAATCTTTTTGTTGAAAAGCCATTAGGAATGGGAGCAAAAGATTCTTCAGTAATTTTAAAAGCTATTACTGATGCGGGTGTAATTTTTCAGACAGGTTATTTTAATCGTTCAAGTCCAGTTCATATTTTCATTAAAGACCATATTGCAAAAGGAAGTTTTGGCAAAGTTACTCGAATCAGGCATACAAATTGTCATAGTGGCGCACTTGGAGGCTGGTTTGATACTGAGTGGCGTTGGATGGCAAACCCGACAATTGCCGGCGTGGGAGCTTTTGGTGATTTAGGAACTCATTCACTGGACATCATGTTATGGATGATGGGTAATGAGGAAGTTATATCAGCTACTGGAAATCTTGATACAGCTATTGCACGTTATGAAGGTTGTGATGAATACGGTGAAGCCATGCTTAAATTTATAAATGGCGCAATTGGTACTATTGCTGCTGGTTGGGTAGATGTTGCTAACCCATGTAATCTCATTGTAAATGGCACGAAAGGAGCCGCATGGGTTTCGGATAAAGGATTGCATTTTAAAAGCGAGTTAGTCGAAAATGCAGATGGTGGTGTTGTTACAGAATTGCCAGATAGTTTACCCGGTGCATTTGATTTATATTTAGATGCAATTAATGGAATACAAAATCTGCCATTAGTAACGGCATTAGAAGCTGCTATTCGAGGTTCAGTTATGGAAGCAATATATATTGGTGCGAAGTCTAACAGTTGGGTAACACCTGTTAAATTATAATTATACAATGGGATGCTGATATCTTATCAGCACCCCATTGAAATCGTAATCTCTTTTTAAAAAGTTGACCTTTTTAATGATAAACGATAAAGTTTATATAATATGGAATAATTAATTGAATTAGAGTATTAAATGAAATTACGAAATACTAAAAATGAAGAAAATATTAACGAATCCCCAAGTAGCAACATTTATTTGCCAATCGATGGTACTTATGAAGTTGCTGCTGGTATAAAGGTGACTGCAAAGAAAGCTGACACTGCAGTTAATATATCTGATTTTTTAGTTCCAGACTCTTCTCAAGTATTAAGTGTAGATTTTCTTCCTGCGAGAATCGGTTTTTCTGATGATTGCGATATTATGCTTCCTGAAGTACCAGGTTTCTTTCATTTTCATGCTTTGGTAAAGCGGAATCCTGAAGTTGAAACTGAACTTGTAATAACACCTTTAAATAGTAAGGCATCCTTGTATGTTAATAATTCACCTGTTATTGATGAGGCAGAATTGCGTGAAGATGACATTATTACTGCAGGTGGCTGGGATATAACTGTAAAAGAAATTATAAAGTCAAATGTTATTATATTAAGAAATAAATCTAAAAAGAACAAGGAAGATTTTATACCTACTTTATCATTTCCATTTATTTTAATTTTATTGATTATATTTGCTGTAGTAGGATTGATGTTTAGTCAGCCATTATCTATTTTGTTAAACTTAAAACGCGGAAAAGAAGAACCTGTTCAATCTAATTATCTTGTTAAAGTCTACTCAAGCAATGACGTTACTGATATTACTGAGCGCTTGAATATGAAAACAACAGAAGCAAAAAATGTGAGTATAAAAAAAGATGTTGCGACAATTAGTGAAGAAACAATTGATAATATTGTTACTTCGCTTAAAAATAAAAAAATGGCTACCCCTAAATCGCTTTTATCAAATATTGAAATAGTTGCCGTGAAAAATAAAATAAGACGGAAAATAACTAATGACATTTTATTTACTTCAATAAATACTTGTATAAAAAATAATAAAGATTCACAAGCGATACTTCCAATTATGGTTGATTATGTAAATGGGAAAACACGATCAAGTATAGGAGATGGTATTCCTGTAAATGCATTATCAAGTCTTGCACTTTGTGTTACAATTACTCGTTTACCCGATTATGTTAATAATGTAAAAGTATCACCTTCTAAATTAAATGAATCAGAAATGAAGTCATTAAAAGCAGCTTTAGCAGATAGTATAGGTATTAAGCCTGAAGAAATGAAGCTATTTATAAATTGCCCGCCGTTATCATCTCCTAATTTATGGAATGTTGAATATCGGGAAAACGGCAATATTTACATTCAGCAATTAATGGCATGTTTACAACGCAATTGGATTACTAATTTTAATTTAAATAAATCACTAAAAGAAGAATCTTCAATATCTGTTATAAAAATTAAGAATGAGAAGAGTTTCAAAAAAAATACTTCTACGAATACAATTGCTATAATTCCAAACAATTCTAAAGAAAAAAAAGTGAATGCAGTTAAAACTCGCGGCCCAAAGGCTATAAGCGTTGCGGGAGTTTTTAGTCCAAATGAGGTTGGTGATAAATATAGGCGTTTTCACCCAATGTTTGAAGGATTATATGCTGGTGACGATGAACAGATTTATGTAAATCTTGATTTACATAAATTCGTAGGAAAATGGTCAGAAGTTGCTATTAAAACTTGGCTTGTGGATCAGACAACTGGTACTGTCACACCATTAATATCTACTTATGACGTCGAAAAAGTATCTGATAACCCGCAAATTATAGCGATAGAGCTGCCATTGAAATCAATCATCAATGATTCTATTTCTATTTCTATTGATGTTTATGGCTCAACAACAGCAACAGGCGATGCGGTTGAACCAATAGAAAACAAATTATTTACGATAAATACTGAAGATTACGGATTGGTTCAAATAAAAGATGGCTCAAGGCCATAAATATTTTCTGTATACAAATACACCTTCAATTATATAATCCATGCTTATTCTCCAATCTTGATATTTCGACTTAATAAATGGTAGGATATTGTCGGTAATTACATTCATTTGGAGAATAGCAATGAATATTCTTATTGTTGGTGGTGCTGGTTATATCGGCAGTCATATGGTAAATTACTTGCGAGTAAATACTGATCACAATGTAACAATACTTGATAATTTAGACAGAGGACATCGCCAGGCAATTTTTGACACAAAATTAGTTGTAGGAGATTATGGTGATTTTAATTTAGTAAAATCTATAGTTGTTGAACATGAAATAACAGCATTAATACATTTCGGTGCAGATAGCCAAGTAGGAGAGTCTGTAACAGACCCTGAAAAATATTATCACAACAACGTTGTTAAAGGGAAAACTTTAATTGATGCTGCAATTTCTGGCGGAGTTAAGAATATTATTTTTTCATCAACAGCAGCTACCTATGGTGAGCCTAAATCTGTACCTATTAAAGAAGAAGATCCTACTATTCCAACAAATCCATACGGAAGGACAAAATTAGCTTTTGAAGGATTGTTAGAAAGCTATCGATTTGCCTATGGAATAAATTACACTTGTTTACGATATTTTAATGCATGTGGTGCAGATCCGAATGGAATAATCGGTGAAGATCATTCTCCAGAAAGTCACTTAATTCCTATTGTCTTAGAGGTTGCTTTAGGCAAACGCGACAAAGTTAGAATATTTGGAGATGATTATCAAACTGAGGACGGTACTTGCATTAGAGATTATATTCATGTATATGACCTTGCGTCTGCTCATTTGTTAGCATTAAATAGAATTGCAAATGGTGGTGAGTCTGGGATTTATAATTTAGGTAATGGAACAGGATTCTCGGTGAAAGAAATTATTGATGTCTGTCGTAAGGTCACAAGACATGAAATCTCTGTAGAGATAGTTCCTCGTCGTGCTGGCGACCCTGCACTGTTAATAGCCGCTGCTGATAAAGCAAAGAATATTTTAGGCTGGCAGCCAGAATATACAAAAATTGAGCAAATAGTTGAAACGGCTTGGAAATGGCATGCGTCACATCCTGATGGCTATGGAGATAAATTATAAAATGATGAAATTATATAATACGTTAACCAGTAATGTAGAAGAGTTTAATACACGCGAAAATGGTAAAGTTGCAATGTATGTTTGCGGTGTAACCCCGTATAATTATCCTCATATTGGTAATGCTCGCGCAGTAGTAGCTTTTGATATTATTCGCAGATATCTGGAATATATTGGGTACGAAGTAAATTATATTCAAAATTTCACCGATATCGATGATAAAATTATAAACAAAGCATCCGAAGAAGGTGTTTTTTGGAAGTCACTAACAGAGAAGTTTATCAAAGTTTATTTTGAAGAAATGGACGCGTTAAACGTCTTACGAGCTACCTTATATCCTTTAGCTACAGAAAACATCACTGAAATAATAGAATTAGTTGGAAAATTAATTGATAACGGTTACGCTTATGTTATTAATGGCGATGTTTATTATGAAGTACGCAAATTTTCTGGTTATGGAAAATTATCAAAACGCGTTTTAGATGAGATGGAATCAGGTGCTCGTGTCGTGGTAAGCGACATTAAGCGTGACCCATTAGATTTTGCATTATGGAAATCAGCAAAACCTGGCGAACCATCATGGGAAAGTCCCTGGGGGTTAGGTAGGCCGGGATGGCATATTGAATGCTCAGCAATGGCTCAAAAATATCTTGGCGATGATTTCGATATCCATGGTGGCGGACAAGATTTGATATTTCCACATCATGAAAATGAAATAGCACAAAGCGAAGGCGCAATGGCAGGCGAGGGGAGATTCGCGAAATATTGGATGCATAATGGGTTTGTAACAATTAATCATGAGAAAATGAGCAAATCGTTAGGTAATTTTTTTACAGTACGAGAAGTGTTGGAGAAATATCCTGCTGAAGTAATTCGTTACTTCTTAACATCAGCACATTATCGTTCACCTCTTGATTTTAGTGATCAAGCTCTTGACCAGGCAAAATCAGCCTATGATAGGCTGCGTACCGGATTATTTAACATAACTCGTATTATAAATGATAAGAGTGTTGGTAAGCCTATTGATATCAAAGATGCTGAATCTATTTTATTAAATGCGGAAACTGATTTCAAAGATGCAATGAATGATGATTTTAATACACCTAAAGCTATCGCAGTATTATTTGAATTAATATCAAATGCAAATAAAGTAATGGCCCAACCCGGATTTTCACCTGATGATAATGCGAGAAAGTTATTATCTGATATCAAAGATAAAGTAATAAATCTTGCAGGAGTGTTAGGTATTTCAATATCAATTGACAATCCACAAAGTGATGAATTAACTCCTCAATTAATGGAATTAATTATCGAATTGCGTGCGACAGCAAGAAAAGATAAGAATTATGCAATGGCTGATATTATCAGGAATAGATTAACCGAGTTAAACATCACTCTTGAGGATACTCCGCAAGGTACTGTGTGGCGAGGTAAATAAACCGTTGAACTATGACTTGATAACACAACTTGAGGAAGTTTCTCTTGGGGGTTGGCCAGCAATGGAAGAAGAGAAATATGACAATTGGATTTTACGTGCATCATCAGGTTATACCGGACGTGCTAATTCAATTGTTCCTCTTGACCGCGGTTCTATTGATATTGATGAAAAATTGACATATTGCGAATATTGGTATAATTGTCGCGGATTACCAGTGACTTTTAAAATTACTGATGCATCGAATTACCTTACCCCATATCTGGACTTACGGAATTATGGTGAACGCCAACGAGTAAATGTGCAAACTCTTAATCTTTCAAATTTTAATTATACTTATACCTTAAAAGCTGATACCTGTTCTGTTGATGATTGGATAGATGCTTACAAGATAATAACAAATCAATCTGAAGAAACATTATTAATTCATGCGAGCTTGTTAAATCTGTTAAAGAAGAAAGCGGATTTTGCTGTAATAATATCAAATAATATACCTGTTTCCTGCGGTGTATGTATAAATCAAGGTGAGTATGCCGGGATATTTGATATTTACACAGCGACTAGGGCGAGAAATCACGGATTTGCACGAGAATTAATAATTAATTTAATAAATAGATCTAAAGAAACAGGTGCACAATATATGTATCTTCAAGTTATAGCCAATAATACTACAGCAGTTTCTTTATATGAAAAATTCGGTTTTAAAACACAATATCAGTATTGGTATCGATATCAACAGAAGGTAGATTAAATGACAGAAGATCCACGCCCTAAATATTCTGAAAAATTAGTAAAAATAGCATGGCTTTTCTTGATATTGTGTATAGTTTCGGTGTTTTTAGGAAAAGTATTTGAATCTTCAATTGCTATTAATTGTGCAATAACATTGGGAATAATCCATATCTCGGGAATATTATTTATTATATTTCTTGGGGTATCTGATCATAGAATCAAATGGTGGCGTTTATTAGCTGTGCCGGTATTTATATTGGCACTGCCAGGATTTTTTAGGATCTCGCTGACGCCAATTCATAACATTGCAATTCAAATAGCAGGAAAGGATGGAGCAAATTCTATTTTTACATTGTTTATATATTTTGCATTATCAGTATTTATGTGGTGGTGGGTACCGGGAAAAGCTATGAATAAGTGGATGATGATGTCTATCGGTGCTATCCCAGGTGATTTCGATAAGATGATTGACGATACAATTAAAATAGATAAATCATAATTTTTTTATGATATTAAATATTTTTTCCATTTTTATATGATCTTTAATTCCTGGTTCTTTTTCAATCATACTGTTGATATCTATTGCCCAAGGTGAAACAATATTAATTGCTTCCTCGACATTCTCAACAGAAATACCTCCGGCAAGGATAATCGGTATATTGAATCTCTTAGCTTTTGCAGCGATATTCCAATCGAATCTTTCTCCAGTTCCACCATGCATGCCGTCCTTTTTTGTGTCTAATAACATTCCTGGAAAATCGATATAATTATTAATTATTTCTAAGTCTGATTCAGAATTAACAGAAATAGCAGGGATGATCGGAGTTTCAATAGTATTGAGAACATTCATTGCGTCGCCATGATATTGTATGGCGCAACAACCAGTGCTTTTTATAATATCTTTTATTGAATCACATGTTTCATTAACAACTACAGCGACAGGAGTTACAAATGGTGGAAGTTTTCCTATAATTTCATGCGCTTTTTCTCTGGAGATATTTCGCGGACTTTTAGCGTAGAATATAAAACCCAGTGCATCAGCTCCCATATTTGCGGCCGCTAAAGCATCTTTTATATTAGTAATTCCGCATATTTTCACTCGTGTATTCATAATTATAAATTCGATACATCTTCATAAAATCCTGCTGAAACAAATCAGTACATAATGTTTCTATAATAGTGTAATGAAAGTTTTATCAAATGTTGCAATTTTACTTGCAATGATTATTTTAATAACAGGCTGTTCAACAACTACTGGTTCTAACAGCAGTAGTACAGGTGCTGATAGCGGGCCATGGCCAAGCAAGCCTACTCGGAATGTTCAACAAAATATAAATGATACTGATAAAGTAATCTCGGTACCTTTATATGTAAGTCTGAAGTCTCAACTGGATGAAAAAGAATCTTTAGTTATAAATGTAAATTCAATTGAATTAAAAACAGATAAACAATCTTTTATAATCGCGTCAAATAAGGATATTCGATTACTTAATCCTGCCGGTATAAAATTTACCAACAAAATACAGATCCAAATAGCAACTGCTTCATCAGTAAAGAAATATAAATATTTAACATTAAAATTAAAGCTCAATTCCGAGAATTCTTTTTTTTGTGATGATAAGTTGAAATACTTCTTAAGCAGTCTTGAAACATCATTACCATTAAGTAATTGGGTTCCTTATGAACCTTCTGGTGATATACGAGCTAATGTGCTTCAGATATCAATTAAGAAAGATAACATTATTTTAAATAAAGAAAAAATGACTGCTGAGATAAAACCTGAAGCGTTATCAATTCTGCCTATCATACCCAGTGGCGGCATTACAGGAAAAGTATCAACATTTCAACCGTCTACAAAAGTTATAGCAATTTTCAACGGTACTTCATTAGAAATGGGTTCTGTGATACCAAATAGTTCTGATGGTTCATTTACGATTACAGGGTTACCCTCTGGTATATATAAACTTAAGATTATTACAGGAAATTCAACTACTGTTAATGACAAATTGATTGATGTCAAAGATAAAACTATTGATGTCAAAGAAATTAAAGTTGAGTCAACACCTATTTAACTTTGAGAACACTTTGATTAGATTGAAATTATTGACATTGAAAGCCAAAAACAGGTATAATTTTTTTGTCGTAAAACTTGTGATTTTTTTCACGCAAGTAACTGGGCCGGTAAAAAATCTTTTCGAATACCGCTCCCGTCTAAATTTCTCAGGAGGTCTGTCCCATGGCAGTGAAAGTTGGTATTAACGGTTTTGGCCGTATTGGTCGTCAAGTTGCAAAGTTTCTCGTAGAGAACTTTTCCAACGAAATTGAAATCGTCGGCATTAATGATTTGACCGATGCAAAGACCTTGGCTCATTTGTTCAAATATGACAGCAATTTCGGCATTTTTAATGGTGAAGTAGTTGCAAAAGAGAACTCAATTGTGATTAACGGTCAGGAAATTGGAATCTGCGCACAGCGCAATCCGATTGATATCCCCTGGAAAGCTCTGGGAGCCGAAATCGTAATTGAATCAACTGGTTTCTTCACTGATGCTGCAAAAGCAAAAGCTCATATTGATGCTGGCGCAAAGAAAGTTATCATTAGCGCACCTGCAAAAGCTGAAGATATCACTATCGTTCTTGGCGTAAATGAAAACAAATATGATGCTGCAGCTCACAATATTATATCAAATGCATCCTGCACCACAAACTGCTTAGCTCCTTTTGCTAAAGTTTTAAATGATAACTTTGGAATTGAAGCTGGTTTGATGACCACCATTCATGCATATACAAATGACCAGAAAATCCTTGACATGCCGCACAGCGACCTGCGCCGCGCTCGCGCGGCAGCTTTATCAATGATTCCGACAACAACCGGTGCTGCTAAGGCTGTAGCATTAGTTCTGCCAGAATTAAAAGGTAAGTTCCATGGTTATGCAATGCGCGTACCAACCCCAACCGTTTCAGTTGTGGACTTAACTGTCACTTTAGCTAAAAATGTTTCTGTTGAAGAAGTAAATGCAGCATTGAAGGCAGCAAGTGCAACAATGCCAAATATTTTAGGCTATGAAGAGAACGAATTAGTATCAATTGACTTCAAAGGTGACACCCGTTCATCAATTATTGACGCTAAGAGCACAATCAAGGTTGGCGACAATCTGGTTAAGGTTCTTTCATGGTATGACAACGAAGCCGGTTACAGCTGCCGCTTGAGCGAATTAACAGCTTTAGTAGCAAGCAAAATGTAATTAGAATTACAGTATTAACTGGCGGATTCCAATCGGCCCCGCCGCAACTTAGTACGCTGTGATTTATTAAATCAAGGCGAGCGGGTGAAATATCCCCGCTCGCCGATTTTTTTTATGGAGATGACAATGGCAAAGAAAACTATTGATGATTTATGTTGTTTAAATGGCAAACGTGTCATGGTGCGCGTTGATTTTAATGTTGCCATTAAACCTAAACTACCTGCAACTCGTGACGAAGCTGTCATTACTGATGATACTCGTATACGCGCTGCTCTACCGACTATCAAGGCGCTTATTTCTAAAGGTGCGAAAGTTATTTTAATGTCACATTTGGGCCGTCCAGATGGAATTGTTGTTGAAGGATTACGCTTAGATGTTGTCGCTAAAAGATTAAGCGAGTTATTAGGCAAGTCAGTTGCAAAGGTCGATGATTGCATTGGGCCAGTTGTAGAAGAAGCTGTAGCTAAAATGCAGGATGGCGATGTATTGTTGTTAGAGAACGTACGTTTCTATGCTGCTGAAGAATCAAAAGACGATGCAATCAGACTGCCATTTGCTGAACAATTAGCAAAAAATGGTGATGTATATGTTAACGATGCATTCGGCACCGCTCATCGCGATCATGCAAGTACCGCATCAATTGCCCGCTATTTAAAACCAGCTGTCGCAGGCTATTTGATGGGTGTTGAAGTACATACACTTGGAGATGCAATCGAAAATCCTGCTCATCCTTATGTGGCAATTCTTGGCGGTGCAAAAGTTAAAGATAAAATCAAGCTTATCAATAATTTAATTGGCAAAGTTGATATTTTATTAGTCGGTGGTGGTATGGCATATACTTTCTTTAAAGCACAAGGTTTTGAAATCGGTGATTCATTACTTGATGCTGAGAGAATTGATGCTGTAAAAGAAATGATGGTAAAGGCTGAGAAGAGCACTACTAAATTAGTATTGCCAATTGATACCCTTATTGCTCAAGAACAGAGTGAAACTGCTGTTACTAAGATTGTAGATCCAAGTGCTATTCCAGTTGACTGGGAAGGTTTGGATATCGGTCCAAAAACAGCTGAATTGTTTGCCCAATATATTAAAGACGCAAAATTAGTAGTTTGGAATGGTCCAATGGGACTATTTGAGATGTCACCATTTGCATATGGCACCAAAGCTGTCGCACAGGCGATGGCAGATACGGATGCTTTCACAATCATTGGCGGTGGCGACAGTGCTGCTGCAGTAACCCAGATGGGGTTTGCTGATAAGATAAGTTTTATCTCAACTGGCGGTGGGGCTTCGTTAGAATTCCTTGAAGGAACAAAACTTCCTGGGGTTGTAGCACTCGACGAAAAAGAATAGTTTCTTTAACCCCGGATAGTTTATCCGGGGTTTTTTAGTATTTTAAGATCATCTTCATTAAACGAATTAAGTTTCCGTTTTTTACAGCTACAATTTCTTTCTCAGAATAATCAATATCTGACATCATTTGTGGTATTTTTTGAAGGTCTGCAATAGTATTCAAACCATCAGGGGTTGTTTCAACACCAACTCCGCCGTCTAAATCGCTGCCGATGGCTGCTGTTTCTATACCGCCTATCTCTTTGATTCTATTTAAATGCTGCATCAGTGTTGATAACGGTAATGAACCTGAAGAATTGTTCCAATTTGCTTTTATGAATGGGTTATACATAACAAGGCCTACAGTACCTTTTCGCGATGCTATTTGTTCTATAATTTTGTCTTCTACTTGCCTTTCGGCTATTTTTTCATACATTGAATCAGGAGTTATATTGATACCCTTCATGGTAATACTGCGGCAATTCGAGTGAGAAGCAAAGATGGGTCCATTATGAATTTCAATAGCTTCATCAATTGCCATATCAGATAAGTGGCTGATATCGAGAGCAATATTTTTGTTGTCCATTTCTTTAAGTAAAGCTCTTCCTTCATCAGTTAATGGTCCCGGTGCGCCTGCACCACCAGCGTAACGTGTTTTACGCCATGCCGGCCCTATTGCGCGTATTCCATGGTCAATGAATACGGCAAGGTCATCAATTGTTCGTAATGGATCAGCACCTTCCATAAGCAGCATTAAATTTATTTTATTGTTAATTAGAGCATCTTCTAAATCTGAGGCAAATCGGATTATTTTAATCTTATTACTTTGCTCTATCTTCTCATACCATTTTACTTGTTGCATTGCAATGTTATATGCTTCTTCAGGTGATGAATATCCTGTAATTGAAGCAGGTGACTCACCTTTTGGTTGGGCAAAAATAGTTGCGAATGCAATATTGATTTTTCCTTTAATCATTTCAGGTAAGGACACCATAGCAGTGCCTTCACGATGCCATTGATCAGGAGTTTCAGCTATTCTAATATTGGATATTGAATTAGTCAGCACACGTCTTAAAGTGAGTGCATTCCAGGCAAGATCCAGATGTCCATCAATAATCATAAATATATTTTCGTTGAGTAATTGATATTACCTTCACTATTCGATTTTTAAGACTTTCATTGTTTACTAATATTTACTATAATTTATCATTGTAAGGATTCAAAATAATGAATGGCTTTGAGTTTGTTAAAGTAAATAATAATCCATTTTTATATGGTGATGAAAATAGAACAGTTATATTGGAATGTTCATTTATGATGATGAAATATCCGGTAACTGTTTCACAATATCGAGCGTTTTGTTCAATAACTGGTCGTAACATGCCTTTACAACCTAATTGGGGATGGATTGATGAACATCCGATGGTTAATGTGACATGGCATGATGCAAAAGATTTTGCTGAATGGTTAGAATTATCTTTGCCCACAACAGAAGAATGGGAATTAGCTTCGCGTGGAATATATGGCAGATTATACCCGTGGGGAAATGATTGGGATCATTCCAGGTGCTGCAATTCAGTAAATGGTCAGATTAAAAGTACTATTAACATTGGTTCATTTCCATCTGGAGTCAGTCCTTATGGTGTGCATGATATGGCTGGCAATGTTTGGGAATGGACTTGCAGTAATAATTACACCAGTGATGACTTAATAGTTCATGGCGGGTCATGGTTTAATTTTCATGAAAATAATTTCCGAAATACTTTTGTTAATTATCGTTCACCAGATAATTTCTACAATAATGTAGGTTTTAGATGTATATTAAGGTTACCTTGATTTCATATCTATAGTTTTATATTTTTCTGATATGGTATAATAATATTATGAAAAAACAGTTATTAAAATGCTCAAATTGTGGTACTGATAATTCAAGTCAGCGAACTATATGCTTGAATTGTCACGAAAATTTGCATGAAATAAAGATTAAGAAGAATGAAAATACAGTATCTGATAAAGAAGTACTGAAGAAAAGAGTACTGATAAAAGGCAATGAAATTTTACCGGAGAATTCGCAGGAAAAGAAAATAAATGTCAAAACTTCCGATACAAAACCAAAAGTTAAGCAAAAATCGACACAGAATTCTTCTAATTTTTTCGTACAATTCGAACAAAGACTTTTCGTACCTTCTTTAAAACAGCGTATTCAGATGTATCGGCAATTTTATAGCTTGTTAAAATCAGGAATACCTTTAGCATTAGCAATGTCATATATAGAGAAAAATATTGCTTATTCCATAAAACCTGCGATGAGAGAAATTGGATTAGTAATTGAAAAGGGTGGACTTTTCTCAGAACAGATGGTGTATTATCCTGCATTATTTGCCGGTTGGGAAATAAGCATGGTGGCTGCTGGAGAGAAATCTGGTAATTTGCCGGAAGTAATGAACGAGATATCAAATCAATTGGAAATTGAGATGGAAATGAAATCTCAAGTAAATTCAAAAACCTGGCACTTAAAGGCAACTTTATTTGTAGCAATTTTAGTCGGTATATTTTTGGCTCAATTTTTTCAAAGTGGTGCGAGTTCAATGGCTGGTGCTTTTAATGTATTTGCCAACAGTTTGATTACAATGGGATATTTAGTTGCTGCATTTATGATTTTACTGATTTTTATTCAGCGTTTCACTGCCAGTAAAATTGGATCTGTTTGGGCATATAATGTGATGAGCAGAGTACCATTATATGGACCTATTTTAAAAAATCAATCAATCCTGCGTTTTGTGAATGTATTATCAGCAATGGTACATGCCGGAGTAGGTCCAATAGAGTCATTGCAATGTGCAGCAGAGGCTACCGGAAATAAAGCTATCATAAACAAAGCAAATGATGCAGGTAGTGGATTAAGCAAAGGTGAAGTGATGGCTGATGTTATAAATTCTATGAATATGCTGCCGCCAGAAACTATTTACTTGATTAGAACAGGAGAAAACACCGGGTCATTAGTTGAATCATTGAAAAAGACCGGCGAATACATTCAATTAGAGTTATCTGGATTAGTAAAAACTTTGCCAGCCAAAATGACAATGATTGTATATGTAATAGTTGTTGCAATTGTTATGTATGTTTTAAGCCTGGCGTTTGGGAAAATTACAGAAATATATAATTCTTTTATGTAATATTGATTATTGCTTTTTATAAATTAAGTAAGCAGTAATGCCAGAAACTGCAGTGATTGTTAAAAAGATATTTAAAAGTGTAACTGCGGGAGATATTTGAATTACTACTGCAATAAGCGCAAATATTGAAATCAGAAATGATAACCCGCAAACAATCAATGTAACAATACCTATTGTACCTTTCTTTTTAATTATTGAAAGCAGATATTGGCGTCTATCAAAAAGAGTCTCGCATTTCCAGCATTTGCCATATTCGACAGGTACAATAGTCTGACATTTTGGACAATGAATTTGATTGCTTTCCTCTAAGGCAAATTTTTCTACTAATGCCTGATAACGACGTTCTACATCCCTTTGTTTGTCATCAGCTGCAAGTGACTTTTCATAAGCATCAATAGCCTCTCTATATTTTTTATCATACTCAAGTAAATGGCCTAATTTAGCAAAAGCAGCAGCATTAGTGGGATCACGCTTGATTAATCGATTACAAGTATTATAATCTTGCTGTCGCATTGCTTTTATTGCACGGTTATTAAGATTGTTAATAACAACTGGTAATACGAATAAGATAAAAAGGATTATTAAATTATAAGGGAAATATCTTATTCCGCCCAACGATAGAAGGCAACCGAAGAGAATAATATAGAATATTAAAGAACTGCTCTGTTCAGATATCCATTTAAATAATGTATATACAAAAAGTATCGCACCCAATATAAAAGTTATAATATAAGGAATCAACATGATATAGATGATATTTTATTTTTACTTATAATGCAACAGTTTATGAGAAAACAGATTAGATATTAATATATTATCTTGCGAAATTTGCTAATTTTGTTTAGACTCATGCAGTAAACGCTATTTATAAGATACAACAAAACTGGTGGTAAAATATTTCGATGAAAACTAAATTGATGATATATCTTTTATGTGTTTTGATTTCTCTGGTGCTTGTTGGTTGTTGGGGAAAAAAGAATAATGAAGAAATATCAAACACTAATAAACCTGCGGCAGTTCAAACAATATGTCCTTTATGTGGTGAACCTTGTGACGAAGCTGATATTAATCGTCCTATTTTGGCAACTCTAATAGAAAATTCTC
Organism: uncultured bacterium; assembly: GCA_964638715.1. Taxonomy (GTDB): domain Bacteria; phylum Armatimonadota; class Hebobacteria; order CAIYQO01; family CAIYQO01; genus JBAXQQ01. The sequence continues at coordinate 44,319 of CAZWZF010000004.1, read as the reverse complement.
CTGCGGCAAGACCACAATCTGGATTAAATAATGCATGTGTAGTATACGAGGCTATTACCGAAGGTGGAATAACTCGTTTTCTGGCTATATATCTGCATGGCTCATCTGAAAAAATTGGACCCATTCGCAGTGCAAGACCACATTTTATTCATCTTGCTCAGGATTATGATGCGACTTTAGTTCATTGCGGTGAAAGTTACGAAGCTTTACAAATTTTAACTGATACTCTTGATAGATATAACTTGAATCAAATGAAATTCCCTAAACCATTCTGGAGAGATAAAAGCCGTAAAGCTCCACATAATTTATATACTTCAACAGAAAAACTGCATGAATTTATGACTGAAAATAATTGGATTGAATCACCAGGGCAGTACCCATCATTTAAACGTACTGATATCTTTCCGACAGGAGGTATAGAAGCAGAAAAGGTATTAATTCATTTTTCAGGCGCAACAGGTTATCGTTTACAATTTAATTATTTACCTGAGTATAAAGCCTATGAAAGGGTCATGGATAATAAAGTTCATGTTGATAAAGAAACAAACGCAGAGTGTCTTGCACCAAATATTATTGTTCAATATGTTGATGCGGCGCCTTTTGTTACATCAAAAAAAGGAACTTTTGATGTATCAGTCGTTGGGACAGGTGTAGGTTTTTATATTGCAGATGGGCAATATTTTCGTTTACATTGGACGAAAGATAGGGAATCTTCTGCAACAAGCTATACATTGGAAGATGGAAGTGATTTGCCATTGAAAAAAGGGCAAATTTGGGTAGAAGTTGTTCCGATGGGAAGTGATGTAGTATTAGGTAAAAAACCGGTAGAGCAAGAAGGCAAATCTAAACGTCGGAGAAGGTAAATTATTGAAATATTAATTGGGAATTAACAATTCAAATGTTAATCCATCATTTGTATCATTCATTCTTGCATTTAAATGTCCGCCATGCAATTCTGCCAGTCCTCTCGCTACTGCTAAATGCAATTCTTTTATTTCTATTCCAGCTTTCTCTACACCCATTCTTAATGGGTCGAAAATATTGCTGATGTCATAATTTATACTAATGCTACGATGGTCTGTAATTAGAATCTTATGATATCTGTCATTATTAGTAATTGCCATCGTAACAGGTAATTCATCAGAGATATCATTTGAAATAGTTTCAATCAGCAATTTAATCATATAACTAAACTTTTCTACATCTATCGATGCAAAAATATTTGAAATCGTTGAATTTATAACGATATTTTTCTTATTCTTGTTATTAAGAACAAACTTATTTATAGTTTCATTTATGACATTCATTATATCTGTATTTATTAAATTTAAAGATATTTTACCATGCTGAAGTCTGGTATAAAGCAACAATTCATCAACTAATAAAAACTGTTTTTGAGCATTCTCTGCAATTATGTCTATAGCTTTTGTTTGTAGAGAGATATCATTTTTAGATAGATCAACCCATAAAAATATTGCTGATAATGGTGATAATAATTCATGGGATACCAGAGATAAAAACTCATCTTTCGCTCTGTCTGCTTTTATTAATTCATCTTCAATTCTTTTTCTTTCGGCAATTTCTTCCTGAAGTTTTTTTGTATTTCGCAAATCTGTACATACTAAAACATTGCCAATATAATCTCCATGATTATCAATAATTCGTGTAGCATTAATTTTTATAGGTACTATTGAATTGTCCGCATTGGAAAGATTAATTTCCACATCTTTAAGTTCTTTGAAGTCTCTAATACTGATGAATACATAAGGCAGATAATTATCGAGATGATTGCCAATAATATCAATTGAAGATTTATTAAGCATCTTATTCATTGCAAGATTTGATTCAATAATTGTTCCGTCAACATCTATTACAAGAATCATTTCGTTGATTTTATCAAGAATATACCCGGAAGCAAGATTAGGTGCTGGTACTGTAAAACGTAAATATGAAATTGATATATACAGACCGATGCTGAATATAGCTAATTCCATTCCCCACACCCATGATAGTTGACCATCATTAGAAAGAATATAGCGCAAAATATCTAATGACAATGCGATAATTGATGTTGAAATAATTATCAATGCCTGCTTTCGCATTCTTATACTATTGCCGGTGAATTGAGCGATGAAAATAAAAACCAGGGTAAGGATAGCTAACGAATATTGATAAAACATAAATGAAAAATCATAACTATTGTATGAATATATTGGGTTGAGAAAGTCTCCATTTGAAGTAGAAGAGAAGCCGCTTATTCTTAAATGATAAGTAAAATTTATGAATAGAAAATATATTCCTGGCAGATATGTCAGATAAATTACATATTTATTTTTGATTTTATCGATAAAATTTGATAAGTATAATCCAAAATGAAATGCTGCTGGCGCATAAAAACACCAGCCGATGCGAGATAATCTGCTAAACAGCATACACATTTCCAAGGTTTTGCTGTAAAATTGAATAGCATTCATCAAACTTCCAATACCCATAAATAAACATAAAATGGTGAGAGTTTTATTCAAAGGTGATTTTCTGTTTATATTAAATGCAGTAAATGCACAAATAAACAAGATGATTGATGCTATTAAAAATAAATCGCCTATTAAATGTGACATGTAAACCTTGAAATAATGAATGAATATCTTTTTAGTTATTATACATTCTATTTTTAATTATAAACAGGTATTCAAGGAGATAATATGAAAATATTACTTACTAATGATGATGGTATAAATGCTGACGGATTATCTGAATTATATGCTTCTCTTATAGAGATAGCTGATGTTATTGTTATAGCACCTGAAAAACCTCGTTCAGCTGTCGGTCATGCCATAACTTTGCATAAACCATTAAGAGTTGAATATAAATCTCTGGGACAATGGTCGGGTTATGCATGTAATGGTACACCAAGTGATTGTGTTGTAATAGGACTTCAAGAATTACTGCCAGATTGCGATGTCGTCATATCAGGTATAAATTGCGGGCCGAATGTAGGTGAAGATTTAACATATTCTGGTACTGTTGCAGCGGCAATGGAAGCTGCAATATGCAATAAAGCAGGAATTGCGTTATCAGTAAATGCTTATGAAAATCCTAATTACAATGCCGCATCACATTATATTAAGAAATTTATATTGAATAACTTATCACATCTCACAGTAGATAGAGTTTTCTTTAATATTAACATCCCCTCATGCAACTTTAATGAACTTCAAGGTGTTGAAATTACAAGACAAGGGTGTAGAAAATACAATTCAAGGATAGAAAAAAGAGTTGATCCACGAGGCAAAACATATTATTGGATGGGTGGTGAATTAGCTGATGACTGCTGTGAAATTGGCACTGATATTCATACTTTATTACAAAATAAAATATCAATCACACCACACCATTTAGATATGACAAGCTATTCTATGATTGAGAAAATGAAAAGATGGAATATTGGCTAAGCATCCAAATCAAATATGATTTTTCTTCCTTTTCCTTCATTATCGTCGTCATCATCATTATCATTAATTTGTAAGGGTGCAGGTGCTTCTTCAAATTGAAATGGTGTTATTAAGGGTTCTTTTTTAGTTTTTTCCGGTGCTATAGGGATGAAATCTAAATTGACTGTTTCCAGTGGCGTTTTAAAATCGAATTCTTCAGGTTCTGGTATATTTGGATTAAAGGGAATAGAACTGGTTAATTCATTTTCTGAAGGCAGAAAATCAAGATTATTAGTTTCAAGTGGTGTTTTAAATTCTTCAGGTTCTGGAGTTGCAAGATCATCATCATTTAAATCAAATGATATCCCATTACTTGTTGAGATAACGAAGTCATTAATTGGCTCTTTTTTGTCAATTATTACGTCATCATCTTCATTATTGAAAATAAACGATGATTCACCCTCAAAACTTGCTATTGAATTGGATGTTCCAATACCACCATCATCAAAAATATTAAATTCTGGTTCTGTAGGGATCATTACTTGTGGTATTTCAAGAGCAGGTGTATTTTCCACATAAGGTTCATTATTTGTTGTTGGTGAGCCAATAGTAATTGCACCAGATTCTTCAAATTTATCCCAATCAATTACTGCTGTATCATTTTCTACAGCAGGTATATTTTCTACAGCAGGTTCTTCAACAATTGGGATTACAGGTGGTATTTCTGATTCTTGTATAACAGGAATTTCGTTTTCAACCACTTTTACAGGCTCTTCAGTGGGCATCAACAAAGGATTTGGTATTTCTGATAATTCAATACATATTTCGCGATAGCTATTACGTGCTAATGGATAATTATTTTCTAATTCGATAGCGCGAACAAAATCTGCTTTTGCTTCAGAAAAACGCAATAATCTGGTATATGCCACGCCTTTATTATAAATGACTTTGGGGTCAAGAGGACGTATACGCGCTAAACGCTCAAAAGCGTTAACGGCTAAGTCCCAATTTCTATCGTTAACACAACGCGTTACTTCAACTAATATTTTTTTGGCTAATTCGTCTGACATAATCACCTGACTTCGCGATAATTTTTCTTACATTTAAATTTACCACAAATTTCATACCTTTAGTCAAGTAAATTTAATTTGCACTGCATTTTTGCAGGTTATGATATACATTATAGCGAAAAAATATAAAGAGGTGAATATAAAAATGAACCCCATAGTTGCTTTATGTCCTGTAATTGAGAAAAAAACAGTTGCACAGGGTATTTTTGACATTAAAATTAATTCACCAGAATTAGCAAAAAACTCTCATCCCGGTCAATTTTTACATGTTAAATGCGGAAATTACATTTTAAGACGACCGATTAGCATTTGTGATATAAATTGCGATAGTATTGTTCGTTTTTTATTTGACGTGCGTGGTGATGGCACTGAATGGCTGTCTACAGTAAAAATAGGTGATACTCTGGATATATTAGGTCCACTTGGAAAAGGATTTGAAATATTGCCTTCTGATAAAAGAGCTATATTTGTCGGTGGTGGTATTGGTATCTATCCTTTGTTAGCAACATGTAAAACTTATAAGGCTCCAACTGTATTTTTAGGATTTCGAAATAAATCATACATAACTTTAATAGATGATTTTGTGAATTATGGAGCAATAGTTGATATCGCAACTGATGATGGCAGTACTGGTTATCATGGATTGGTTACTAATTTATTAGAAGAGCATTTAAAAACATCTACATCTGACATGATTTATACATGCGGGCCGAAATTAATGATGAAGAAAGTTGCAGAGATTGCACGAGAATATAATATTCGCTGTCAGGTATCAATGGAAGAACGAATGGGATGCGGGGTAGGGGCATGCCTTGTTTGCGCATGCCGTACATATAAAAAAGATGGCAGTGAAACACATTCATTTGTATGTAAAGATGGACCAATTTATGAATCTGAAGAGGTGGTGTGGTAAGATGATTAATCTCGGCGTCAATATTGCAGGTGTAAAATTAAAAAATCCGGTAATTACCGCATCAGGAACTTATGGATTTGGTAAAGAATATAGTAATTTTTACGATATTTCAAAATTAGGTGCTATTTGTGTTAAAGGATTAACTCTTTCTGAGAGATTAGGCAATCCGCCGCCACGAATCGCCGAAACCCCTTCTGGGGTTTTAAATAGCGTAGGATTGCAGAATCCAGGTGTTGATTGGTTTGTTCGCGAAGAATTGCCCATGCTGAAAGATAAAGGATGTGTAGTAATTGCAAATATTGCCGGAAATACTATCGAAGAATATATTAGAATGGCGGAAAAAATATCTGAATCTGATACTGATTTGGTAGAATTAAATATCTCGTGTCCAAATGTTAAAGAAGGGGGCGTTGCGTTTGGTGTTAATTGTGATTCAGTTCATCAAATAACATCAGTCGTAAAAAAGAATTGTCGTCAACCATTAATTGTTAAATTATCACCAAATGTTACTGATATTGTCGCAATTGCTCAATCGGCTGAACAAGGTGGAGCTGATGCTTTATCGTTGATTAACACGTTATTAGGGATGCGAATTGATATAAATTCGAGAAAACCGATTTTAGCTAATAATGTCGGTGGTTTATCTGGGCCCGCGGTAAAACCAATTGCAATACGAATGGTTTGGCAAGTGAGAAATTCAACAAAGCTTCCGATAATTGGCATGGGTGGGATATCTGATTGGCGCGATGCTGTTGAAATGATACTGGCAGGCGCAACCGCTGTCGCTGTAGGGACAGCATTGTTTAATAATCCATACGCTCCTTTAGAAATTATAGAAGGTTTAGAGAGATATTTGATTAATAAGGGTATAAATGATATTAGTCAAATTATTGGTAAAGTTGTTCCAAATTAATGAAGATGGTTTAATAATTATTAATTCCAGCACATTAACAGAGAAAGTAAATGATAATAGATTTTCATGCTCATATATTTACGGATAGTGTTGCAAAAAACGCTTTGCCTGTGCTGGCTGAACGTGCAAAATTAAATCCGCATACTGATGCCACTGCAAGTGGATTAATCGAATCAATGGCGGTAGCAGGAATAGATTATTCTGTAATAGCCAATATTGCAACAAGAGTTGAGCAAGTTAAAAAAATAAACAAATGGGGTGTTGAATTATCTAATGAATGTAAAAATATTATTAGCCTTGGTACGATGCATCCCGGCATGTCTTTTGATGAAATAAAGCAGGAAGTTGCTTATCTTTCAAAGAATAATATAAAAGGAATAAAGATGCATCCTGATTACCAGAATTTCTTTGTTGATGATAAAAATGTTTTCATGATGTACCAGGTAATAGCTGATGCCGGATTATTTATATTGTTTCATTCTGGAGTAGATATAGGGTTGCCAGGCGAAATACATTGTACACCACAACGTTTATTATCTTTAATGGAAAAGAATGATAAATTAAAAGTTGTAGCCGCTCACATGGGTGGCTATCAGATGTGGGACGAAGTAGAAAAGTATCTTATTGGAACTGATGTTTATTTAGATACGTGTTTTTCAATTGAAGAAATAGGAATAGAAAAATCAACGGCATTAATGAAGAAGCATGGTTTAAATAAAATTCTTTTTGGCACTGATTCTCCATGGAAGAATCAGTCTGAAGAATTAAAGTTAATCAAAAGTTTACCTTTAAGTGTTGATAATATACAATTAATAACAGGTAATAATGCCAGAAAAATATTGCAGTTAAAATAAGGTAATTTAAATGAGAATATTTAAAACATCTGAAATTAAAATGATTGATATAAACAAATCCCTGATGCCTTTGGCGGCTGATCTTGATAAAGTTCAAGACATTGTTGAAGGGATTGTAAAGAAAGTTCGCGATGAAGGTGACGCCGGAATACTGGAATTAACCCGCAAGTTTGATTGGCCGGATGCAACTATCGATAAATTGAAAGTATCTGAAGTAGAACTGCATAACGCATTAAATGAAGTTGATACAGATTTAATTACCGCAATGACATTTTCCGCTGAGAATATTCGGCGTTATCATAAGAGTCAATTACCGACAGATTTTATGGGTGAATATGAAATGGGAATGTTTTTAGGACAAAGGCACACGCCTGTGGATAGTGCCGCATGTTATGTGCCTACTCGAAAAGCTTCAATTCCCTCATCATTGCTGATGTCTGTTGTACCAGCACAGGTAGCGAATGTAGAAAAAATAGTAGTAGTTGGCCCATGCAGAGAGGATGGAACAATGCCCGCTGGTGTGTTAGCCGCGGCAAACTTGTTGGGAATTACAGAAATATATAAATTAGGTGGAGCAGTTGCAATGGCAGCGATGGCGTATGGAACTGAAACTTTTCCCAAAGTAGATAAAGTCGTAGGCCCGGCAAATATATATGGCACAATGGCTAAAAAGGCTCTTTACGGTGATGTCGGTGTAGATGGTTTATATGGTCCTAGCGAAGTAGTAATTATCGCTGATGGTACCGTTCCGGCTGAATGGGTTGCCGCTGATTTGGTAAGTCAATCAGAACATGGTGAAGATTCACAATCTATTTTAATTACCACTAATGAAGAATATGCAAAAATGGTAATGGATGCAGTTAATAATTTATTAAAAGAGTCTGGTCGCGGAGTCTATTTAGGCAAAGCATTAAATGATCGTGGAGCGATAATTATAACTTCCGATATGGCTGAATCCGCAGAAATGGCAAATTTACTTGCTGCTGAGCATCTTGAGTTAGCTGTTGAAGATTTTGAAAATTTATTGCCTATGATTAAACATGCTGGCTCGATATTATTAGGCGGCTACACACCGGTTCCAATAGGTGATTATTGTGCAGGACCAAGCCATATATTGCCTACTGGTAGAACAGCAAGATTTAATAGTGGGATTGGTGTTACAGATTTTCTTAAACGTTCATCACTTATTCGTGTTACTCCAGAATGGTTGAATTATCATAAATCGATGATAATAACTTTTGCAGAACATGAAGGATTAGAAGGTCATGCTAATTCAATAAAAATAAGATCAAAAAAGGGGTAAGTAATATTATGAGACAAGCTAATGTTGTTCGTAATACAAATGAGACAAAGATTAATTTAGAAATAAATCTTGATGGTAATGGGAAAGCAGCCATTAAAACTGGCATCAGTTTTATGGATCACATGCTGGAACTTTTTTCCAAGCATAGCGGTTGTGACTTGAAAATTGAGGCGAATGGTGATTTGCATATCGATTCACATCACTTAACTGAAGATTTAGGCATAGCTTTAGGTATGGCAATTCATTCAGCAATAGGTGATAAAAAAGGTATCAAGCGTTATGGCGATATAATACTGCCAATGGATGAAACACTAATGATTGCTGCTGTTGATTGTAGCGGTAGGCCTTTTTTTGTTTGGGATGTAGTTATGCCACAACCGAAAGTCGGTGACTGGGATTCTGAATTAGCCGAAGATTTTTTCCGTGCTCTTGCAATAAATGGCGGATTAACTTTACATATTAAAATGTTAAGTGGGACAAACACTCATCATATTGTTGAAGCAGCATTTAAGGCATGTGCCAGAGCATTGCGCGAAGCATTATCTGATGATCCTCGAGAGAAAGGAATACCGAGTACAAAAGGCATCTTATAATGAAGTTTGTTGTTTTTGCCGTATTCGTATTTTTCATTTTATCTATTTTTTCTCAACCATCAACTGAAATAAGTGGGGTGTTGTTAAAAGTTAGATATGCTGATAATTCAAATGCGGCTGAGATAGTAAGAGATGTAAGAGTAGGGTATCAGAATAAACGAGAAATCGAGATACCAGAATTAAGTGAAGATGGCAATATTCTTTTAAAAGAATGCCCGGAAAATACAAATTTGATAAGAGTATCTATTGAATATGGAAGTGAGATATTTAGAAATACTATTTTAAAGGAAGTTAAATTAGAAAATGGTAATGGTGGGAAAGTAGCCGAAATTGTATTGCCAAAACTTCAGACAACATCTGTTAGTTATACAAACAGTAAAAACTCCAAAATATATCCTCCAAAAATTCGTGGTGTTGTTTCACATCTGGAATATAAAGCGAAATCAATTTCGGATTATTTGAGTTTTGGAAATAGTATATTAGAAAAATCTTTAACAAAAATTTTCGTGCCTTCATTTATTAGAAATAAATCTGGTGAAGTATTCTTTTCGAAAGTTCCAGATGATGAGTTTAATATTGCATTTTTTACTGATGATTCATCTTCATTAGAATACAAGATTAATGGCAAAGTGAAAATAGTTAACCAATTAAAAATCCCTTTGCTTTATAAAACACGCGATGTGAAGATAAAAGTAAAAAGTTCCAAAAGCATTTATCATTATTCATATAGCTGGAATGGAAATGTTAATATAATCAGTGTTAAATCCGATAAGAATAATTTATTGATTATTAATAGTCTTCCGCCGATTCCTGTGATCATATGGGGTAATCATGAAAATTTTGTTTACAATCCTGATAATACAATTAAAAAGTTATTAGTTTCATCTGACATTTCTAAATTTTATATATCAATGCCGGAATTAGATGGCAAAGCATATAAAGGAAATATATATGGAACGAATTTTATTGTGCCCAAGGTTATTTCTTCAGATTCAATATCTTCTGACCAGATGCCTGGTTTAAATGCTTCAGGTTATTCGGGTACATTTTGCAATTTATTCTGCAGTATAAATACTGATAAGAATACATTAAGTTATAAGTTTTCCTTTTATATACCGTTTTTTGCAGATACAGATTATGCGATTTACAGTTTTATCGCTGAGAAATAATGATTATAAACAGTTGAACTCACAGATGTATCATTTTAAATTGAGTTTGCTTTTATCCTTGACGCTAAATCCGCCGGAGCACGCCCTCGCAAGTAAATCGTATTTTCTTTATATTCCACCTCGATTACTTCGCCGCGACCATGAAGTTCTGCAGATAAGATTGATTCTTTCATAGGAATTTCATTATCTATCTCAACCCAAGACGCTCTTAACATATTCATAATTGCATCGCCAAGTTCGTGCAATCCTTGTCCTTTGCCTGCAGCTATAAATACCTTATTGGGAAAACGTGATGCGAGATTATGCAAAAGTTCAATGTCATCAACAATATCGATTTTATTAAATGTCATTAACATCGGTTTATTGCTTGATTCCAGGTCATTTAAAATTTTATCAACAGTTTCTACTTGTTCCATCCAATTAACATTAGCAGCATCAATTACATGAATTATAATATCTGCATTTGATGTTTCTTCAAGTGTGGCGCGAAAAGCTGCCACTAATTGAGTAGGAAGATTTCTGATAAACCCAACGGTGTCACTTACGAGTGCACGAGCACCATTCGGAAAAGTAACATCACGTGTGGTAGGATCAAGGGTTGCAAATAACTTATCTTCAACAAACACACCGGCTTGTGATAAAGCATTTAAAAGAGTTGATTTCCCCGAGTTTGTGTATCCGACCAGACTGACGAGTGGGATTTGTGATTGCGCGCGTTGATTTCTTTGGATTCTACGCCGGTGTTTAATCTCATCCACTTTTTTTTCAAGCATTGATATTTTATCACGAACTAATCGTCTGTCTGTTTCAATTTGAGTTTCACCAGGACCACGCAAGCCGATACCACCGCGAATTCTCTCTAAGTGTGACCACATATTAGCAAGCCTTGGCAGTAGATATTCTAATTGTGCCAATTCAACTTGCAGTTTGCCTTCGGCAGTATGTGCGCGACGTGCAAAAATATCTAAAATTAAACCTGTTCGATCAATTACTTGAACATCAATTGCTTTTTGTATATTTCGCTGTTGTGATGGAGAAATTTCACCGTCAATAACTAAAATTTCTGCATCGGTACGAACCATCAACTCTTTAATTTCTTCTATTTTTCCTTTGCCAAAGAAAGTAGCAACATCAGGCTTATCTCGTTTTTGAGTGATTACACCTGTAACTTTACCATTCGCAGTTTCAGCTAATCTTTCTAATTCTGCTAATGATTCTTCCCAGTCTGTATCATAAAATTCTATTGCTGCCAGAACAACATTTTGTATTTCTAATGGCATAGGTTCTATATCGTGTATCTTTTTACTCATCTTATATATTTTATCAAAAATCGCTTCTATTAGCGAGGATTTATGATATATCCACCAATATCATAAATGAAATTCTTATTAATTTTAACTTTTATAATATCACCGGGTGAATATCCTGCAATATTTCTTAATACAACCAGTCCATCTACATCGGGTGAATCATGTATTGATCTTCCAGAATATCTATATCCTGGATAAAGTTCTTCTTCTGATGGCGTATCAAGAATTATATCCAACTCTTTCCCAATAAGTTTATTAGCCCAGTTTTTAGTGATCTTTTGCTGGAGTTCCATAATTGCATTAAATCTTTCTTCGGATATTTCGGAATTTACTTGATTTTTCATAGAATAAGCCGGGGTGCCAGGCTCAGCAGAATATCTAAAGACTCCTAAACGCGGGAATTTCATATCCTTAATAAAATCATATAACTCATCAAATTCTTCTGCTGTCTCACCCGGAAAACCGACTATAAATGTTGTTCTGATGGTTATATCTGGAATTAAAGTTTTAAGTTTTTGAATTAACTTAATTGTTTCGTCTTTCGATATTTTTCGGTTCATATCCGACAAAATTCGTTCAGAGATATGTTGTAATGGCATATCTATATACGGTAGAACTTTTTTGTTTCTCGACATAGCTGCAATAATTTCGCCAGACACATGCGCAGGATGTGTATACATTATCCTGATCCACTGCAGATTTGGAATGTTTTCCAATTCATCTAATAAAATTGAGAGTTGCTGCAATCCTGTAGTGTCTATCCCATAATTGCTGGTATCTTGAGCAATTAATATTATCTCTTTTACGTTTCTATCGTTTACTAAGCTTTTTGCTTCGTCAATAACATCCTGTAATGGCCGCGAATGATATTTTCCACGGATTCCCGGAATTGCACAATATGTGCAGCAATTATCGCATCCATCTGCGATTTTAAGATATGCCCAACCATGGCCACTGCTTAAAGGTCGTGTGATATATTGTTCCTTATTATATTCACCAGAAAAGTCTGGGATATACTCGATGTCTTCATCACTTATTTTTCCTGCAAAATTGTGGATGTTACTGTAGCCATTTATCCCAATAATTGCATCAATCATTGGAAAGCGTGATAAGATATGTTCATTATCGCGTTCTGGCAGACATCCGGTAATAATTAATTTGCAATTAATTCTTTTCTTAATTTCGGAATAATATTCAATTACATTGGAAGCTTCATCCCGGGACGATTCAAGAAAAGAACAGGTATTTATAATAATACATTTTGCAATTTCTGCGTCAGGGGTCATTACCCAACCATTTTGCATCATAATGCCTGATATTAATTCAGCATCTACTTTATTTTTTGCGCAACCTAAAGATTCAATATAAAAAAGGTTATTGTATATTTCTCTTGTGTTCATGGATTTAATATACTTTTTATTTGGAAAAAATGGAAGGATTTTAATTAAAAGAGAGAATAGTTTATATAGATATTATGAGGTAAATTAAATGAGATATGACCCAATTAATCCTAAATGTCCCCACATGCTGCATGGTGGCGATTATAACCCAGATCAATGGCTGCACATGCCTGAGATTATTAGTGAAGATTTTCGCTTAATGAAATTGGCTGGTTGCAATGCAATGAGTGTTGGAATCTTTGCATGGTCAGCACTTGAACCCGAAGAAGGTAATTATAATTTTATATGGTTGGATGATATCATGGATAGATTAGCTGAACAAAATGCATTTGCAGTATTGGCAACACCATCTGGTGCCAGGCCGGCATGGATGGCGCAAAAATACCCGGAAGTATTACGATATGGTACAAATCGCGTGCGAAATCTATTCGGTACACGTCATAATCATTGTTATACATCTCCAATATATCGGCAGAAAGTTGGAGACATGAATCGCCGATTAGCTGAAAGATATAAAAACCATCCAGCGTTATTACTATGGCATTTGTCAAATGAATATGGTGGAGAATGCTACTGTCCATTATGTGAAGATAAATTCAGAAACTGGTTAAAGAATAAATACAATAATGATTTGAATGAGTTGAATATTGCCTGGAATGCATCATTCTGGAGCCATAGTTACAGTGACTGGAGCCAAATAGAAGCACCTGCACCTCACGGTGAAATGATAGTACATGGCATGAATTTAGATTGGAAACGTTTTGTATCTGACCGACATGTAAATTTTATGTGCCATGAAATTGATGCTATTCGCGAATTCTCTGATGCTCCAGTTACTACAAACATGATGGGGTTTTATACGGGGATAGATTATTACAAAATGGCTGAACATATTGATGTTGTATCATGGGACAGCTACCCATCCTGGCATCATAAAGAAGATGATATAAGCACTGCTTCTTATTCAGCTTTTGTGCATAATTTAAATCGAAGCATGAAAGGAGGAAAACCTTTTATGCTAATGGAATCCACGCCATCTGCTACGAATTGGCAGGATTACGCGAAATTGAAACGACCTGGCATGCACCTGTTATCATCATTACAAGCCGTTGCACACGGTTCTGATACGGTACAATATTTCCAGTGGCGAAAGAGTAGGGGATCTAATGAAAAGTTCCATGGGGCTGTCGTTGACCATGTTGGAAATGAACACAATAGAGTTTTTCGTGATGTTGCCAAAGTAGGATCTACCCTTGCGAAATTAGATGATATTGTCGGTACGACTGTTCCATCAGAAGTGGCAATACTGGTGGATTGGGAGAATATGTGGGCAATTAATGACGCTAAAGGTCCTCGAAATGACGGCCACACTAAATATCTTGAAACTTGTCATCAACACATTTCACCACTTTGGAAATCCGGTGTACCTTTTGATGTGGTTGATTCTGACTCACCAATTGATAAGTATAAATTACTCATTATGCCAATGCTTTATATGATTAAACCGGGTGTTGCAGAAAAATTAGAAACCTTTGTTGAAAATGGGGGAACCATAATAACAACATACATGACTGGATGGGTAAATGAAACGGACTTATGCCATCTTGGCGGGTTTCCTGGGCCATTAAGAAAATTATGTGGAATTTGGTCAGAAGAGATTGATTGTTTAACTCCTGGTGAAACAAATCCTGTAGCATTTTTAGAAGGTAATCATTTAAGTATTGCCGGAGTATTTGACGCTCATACTTTCTGTGAAATTATTCATCCAGAAACAGCTAAGGTCTTGGCGTGTTATACAAGCGATTTCTATTCCGGTACACCTGCAATGACAGTGAATAAGTTTGGCAATGGAAAAGTTTATTATTTGGCAACAAGATTTAATGATGACCTGCTCGATTTAATTTATGAATATATTATTCCCAAATTAAAAATTCGCAGATCGATTAATGGTATTCTCCCGACTGGAGTAACAGCGAATTATCGAACTGATGGAAATAAAGAATATATTTTTGTCATGAACTTTACTGACAGGTCGCAATCTGTGGCTTTATCGGATAACACAATTTATAACGACATGTTTACTCGTTCAAAAGTACGTGATAACGTTGACCTTAATGCTTTTGGTTTGCGGATATTGGTAAAGGATTGTTCATAAAAATAATCTGTCTATATCTTTTATACATTCATTAAAAGGTTCTATATCATCAAATAAAGGGAACTCAACGCAGAAAGTTTTATCATATTTTATATCTTTAAATGCGCTGAAATAATCATCCCATGGTACAGAACCTTTTCTATATGGACAATGGTCGTCATCAATACCGTGGTTATCGGCTAAATGCACGTGACTTAATCGGTTAGATAGTGAAGTAATCAGTTCGTAGCCATTTTTTGACATATTTCCATGTCCGGTATCGAAGCAAAATTGGAGATTATTACTATCAATTTTATTGAAGATAGCTTGAAATTCCCATTCTTCAGAATATAATTCATGACAATTTCTATATTCGTATGGGTAATGATTCTCTAATTTTAATATGATATTCTTCTTCTCAGATACTCTAATGACTTTTTGTATGATATTTTCGGTGCATTGTAATCCTGATTCGTGGTTATCACTGCTGCCGCCATGTATTACAATACCAGTTATTCCAGATTGATTGCATATTTCTGCCCAATACAATAATGCATCAACCCCTGCTTGTTCTCCTAATTGTGCGAGATTTTCCCAGATATGGCCTTCGGTAATTAAGTTATATTTTACTTTCAAATCAGGTAGTAATTTATAATCATTTTTAGATAAGTGTGGTGAATTAAATGATTTATCAAGCGAAAATTCTATTCCATCTAATTTAAGATTAATTTTAGCTGTGTGACAACAGTCAATGATATTATCCCAATGAAAATGTAAGGCACTAATTATTTTTTTCATTTCCAACTCCAGACAAAACATGTTAACCGTTTAAGTGTCAAAGATTATAGCTAAAATTTTGGAAGTTCACAAATGAAATTTAATTTTTCAAAAATAAACATTATCATTTTCTTATTGTTGTTATCTGCTGTAACGTCAGCTTTCTCTCAATCAACGTTTAAATTAACTGACGACATGTCTTCGGATCAGTATGATTTTTCGTTTAAATTGAAACAACTAAATCAAACAACAAAGAATCTATCAGTGAAAATTGAACAGAAAGATTCTAATAACTTTTTAGAGTTAACAATATCGCCTTTAGACATTTCTTTGACAAAAGTATTGAATGGCAAAAAACTATCAATTGTAAAAATTCCTGCAGCAAACGGGTGGATGAATACTGTCGAATTGCTAATTGCACGTAGAGACACATGGATTGGGATTCAACTAAATAACAATCTGGTTTGGAATGGCATTGTTGACAGGACTGGCGGCGATGAAGCAATGTCGCCTAAAAACACTAACTGGGAAATGACCGAAGTAAAAATGCAACGAACCGAACCGGTTGTATTTAATGATGACTTTATGCGGACTTCAGATGAAGATACAGGTAAATGGATAAATAGTTCAGGAAATTGGGGACTAACTTCTCCTTATGATAAAGTACCTCACGGTAAATTGCCAAGATTTAATTATGCAATTTATTCTCAGAATCCATTTTCAATTGCTGGTTCAACGAATGATTCAACAAAACCTGCAATTTATTTAACAGGTGATAATCTTTGGGATAGTTATCATTTTAGCGTGTCTATGCAGCCTGCGAGTGATGGTGGGGCTGGAATATTATTGAATGTTAATGATAAAAATAAAGGTTATGCTGTAATTTGGTATCCGGTTGTAGGTAAAGATAACAAAAATGCAAATTCATTAGTTTTGTATCAATGGCAGGATAACAAATTTACTGAAATAAGCAGGACAACCGGTGGCTTTATTCCAAAGCAATGGTATAACATGTCTGCAATTTCCCGTCCTGGTAAAATAACAATCTTAATTGATGGCAAGCAACGAGCAGCAATTGAAAATCCTATCCCATGGAAAGGTGGAATAGGATTACTATCAGAGTCAAAAACTGGTGTAACTTATGATGATGTTGCAGTAACCTCTTTTAAAGCTGACCTTGATGCTTTGGCAGAATTAAAAGCTGAAAAAATTGGCAAAAGATTTCAAATTGATAATAATGGAATGAAAGAATGGGCTTTAACATCGTCTGACTGGGTGACAAGTACAGTTGATCCTAATTTGAAATGGTATAACTGGAACATATATGGTGATAAATATTGGATGGTTATGAGTGGCAGTTTGCTGAAAAATTTATCAGGAAAGATGTCGTTTCTGTTGTCTACTGATGGAAATGATATTGATTCTGGTTATGCAGGTGATATAAAATTTGATGCAGCAGCAAAACCTGTTTTTACTATTAAACGGCAAGGAAAAGTTGTTGCAACAGTTGAAAATGATATTGAAAGCAGAGATGATTTATATATCAGATTAAGAAAGAACGGCAACATAATTTCCTTTGAGTTAGATGACAAAGTGATATTATCCTATAAAGATGAAAAACCACTCACTGGCAGCAAGGCAGGTTATATTATAAATGGATATTTAGGGACAATGTCGAATATTATGGTAGTTTCTAAAAATCTTTATGATTATACATTTTCGGATGCACCCACAGATTGGTATTCTGATGGTACGTGGATGTCTACTATTCGATGGTCATGTTCGCCTAATTGGTCGTTTTTAAGTGGTTGGAGTCGTGGCGATGCCGCATTATGGCATAAACAAAAATTTACAGGAGACCATGATTTTCAGGCATTTGTTGGTGTAAAAATGGAATATCCTCGAGAGCATGATTACTACGAACTTAGATATCGCGATTTTGCTATTTCTATATGTTCAGATGGAGTCAGTCCACGAACAGGATACTCTGGTGTATATGGTTTTCTCGATAAAGATGGCGTTAGAAAGACTGTATTAATGAAAAATGGTGAAGTCGTTGCTTCAAATGACGCAATTCCTCAAGGCAAAAGTACAAATCATAGAAATTGGTTTGATTTACAACTGAGAAAAAAAGGTGATACAGTAGAATTCTGGGTTGAAGGTCAAAAGCAATTAGAATATAAAGATCCCAAACCAATAGAAGGTGGCATTCCGGCAATTTGGACAAATGATAATGGTATATCATTAGCCCGATGTAGAATCTGGTTCGTTAACAATCCTGTAACAGTAACAGATAATAGAGTTGTTCTCGATGAACCCTGGTATCCAGAATGGGGAAATGCTGGACAGGCTACTTCGCTTGATTTTACATCATCATATTCATCTTCAGGTAAACCAATAAAATATGAATTTAAAAAAATATTAGCTCCAGATGGTCAGGAAGCGGCAACATTAAGTAAAGAAGGTGTAAATTCATTAATTCCGCGGGGATCTGGTGATTATTGGTACACTATAACTGGTACTGATGGTACAATTACTTCATCGCCATTTAATTTGAATTATAAAGTTTTTAATCCTGCTTTAGGTCGGGATGACAGCCATGCATTATGCCTATATAAATTTAATGAATCAGACGGAAGAACAATAAAAGATAGCAGTAAAAATGGTGATGCTGCTGATTTAACTATTTATTCAAATACTGGTGAAGGAAAAGATGATTTCTGGTGGCCAGTTCAAGGCTTAATGGTACATGGCAATACCCCCATTATGACGAAAAGTCCGGTAAAGAAATTACAGAAAATTAAAGATACCAAGGCTTTCACTGTAGAATGTTGGATATCAACAGATACTATATATCCACCATCTGGTTGGGCAGGTGTTATTTTAAGTTGTGAAAAAATTGGTGGTGAAAAGAATTTTACATTAGGACATTATTATTCAGGTGCACCAGGAAATATTTTAATGGTTACTCCTTCTTCACCATATTTAAAAGAAGATCCGCGTAATTTACCAGGTGCCGGTTTTAGAACAGGATTACAACATATTGTTGTAACATGGGATGGTAAAACGACAAAAGAATATATTAATAACATATTAGTAGCTGAACGAGAAATTGTATGGGATTTAACAAAATGGATTGATGATCCAGTTTTAATACTTGGAAACAATTCTGCATTTACTTTAGGGTATCGCGGAAGTTATTATCTAATCGTAATCCATGATAAAGCATTATCTTTAGAGGAAATAGATAGAAACTATAAAGCTGGTCCTTCTGCGAAATAATCTATATAATTAGAGTAATCTAACAATGGAGAATCAAAAAATGATATACCGTGAAATTGGAACAACAGGAATGATGGCAAGCGCAATTGCATTTGGCGCTTGGGCAATCGGTGGCGGCGCATGGTGGGGTGAGACTGATGATGCTGAGTCAGTAAATGCCTTACATGCAGCAATCGATAATGGCATTAATTTTATAGATACTGCACCAGTATATGGATTCGGCAGAAGCGAGGAAGTAGTAGGAAATGCAATAACAGGTAAACGTGATAAAGTAATTCTTGCGACAAAAGTTGGCTTATGGTGGAATGATGAACGTGGTGCTTTTTTCTTTACTCATCAGGATGGTCCAACTGTTCGCAGATCGTTACGTCCAGATACCATTGCAATTGAAATTGAAGATAGTTTGCGTAGATTAAAAACTGACTATATTGATTTGTATCAAACACATTGGCAAGCTATAGAACCAGAAAAAACAGCTATCGAAGATACTATGGCATCTCTTGTTAAATTAAAAGATGCTGGAAAAATTCGAGCGATTGGTGTCTCTAATTGTACCCCAGATCAAATGGATGAATATAAAAAGAGTGGAGATATAAGTGCTAATCAACCAAGATATAGTATGCTTGATCGTGCTATTGAAGATGAATTAGTTCCATATTGTATCAAAAACAAGATATCAATTTTAGCTTATTCACCATTAGAACAAGGATTACTAACTGGTAAAATTACTATGGATTCAACTTTTGCTAAAGGTGAAAATAGGAATAATTTAATTTGGATGAAACCTGTAAACAGGCAGAAAGTTATTAATGTTCTTGAATCCTGGGAAGATTTAAAAAATAAATATAATTGCTCAACATCACAATTAGTTATCTCCTGGACAATAAACCAGCCAGGAATTACATTCGCATTATGCGGAGCAAGAAAAGTTTATCAAATAGAAGATAACATAAAAGCTGCCGATATAAAAATAAATGAAGATGATATAAAACGAATGCGATATGATTTACAGACAACTTGTATAGCTGAATAGATTATTTTTTATATATCCTTTATATATAGCGTTAGTGAATTTCACTAACGCTATTTTCATAGCAGGATTTTTGTAAAAAGAATAGAAATTTATATTATAAAGGAAATTTTATGTATACTGATATATCATCTGCAACTTTTATTGATGAAACGATAGAAAAATATCGTAAATATGTAAATCCTGGTTTGGCGAATTTGATGGATTTCGTCGGTTTCCATGCTGTAGAATGGACAGGACATGGCGTTTATGTTCGCGATACTGCAGGAAATGATTATCTTGATTTCCTTGGTGGTTATGGGGTTTTTGCATTAGGGCATGCAAATCCTGTAGTTGTTAAAGCAGTTCAAGAACAAGCAGGCAGAATGGCGTTATCATCCCGCGTGTTATTCAATCGCCTTCAAGCAGATCTGGCTGAAAAATTGGCTGAAATAACACCAGGTAATTTACAATATTCATTTTTCTGCAACTCAGGTACAGAAGCTGTTGAAGGTGCATTGAAATTAGCGCGTCTTGCAACTGGTAAAACCGGGATTATAGGAACAGTGGGGGGCTTTCACGGAAAAACTTACGGTGGATTAAGCGCATCAGGACGTGATGTATATAAAACACCATTTAACCCAATGATTCCGAATTTTATTCATGCACCATTTGGTGATATAGGTGTTTTAGAGTCACTAATAGATGATATGACTGCGGCTGTTATAATTGAACCTATTCAAGGTGAAAATGGCGTTATTGTTCCTGAAAATGATTATTTGCCTGCTGTGCGTAAACTTTGTGATGATAAAAACATTCTCTTGATAGTTGATGAAGTTCAGACAGGATTAGGAAGGACTGGCAAGCTGTTTGCGTGTGAACATTGGGGTATTGTACCAGACATCATGACTCTTGCTAAAGCTCTCGGTGGTGGTGTTATGCCAATTGGCGCATTTACAGCCAGCGAAAAAATATGGAAAGTATTTGAACCAAATCCATTACTTCATTCTTCAACTTTCGGTGGAAATGAACTGGCGTGTGCGGCTGCTCTTGCTGCAATTGATGAAATAATTAATAATAAATTATCAGATAATGCTGCTGAAACTGGCGAATATTTAATAAATGGGTTGTATAAAATCGCTGAAAAATACCCGGGAACTATAACTGCGGTACGTGGCAAAGGATTACTTATTGGAGTAGAATTTACAGATAGAGATATTGCAGCGCTTGTTATTGCTGGTTTTGCTCAGCAGAAAATATTAGCAGCTTACACTTTGAATAATCCATGTGTTATTCGTTTTGAACCACCATTAATTATCACTAAAGATCATATCGATATAGTATTATCTGCTTTTGATAAAGCTATTTCTGGCGTTATGGACTTATTGCAGGAATAGTTCATTGAGTATCGATTTTGATAAAAATGTTGACTATTATAAAGTCCTTGAAATCGGTAGAAATTCCGATAGCGAAGAAATAAGAGCTGCCTATATCAATATATTACGTAATTTGAAAGCACATCCAGACTTGGGTGGCAGTCATGAATACGCAGTAAAAGTAAATATTGCATATCATGTTTTATCTGATTTAAATATAAGACATGATTATGATAATGCTCGGAATGAATTATATAATCATGCTCACACCTCAACGAAACGTATAATTTGCAAAAAATGCGGTACACAGAATATAATTACAGGTGAAATTTCAATAAGAAATGTATGCGGTAAATGTGGTGAACAATTTATAGAAAGTAATGGCGGTACAGTCCATGCGTTATCGCCTTCGCCAGATGTGCAACTTGATGTTAAGACAAACGTAATATTAGATAATCAATCAGAGGTGATTATTAATTTTGTTTATAAGGACAAGGTTAAACATTGTTTGCGTTGTGGGAAATCCTGGGAGAGTGGTACAGATATTGAAATCATAGAACGATGCCCATCTTGTAGAAGTAAGAAATGGTCACTATTCAGACTTTTTAAATGTAGATTTTGTCAAAAGAGGTTTGTAACTGTAGACCTTTATCATTGGGCATATAAGATATATCCGGTATGTCCATATTGCAAAAAAAAGTCATGGAATGCTGGTTCAGAAAAAAATCCTTTAAAATGGTTACTATCAAAGCTGTCTGGATTGTGAAAATCACTTGCCTAAATGTGCTTATGCTTGATATACTTTTGTAACAGTAAAATTAAGTTCAACCAAAATAAATACCAAGGGGTTAATAATGAAACCTTATGAATCCGAAATGGGTTTTGATTTAAAGATGATGAAATGGGATACTGCTGGTTTAATTCCTGCGGTTGTACAAGATAAAGACGGTGAAATATTAATGGTTGCTTATATGAATAATATCGCTTTAGAGGAAACCATTTCAACTGGTTATGGTACTTATTATTCAAGAAGCAGACAAAAGCTATGGCGTAAAGGTGAAAGCAGCGGGAATAGACAAAAAGTGCTTGAAATTAAAGTAGATTGCGATCTTGATTGCATTATTCTCAAAGTTGAACAAGTTGGCGGAGCATGTCATACTGGTTATTATTCATGTTTCTACCGAACACTTGAAAATAGGGTTTGGAAAATTTCTGCAGAGCCTGTTTTTAACCCGGAAGAAGTATATGGTAAATAATTTTTTTCAGGAATCTCCTTTATTAAGGAGCAACGAAGTGATAAATCGGGGAACCTTAAACTCCTCGGGAAAATCCAGAGTTAAAATCTGGGCTAATATCCTGTTGTTATTGTTAATATGCATGACTTTATTGATGCCAGTATCTTCTTTTGCTGCAAATCGCGGACAAAAGCGGCAGAGTGTGGCATCTGTGGTAAATTTGACAGCATCACCAGGTGAGGAAATGACACCGGAGTGGTCTCCTGATGGCAATTTTATTGCATTCACATCTGATGCAGTTGATAGTAATAATGATGGCAAATTAGATAGTGTTGTTTTAAATAAAAGATATTTATATATAATTCGTCCTGATGGAACTGGTTTAAAGCAGTATCCATTATCAGTAGGCAAAGTTCAAAGTTTCGTCTGGTCAACAGTGCCTATTACTCATGATGTCAATACTCCAGCTTATGGTATTTTCGTTATTATTAATACAGGAACTGATCTGGCACCAGAGAATTCATTGAATTATTTCACACAAGCAACTTTAAATTTACATAGGGTCTGGCCAGCAGATGTAAATGTAGAACAACCTAAATCTATTAATTCTGCTTGTATCTCAAAAGATGGAAGAACTGTATTTTTTGATATGCTAACGATGGCTAATGCATGGGACATTTATAAATTATCTATTGTTTGGACAGGGACAGTTCCAAATGTTGCTACTGGTGATTTATCTGTTCCACAACGATTAACAAATGCAACAACCGGAAAATCTTTTAAAAGTCCTGCCATTGCAAATAATGGTACAGAAATTATTTATGCATATGCAGACCAATTTGCTGCTGATTCTTTGTCACATATCTATAAAATGACATCTGGTGGTACCTTGCAAACTCAGTTGACAAATGGAAATGGTGATGACACACAACCAAAATATACTCAGGATGGGATGCTTTTGTTTACCTCTAACCGATCAACAGAAATTGGAGATACTATAACTAATAAGAATATCTGGCGAATGAAATATGGTATAGAAGGAACTGGCGATCCGATTATTACTGCTGAACCACGACTATTTAATAACCCGACGGTTCTATCGAATCAATCTTCAGCTTCTCCACAATTAGGATTAGGAAAGCCTGGCGATATTATCTTCATATCTGATAGCGATAAAGATCTTTCTGGCAATAACAATAATGACTTATTCATTTCTACATTAACAGATACGCAATCACCTTATATCTCGTCAGCACCTGTGATAACTCCCCGTGAAGCGACCCCTGGTAGTATTATGAATGTTAATGTTCGAATTGCGTCGTTTAATTCTGTTAGAAATGTTTGGATGCAGATTAAAGATCCTGATACTGATACTACAGATAAAGAAGGCATAGATCATGTAATTACACTTGACGACGCTACTCTTGGTGAAACCTCTCCGCTTGATTTTGGCCCTTATAATATTAAAACAGGTGAATATCTTGATATTCACAATGGTAGTAATGGTTATCCTGGTTACTATACTCAAAATAGTAATTTGCGGCTTTTTTCTGCATCAAATGATGGCGATGGATATCCTGAAGTACCAGAACATTGGATACAACTCTTTGATGACGGTCTCCATAATGATCTTAATGCTAATGATGGCGTATATGGTTGTACATGGCAAGCACCAATGGTTGATTCTGACTGGTATGTCGATATTATTGTTGAAGATACTGTAAACCTGATGCAGGACGGAAATAATAATTGGCATGGTAATCGACGTCGTTATGATAATGTCGGCGGATTTACAACGTCGCCTTTTACTGGTGGGCATTCTATTTTATTTATTGACGATTATATAGATGGTCAGAAGTTCTTATCTTTAGGTACGACTGGTGCTGTAACACAATATGACCCAATTTTATATGCTAATAGCCCATATTACTTTAGAACTGATTCGCCGCTCGCAATAAATAGAACTGATTCTATAGCTACATTTAGTTTTGCTCCAGGTGCTGATTTATGGCGAGTTCTTTGCCGTGGTAGAATTCCTGATACAACTCTGAACAGTTATCTTCCTGAAGAAAGAACTTATGTATCTTCTTTAGATGGCAGTACTCAAATTGCTTTTACAGGTCATGGTTCAAAGATTGTAGTTTGGGCTTCTCCTTTCCCTGCCTCAAGAATGATGACAAATCCTGGTGATGGAAATGGAATAGGTTCGCTAATTGAGAAAAGAACTCAGGACTCATTAAAATCATTTGTTCAATCTGGTGGTCGTTTATTATTAATGGGGTCTGATTTGGTTCAGGATTTAACCCAGAAAGGTACTATACAGAATACATTTCTGGCTGAAGTTGCAGGTTTAAAACCATCAACTTCGTTTACTGTTACTCCTTCCGGTCCTGATGCAATTACAACATTAACAGGCTGGTATGGCACTTCATTGGCATCACCAGCGATTGCTGGAGGCGCTGCTATCGTAAGAAATAGTAATTTATCGCAATATGTTATTTCTGCACCAATTTCACCTGATCTTTGTTGGGATCCTGTGCTTGTAACAAATGGTGGAAAAGGTGCGATGGTTTTAACTTCTGCGAATTCACAAGGTATGACGCGAGCAACTTCTACCTACCTTGCCGTATCACGTGAAGATATTACTATGAATGGAAGAGTAGTAACTTTTACTTTTAGTCCTGATGATATAGTTTTGTCAGATAGATATAAATTATTAGATGATACTTTTGAATGGTTATTTGATTCAGCAGTACAAGGAGTCGTGATGAATCAAAGTGACGGCAACACTCCATTAAATAATATTTTAGTTACTGTAAGTGATACTACAAAAACAACTGTTACGAATCCTGATGGAACAACAACTGTTAAATATGCTAAATCAAAGGATATATATTCTGTGAAGACTGATACTGCAGGCAGTTATTTCTTCGGTGGTTTACGACCTGGCAAAGTTTATGCAATAACAGTAACTCCGAACGGATATTTGGGAACAACTCAGTTATTTACTTCAAATCTTCGTGGAGGAGCAATCTATAAAGGTGCTGATGTAAATTTCCGTCTTCTAAGAAATCCTGACAAGGCATCTATATATGGTACAATACGCACTATAGACGGTTTAACTATAGCTGGAGCCACTGTTAATGCAACACCATTAAGTAATGGAGCAGTTGTAAGTGTACAGACTGATAATGCAGGTGTTTACACCATAAATAATCTTGAAATGGGTGCTTACCTGATTAAAGCTACTAATCCTCTCGATGGTATGTCTGTCACAGCACTAAAGATACTTGATGGTGTAGCAGGAATACCTTTTGACTTAAAGATGGGATCCAATCAGCCAGCTCCTGGTGTATTATCTGGTATTGTACTCGGTGGCAATGTACCATTAAGAGGAATCACCGTTACTGCAACTGTAAATACTGTGGCATTTGATACATTAACAGACCTTAATGGCAAATTCTATTATTATAATCTTCCGGATGGCGATATTCAACTTCAGACCACACCGTCTGGTTTTATCGGTGTAGCAATTGATGTAAATAATTATATTGGTGCAATAGGTTATAACGTGAATCCTATTGTTCTAACCACATCAAATCAATCAGGAACTGGGAATACTGCTATCCAAGGTAAAGTTTATGATGGTACATCCGGCAAAGCATTAAGTGGTGCGAAGGTATCAGTTACTACAAATGGTATTTTATACCAATCTGTTCTTACATCTTCCTCATTTACAGGTGATAATGGTGGATATAATTATAGAATTTCTGTTCCTGCAGGTACTTATAAATTAAAAATTGAGATGCAAGGACGAAAAAGTACTGATGAAATGATATTATCTGTTGCTGCTGATGAAGTAAAGATTATTAATGTAAACTTAATGTCTTACTATACTATCTCAACAGGGACCAATATGTTTTCTATTCCAGGTGATTTCACCGGTACTTCAATGGCTTCAATTTTTGGTTTATCAATTACGGATTCAGATTTATTAAATGGTCGAATAGCTGCAGATTATGATAATTTAACCGGTGCCTATAATCTATTTTCTTCATTTGCTCCGTATTCAATAACAGCAGGTAAAGGTTATTGGAGCAACTTTGTTACTTCAAAACCAATAAATCTGGTAAGTTCTGTTGTTGATACTACGAAACCTTATTCAATTCCTTTAAATATGGGATGGACATTAATCGGTAATCCATTTAATTATACTGTATCTTTAACTGCTTCTAATATTGAAATTAATGGCGTTTCAAAAACATGGAATCAAGCTGTTAATGATATTAATATTAGTCCTTCTGTTTATGGATGGAGCATTGAACCATGGACAGGTGCTGGTTCGTATGCAACAGTTTCTTTTGTTGAACCTTATAAGGGATATTGGATATATGCATTTCAAAATTGCAATCTTCAATTATCTAATATACAAGCTCGTAATATATCTGCTAAACAGACTATTAATGGCTGGATATCATCAGTAAATGTACTTGCAAATAATGTTGAAACATCAAGAAATTATTTTGGAATCGTAAAAAATGCTTCGAATTTATTTGATAATCGATATGACAGTCGAACACCACCGTTATCACCGGGTGTTAAATTAAGGACAGGTTTTATACATAATGACTGGGGTTCTGCAAGTGGTATATATATTTCAGATGTTAGAAATAATAATTCAAATGAATGGAAACTACAAATTAATTCAGTGAATCCCGGTTCGGTTGTATATTTGAATTGGAAATCGTTATCAAAAGATATCTCAGGCAGTTATGAAATCTATCTAACTGACGATGAAAATGGTAAAATAGTTTCGATGAATACTACGAGTCAATATCAATATATTCAAGATTTAAATCGTTCTATGTCTCGTACCTTTAAAATATCTGTTTCAAAACGTACAAATTCAATTTCTGTATCAAATATTAGACGTTCTAATAATCTTAGGAATAATTTAATCTCATTTGATTCTACAGTTTCAGGTACTGCTGTTATTACAGTGCGTTCTATTACAGGAACTCAATTATTAAATGGAAAAATGGACGTTGTTCCCGGAACAAATAACTGGAACTGGAGTAGCAGTGATTTATCTGGTAAAATACTTCAGAACAGTAATTATATATGTGAAATAAAACTTTCAGACCTGACGGGCAGATCAGCACGTGCTGTAGGTTATGTCGCTTTAATTGGAAGATAAGCCAAGATACTCCAAAGGAGAAAATCAATGGTCTCAATATTGAGATATAGAAATGCGAAAAATATGATGAATAATTTATTTGTTGTAACAGGTTTGGTTCTTACGACTTGCGTGTTATCTTTTGCACAGTCTGTTCAAGGGAATTCGTCATCTGATTCTGTGATGAAGTATTTTGGAGACGGAACAATTGGATCGAGTACAATAAAGAAAGTAACGCCAATTCTTGTTCTTGATTTCGAGAATAGATCTGGATATAAAACTGGTATGGTAGGACGTGTAGCAGCGGATGCTATTGCAGTTGAACTTTTAAAATCTACCGATTATGATGTAATTCATCGAACCGATGTAGATGATAAAATGGTTGAATTAAATTATTCAATTCCATTAACATGGGATCAACAAGTTAAACTTGCTAATGAATTAAAAACACGAATAGTTATATCAGGTACTATCAAGAATATACAAATCTACAAGAAAAAAGATGGAACTTATGCAGAAGCAACAATTGATGTTGATGTATTAAGTACACTAACAAAAAGTACTATTAACGGTGGGAATATAACCCAGAGAAGTTCTGTTAAAGTTGGGTATAGTGGTAATCCTGACGTATTAGTTCAAGAAGCATTGACTGCTGGAGCATACCAGTTGTTACAACAAATACAATCCCGCAAGACTGCCATTGGAACTATTATGACCACACATTCTGAAGAAGGGATTTACATAAAAGGTGGAAAAGCCGCTGGTTTTATTCCAGGCATGCAAATAATGACAGTAAGGCGTGATACAGTTACAGGGAAAATGCATATCAAATCAGTAAATGATTCCGTTGCTATAGCTGCAATTGATGATGATTCTGGTATAGCACCAGGCGATCGTGCTTTTTCTGTATATATTCCTGGTCAATCATTAACTGTTAATAACCAGATTGAATCTGTATCACCAACAGTAAAGTCAATCCCATCAAATAATAATATAAACATGGGTACATATAACCGCAATAATTCAAATTCTGGTTATGAGAACAATACACGTGAAAATACTGGAATAAAGTTAATTTCAATTGGTATAGCAGCTGGTTTATATGCAATTTTAAAATCTAATAATGGAAGAAATAATCTCGAGAGTATGTCAATACCGCAAGTTACTGTAGTTTCTGATGCTGCAACCTCATATCCTTATGGGGCAAACATGGTTAGATGGGCTTCTTTAGGAAATAGAGTTGTATGCTATATTATCTACAGAAATGGTATTCCTATTTATGTTGTAGATGGTTCCACTACTGAATATTTAGACAATGCACAGCCTTATGCACCCGGTGTTGAAGTGAAATCAAATCAATGGGAAGTTATCATTGATAGCATATTAGTAGATGGTCCAATTAAGATCCCGCTGCATTCGTTAGGTGAAACAGCGGAAGCAAATAAAGATAATTTATATGATAATGGCACTCCCATAAGTGGAACCGATACTTTTTCAATTACTACACATAGCTTCCCTTTGAAATCAGGAGAGTCTGCGAGTTATCGTATAACCCCTGTCTATCGTGAGTTCAGATTGCCAGCTGTTTCTGATCCTGCCGGACAGCCAACAGAATATCAGTTAATAATTGGCACTGCGAGTCCATTTAGTAAATCAGTAACCATGTTGTCACCCCCTACAGGTGTAACTCCTACTTCTGGTGTATATCCTGGCGATGCCGGACTATTTAGTTGCGATGTAGTAAGTGGTGCAAATGATTATATATTGCAATTGTCATCTTTATCTGATTTTTCACCAGGAAAAACTGTACTTGTTAAACCGACAGCAACAGGTGGCGGTGATACAATGTCAGCAAATATTACAATTAAATACCTTACTGATAATTTTAAGAATTCGGCTCAAATATATTGGAGATTAGGCTCTAAAATCGCAGGTCAGAATGTGTATCAAGGTTTGAATGACAGTAATTCAACAGGTTATGTATTTTCTGATATGCGCCAATTTGCTATGCCGGCTGCTCCGCCAGTATTACCCAATGTAAGGCAAACTGCACGTGAATTAAGCGGTTTTGGCATTAAATTGCCGGGTTCAGACTCTGGTCGAGTTACAAATGAAACAGGAATCTACGCTGGCACTACCAGAAGCGGGATTATTCATCGCAAGTAAAACTTGAAAGTGAATTACATGAATAGAATTTTCTCAGTATTATTTTTAATATTCGTATGGTCTGTTGCTACTTTTTCAGTACCAGCTTTATACGGTCGTTCTGCAATAGATTCAGTTGTTGCAAATCGAAGCCTTCAATCTCGTGGATTAGAGATTGGACGTGTTTCTGCACCAGTTTCAGGTATAGTTAATATTCTATTTATAAAAGTTCAATTTCAAATAGACGCAAATGATAAAACAAGTGGTACAGGGCAATTTCCTTATAAAGTTTGGGGTCCAACTGCAGATAATGAAGTTAATTATTTTCAGAATAGAATGAATAAAGTTAAAGCTTACTATAAAGAAGTTTCTGGAGGAGCAATTACAGTAAATACCGATATTATCGGACCATATACATTAGATAAAAAAATGGAAGATTATAGTGTTGATTTATCATCAACGAGTAAAAGTACAAATAGTACAATACTGGCTGATACGATGAAACAAATTACCAATCTTTCATTGAGTAAATATCATATTATCTGTTTAATTCATGCTGGTGCAGGTGCAGAATTAGGGATAGGTTCAGGAGTTAAAGATTTGTATTCAGTATTTAAAACTTTAACAACACCTGTCCAAGCTCCTGATGGAACGAATATCTATTCCTTTGCTTTGCTTCCTGAAACCCAATGCAATGACAGCATGTTTAATACTGCCAATTCTGGTACAACTACAGCAGATGAATATGCTGCTGCACCAGATAAATCTGTAATTAATGCACTTGTTCCTAAATATTGGGATGTTACAGGAGCATGGGTGCATGAAATTGCACACGCTTTTGGACTTCCAGACTTATATAATACAAATCCTGCAACATCTGGCGTAAGCTTACATGATTGGTCTCTATTGGCACATGGTTCATATTTGCCTTTCCCTGTAGGCGATCAATCTGACCCTGCAAATGTTATTCCTCATGCTGATGACGAAATTCCATATGGGTCAAAACCTTCACATCTTGACGCGTGGTCGAAACTTCAATTAGGGTGGGCAAACTTAAAAACAGTAACTGATACTAATACAATTACGATAGCATCACAACAATATTCAGCAGGAAAAAAATCTGACATCTATAAATTATGGACTGATGGCAATATTGATAACACTAATGAATATTTTCTCTTAGAGAACCGATCACAACTCGGTTTTGATGAATATATTCCTGAATCCGGATTAATGGTGTACCACATAGACGATTCAATTGGAATTATTGAGAATAATAATTTACAACAAGACTCAACTCACCCTCGTATTATGCCATTATCTGCTGATAATACGTTAGAAACTATTGCGAAATTTACTGGTGGTACTGTTTATGACTATATTCCAAGTATAAGCACCACATTCCCTGGCACTGATACTGTTGTGAGAACATTAAATGATGATTCATCACCATCTACAAATAAATATAACAGCTCAAAATCATGGATATCAATTTCTAATATTACTCAAATCTCAAATAATATTTCAGCATTAATATCTGTAGTATCACCAGGAACTATCACATTAATTTCACCCATTGATAACTCAACAATTTATGGTGCGATGCCAGAAATAACTGCTAATATCGGTTCTTTGCAGTCACCATCAATAACTTTAGATGGAACTGTTTTATTATCGTCAATTACGAATAATATTATCTCAGCAAAACCTTCTGTTTCGCTATCTATTGGCTTGCATTCTTATACCATATCTGGTCGTGACCGCATATCAGGTAATATTGTAAATGCAAATTACAGTTTTACTATTATACAAAAGCAAGTATCTTCAGGAATAAAAATGATGTCGATTCCTCTAACTAATATTGGTAGCGCATCATCTGTATTCTCAGGTATATCTTTAACCGACAAGCTTTGCAGATATGATCCTATATCAAAGAAATATATTTGGTATCCGAGTTTTGATTTTAATGAATCTTCTACTGTTGCATCTCTATACTCAGGTAAAACAAATGATGGTACTTTAAAAGCTCCAACAGGTATGGGTTTTTGGACAAAATTAACATCTAATACAATTTTAAATCTAAATGGTGATAATCTTGCAAATGACTCAGCAATAAGTATCAGGTTAGAGCCTGGATTCAATATGGTAGGGAATCCATTTACTCAACCTATTGCATTATCATCTTGCATGATTGAATTATCCGGTGCTAAATACACATTTACTGACGCTGTTGCACATGGGTATGTAAGTACATATATTTACTCGTATAATGGTATTTCTTATGTCGCATACGATTTTAAATCTGTGTTATTACAACCATGGGTTGCATATTGGATTGAAGTTAGAAATTCAAGTGTAAAATTAATTGTAACTCCTGGAAGTCGTAGTTCTAATTCTCCAATTAGTAACATTAGTCGAGATTTAAACAGTTGGAACTTTAAAGTAAAAGTGACAAATGAAGAGAACGGTGGTGCCGCATATTTCGCTTTAGGTGTATCCAGTGCCGCTTCAGATGGATATGATAGGAATATTGACATTTCTGCTCCACCAATTTCACCATTAGGTGTTTCTATAGTAAGTAGAAACTCAAATATTGAATTAATGGGTGATTTTAAAAGTAATATTATCGATGAAAAATCTTGGGACATTAAAGTTAAAACTGTTGCTGGCAATAATATAATATCAGCATCAGATTTAATTAATGTACCAGGAAAATTCGATGTAATATTATTAGATTTATCATCAGGTAGTAAAGTGAATTTTAGAAATAAATCTTCTTACAACTTCCTATTGAATGAATCCGGTGAAAGAGATTTTAGAGTTATCGTTAGAAAACGTACCAGTAATTTAAGTATTCAAAACTTACGTCAAGAAACATCACGAAGAAATAATAATATTAACGTTTCATGGGTCGCTACTCAAGATGGTTCGTGTAGAATTGAGATTCGTAATATTTCTGGCCGTTTAGTATTTTCTGACTTTATCAATGTCGTTTCTGGTCAGATTGCAGACTATAGTTGGGATGGCAAAGATTTTAATGGTACGTCAATGCCAACCGGAACTTATCAATTTACTGTAAAACTAAGTTCTACAGATGGTCGAATCCTAAAAGCCGTCACCATAATTAATAAATAAGGAATAACAGATGTCGATGAGACTGATAAAATATTGTATGTTATTTGTAGTTGTATTAGCATCTTTTTCTGCTAATGCAAATCAAGCATTTTTTCAGAAAGAAGTTGCTTATTCTCGCGCAACCGGTGATGTTCTTGATACAGGTGTAATAAAGGATTCTCCAACCGGCTTTCAAACATGGAAAAATGGTTACGCACAAACATCAATAAAATATGATACATCTTCAAATGATATTGGAATGTGGTTATGGGGTTCAACGTCAGGTTCTCTCGACACTATCAATGATGATAATATACAGGCAATTGAAGGCGCTCGTGCTTTTTTATATATTCGTCAGATTAATCAGGAAATAACTATCGGAGAAGGTGGATCATTCATATTGCCGCCTCAAGTAGATACAGATCCTGCTACTGGTATGAAGCAAGGTCATTACAAGTGGGAATATGTATCTGGAATTTATAAAATTAATGTTGAGTTTAAAGTAATATCGGTTCGTAATCATTTACAATGGAAATATGATATAACAAATAATTCCAGTTCAGGTGCATCAATTGATGTATCATTTCGAGTGATAGAAAATGTCAAATTTCCAGTGAATAATGGCGTTACTGATAGGAATGCAGAAAAACCTTTTATATTACCTACTGGTGAATTAATTTCAACAGAAACAGAATTGGTAGATTCTGCAGTACCGTTAGGATGGCATATTATTTATCCAAATAATGGCACATTATATACCACAAAACCTTATTGGAAGTTAAATCAAGATTTTTCTTATTTACCTACTGGTAAAAATCTTGTAAAACCAGACAGGTTAATTTTTGGTGATATGTCTCGACTGGGATCAAATACCTGGTTAAATAACAACACAACATCAAATACTATAATTAATGGTACTATTTTAGGTACTGATTCTGGTGTTGGACTATATTTCAACAAGAAAACAATAAATAACGGTGCTTCAAAAGTGTATTGCGGTAATTTAATGATGGGAACTGATACATCTAATGTTACTAAAGATAGTAATAATAATATTAACACGAATGCAGTTACAATTAAGAATATAGATAACTTAAAGACGGCAACAGAGGATATCCCAGTAAATGTAATATTAACTAATGCATCCATATCAGATTCAACTGTTACTTTATCTATAACTCCAGATAAAGGATTAGTATTACAAAATGGTTCATCCTCGACAATTAATAATATTCTTATAAATGGCGAAAAAGACCTTTCTGTTCTACCTAATGGCCAAAATTATACATGGAAATTGAAAGCTGATGGCTCTGCAAGTGGCTTGATTAAAGTTACAATAGAAGCAGTGTTTTCTTCTGGATTATCTTCAAAAAGTATTGTTTATATTAATGTACCAGCTACAACAGTAATGAATATGCAGCCAGGTTTATATTTGGTTGGCTTCCCATATCAGTTCCAAAATCCTTTGTCATCAGCTGTCTTGGGAACATCAGCACCAATTGCCAAGTATGTAAACCTTAACGAGAATCTTATAACTGATAAAAACCTTATATATATTAAATCAAATGAACAAGATTTTAATATCAAGGCTGGCTCTGGATATTGGATGATAATCTCTAATCAAATATCAATTCCTTTACAAGGCGCTTCGGCATTAGATTCAACAAATGATTATTCATTCGCTTTATCTCAAGGTTGGAATCTTATAAGTTCTCCGTTTATATACGGTATTCGCCTGGGTGATTGCAAAATTAACTACGGCGGTTTTTCATATTCAATTAAAGATGCAATCAAAAACGTTTTGATTCTTCCTGCTATATATAGCTTTGATTCTGAAACAAAAAGCTATGTTTATAAAGCTATTACAGAAGATGAATTATATAATACTTGCATACAACCTTTCCAGGGATATTGGATCAAAGCTACCAAAGCAGTTAATATTTCATTTAATGGAATCAATAATTTTCGCTCTACTATTAATACAACAAAAAATATTGATGGATGGATGACATCTCTAAAAGTTATAAGCGAAAATGGTTCAACCTCAAGCACAACAATAGGCGTATCATCAAGTAGCGGATTAATACGAAATCTGGTTACACCACCAGCTATACCTGATGCGGCTGAGATCGTTATTAATGCTGCAGGTGAAAAATTATCGAGACAAATTAATTATCCTTCTGCTAAATCAATTTGGCAGTTTACTGTTAATCCGGCTCCTAAACGCGGGCAGTTGTCTTTAAGATGGGGGAGTCAATTAGAATTCCCTGGAAACTATAGCTTAATTTTACTTGACAAAGAGACTGGAAAAAGAGTAAATATGAGAACAAGTTCTCTTTATAGTTATAATTCAACGGATAATTCGCGCCAATTTGAAATTATTGCTGAAAAAAGAACTGCAAAACTTGCTTTTATAAGTTCTTCTGTTGCTTCTCTTAACAGGAGAAATCAAAAAAATATTACAATAAATTATCAACTTACCATACCGGCTAATGTATCAATGAATATTCGCAGCATAACTGGAAAAAATATTGCTGCGATTATTGGTACTGATGAAGGTGTAAATGGTATAGTATCGTGGAACGGTAATGATTCCGTTGGAAAATCAGCTCCGTCTGGTCTTTATTTAGTAGAACTAACCGCTCAAGATGCGGAAGGGACAAAGGTTAAATCAAATATTCCTGTGAATATTAAATAATTTCATCGTCAGGGTACTATCCTAAACCACTGATAATGTATAAAATAACCTCACTGTATTTTTGCCAATAAATTGGCTTCTTTTTGCCTGGTATCGAAGGAGAATCTATGTTTCGGAAAATTGTTCGGGGAAAGTTTGCTCGTGCCGTAAGTTATTTGCTGATGGCCTTTATGATGATCCCGAGTTTTCTTATGCCTGCAGTGTCAGCACATGCAGCGGATGCAGCACCTGTTCAAAGTGAAGTTAAGCAGGTTGCTTTTTTACCTATGGATTCAAAAATGGAGAATACGCCTACTGGATTAGGGCAAAAAATATTCCGGGAATTGCAGATTATGCTGGCAAAAAGCGATGTGAAAGTTGTTGAGATAGACAAAAAATCACCGCTATTATCCAGATTAAAAATGCAATTAGGAGAAAAAGAAGCTGCTGAGATACAGGCATTCTATGATACAGCTGTAGATATTAACGCAAAATCAGAGGATAGGGTTAATGCGGCGGCTAATTTAGTCAAGCCGTTAGGTTTTGATTCTATAGTATTAGGCACTATCGATAGCTATAAATATGAGGTTATAAATATTGGTGCTAAAAAAGCAATGATTCATATTGTTGCTTATCAGGTAGTTGTTGACGAAAATGGCAAAGCAAAATCCCGAAAATTAGATATAACAGGCAAAAGCAAATCATATCCTGGCGGTCAGGACAATGAGTCAATTCATCAAGATATGGCAGTTAACTCCGCCGCTCAGAATCTATACAAATATTTAATTGATGGCACATTATACGAAAAATCGAACTCTTCAAATACGAAAAATAACAATAATAATAATAAAGCTCCAGAAGTAAAAGGTGGAATGTCATTCTGGTCAATTGTTTTAATTGCACTTGGTGTTGGTGTAGGTATAGGTATGGCTGGAGGCAGTGGTAGTAAATCGCCAGCAGCTCCAGTTAATCCTAATATAACAAATGATAATGGTTTCGCTATTTCATCTGGTAATTCTTCAATTAAATTGTATTTTAAAGATCCTGGTTCTGGTGTCAAACAATACGATGTGTATAAAGCTCGTGTTCCTCGAACTGCGATGACACGACAATTCCCAACATTTGTTTTTAGTTATTCGTTGGCTGATGGCAGTCCATCGATATCACATACAGGTGTTGATGGCATACCAAGTATTGTAATCACTGATACATCCAGCTTGAATTCAACTGATTACTTTGCTTATAAAGTTGAAGTTATCTATGTTAATGGTGATAAAAAAGTAATTAATTTTTACAATCCTGGGAACGCAGGCAGCTCTTATGTAGTAACTGATGTTCCTTGGGTTGGAGTTGGTGTGCCACCATTAGCAACGAATGTTACTTATGATCCTGCAAAATTAGGGCAGGGTACTGTTCAAATTTCCTGGTTATATGGTAACTCATCATTAGTAGATCACTTTGTTCTTCAACGACAAGTGTCTGGAACTATTACCTGGGTAGATGATGTTGTTAATATTCCTGCATCTCAACGAACAGTAATATCAAATGTTACAAATGAAGGTACTTATGTCTATAGGGTTTTAGCTGTTGGTTCTACCGGCGGATATAATAACAATGCGGTAGTATCAAATACTGTAACTGTTGCGATTAGTACTGTTATACCTCCAACTAATTTAAAATTTGAATTGGTTCCACGCGCAAATCCTGCAAATCCTTTTGCGAAGACTATTCATTTAACCTGGAATCCTTCGGCATCAGCTTTTGTAAGCTCATATTCAATATATAGAACTGAAACTGCAAGAAGCGGACATCGTTTCTCGCCTGTTACTGGTATTACCGGTATTAATGGTAGAAACCCGGTAAGAAGAGACTCTCGTGGTGATACTCGTGTCCGTGCCAGTAATCAGCGAATTGATGCGACATCTGTTGATCAGCGTGGAAATGATATCTATTGCGGAGAAGTTTTAGCAGGTAATATATTACAGTTTGATTACCCGGTTATTCCTGCAACTCAATATACTTTTTATGTTATAGCTAAGTACGGAACCAAACAATCAGCACCATCAAACATTGTTACATATACAGTACCAACAGAAAATGCGAGTACTGTATTGGCAACTCCAAACCGTGGCAAAGTTGTATTAAACTGGACTCTTCCTGTTCAAGCCACAACAACTCCTCAAGTAGAAATCTGGCGTTCAACATCTATTTCTGCTGGAGTAAAAAAAGTTTCACTCGCTGATTTAACAACGAAATTTACTAAATTAACAACTATTCCATGGGCAACTACATACACGGATAGTTCTGCCCCTACCAGGGCTATATTAAGTTATGCTATCGTTATGCTTGATGTAACTGGTCAACGCCCCTATGGAGATTTCCCTGTTGCACAGGCAAGTGTTGATCCAATTCCATCAGGTATTATTATTACTCCTAATTTTAACAGTAATAATTTAACAGCCGGCAGTGGCAACAAAACATTCTCAATTAAAGTTATTGATTCACAAAATTTAGGAGTTCCTAATGTTGATTTAAATCTTAAAATTACTGAATACACTACAATTGTGCCTGCACCACCTACTAAATTCCCGTCAGGCATTGGCAGTTTAGCATTAACTACTGTTAAAACTGATGCGACTGGCAATGCAGTTGTCGAGTATATAGTTCCTACATCAGTTAATGTTACAGGTAATATTAAGTTCACAGCTACAGAAAAGCTGCCTGTTGGCGTTGTAGATGTTCCTAAAGAATCTTCAGCAATTTTCAATGTTAATGCTGCTACAGCTGCTTTAGTTTCTGTAACAGCAGATAAAACCAACCTTGTTATGGTAACAAACGCAAATCAACAAGCACCTGGTGCAGAAAATGTTGCAAATATTTCAATTCGTGTATTAGATTCCAGTGGTACTATGGGTATTGCAGGTCAGTCAGTAAAAATAACTTGTTCAGATAACACGGCTGCTTTCAAAATCGGTAATATTGCTTCATATACTAATTTTACTAATGATGGAATACTTGACCCTATTACAAATGCTTTGCCAGTTACTAATAGTGATGGTATTGTAGTAATTGGTGGGAAAAATAATTTTGACATCCGTTCTGGTATAAATGCAGGAAAGATTAGTCTTAATGCACAAATTTCAAGTGTTACAGGGTTGCATGGCTCTGTAGTATTTACTCTTGGGCCTGGAAAACCAGCGAGTATTGTAGTTACATCAGACAAAGATGAAATTACTACCCAGCAATCAGTTGATGGTCAAATTACCGCGTATGATTCACTTGGTGCACCAATGAAAGATGTTGCAGTTGTAATATCTACTACTTCTGGTAAAGTTACTCCAACATATGCGTTAACAGATGCTAATGGTGCAATTTCTTACACTTATACAGCAGGGACGGTAATTGGTACAGCAACAATTAATGCAAATGCTTCGGGTGTAGTTGCAAGTAAGGCTATTAAAGTTTCTTCGCCTCCAAATCCTGAATTAATAAGTGGTTCCTTATCGACTCGACCGGGTGCAACTATTACTCAAACTTGGTTAGTTAAGAAAGATGGTAAACCATTCCCTGGTGGTGTGAATATTCGTGTTGTTGTAACAGGAAATGCGTTATTACAGGATGCCGCATCAATTTTACCTGCACGTGCTGAATTAATTAATACTACCGACGTAAATGGACAAATTACATTTAATTTCATTGCCCC
Organism: uncultured bacterium; assembly: GCA_964638715.1. Taxonomy (GTDB): domain Bacteria; phylum Armatimonadota; class Hebobacteria; order CAIYQO01; family CAIYQO01; genus JBAXQQ01. The sequence goes on along the minus strand of CAZWZF010000004.1, from coordinate 4,735 downwards.
GAATAGTATGGGCACCATTTCAATGTATTTCTATGAACAATCCGGTAATGTTCCTATTGGAAAACCTGTGACGATGAGAATCGTTCTTGAAGCACCTGCGAATTTACATCAGGTGTTTGATAACTCTGGTCCTAATTCAATTGGACTTGGATGGGATACAGCAACAGGTGCTATCGGATATGAAATTCAGAGAGAACTTGATGGTACTAAGATCTGGCTTCCTGTAATTCCTATTTCAGTACCGCAAGATGCCGTATCTTATGCTGATGGCGGCTTAATTGATGGTGCTGGATATTTATATAGAATTAGAGCGATTGCTATTAATCCAGACTGGAGTTCTGATTATAGTTCACCAGAAGTTCATGCTTATACAGCGCCAGTAACCCCAATTACTATTGTAGCAACATCTGACAGTGATTCGAAAATTAAAATAACCTGGACATATCCTGTTGGTAAAATAGGCGTTACAGATTATGAATTACAGCAAAGTCCAGATGGTCGGACTCAATGGACTACTGTAGGTACTCCTCTTGGTGGTTCAACCCAGTATTTAATTAATTCTGGATTAACTGGAAATACTGTTTATTATTATAGATTACGATCTCATAACAGTGCCGGATATTCTGAGTGGTCTAATCCTGTTCAAGTCACTACTAACTTGTCGACACCTACAAATATAACTGCATCTGCTGATGATATTTTCTCAACCTGGATTCGGCTGAGATGGAACGATGTAAGTGGTGAAATGGGTTATCGAGTACAAAGAAAGAAACTTGATGAAACAACCTGGACACCAATGAACTTCGTTATAGGCGGAACTGGTGTTACAACTAATACTGATGTAAATGTATTTATTGACACTAATTTAACACCTAATACTACATATTTATATGAAGTAATGGCATATCGTTCTGATGGTGTTGTAACTGGCAGTTCAAACTGGAGCGACCCGTTTGCTATAACTACAAAGCCGGAATCAGCCGTAAATGTGACTGCAGCTATTGTCTCATCTACAGCAATAGATGTAACATGGCGGGTTGAAGCTTTAAAAGCTATCAATAACTTGGTTGGTTTCCGTGTTTATCGTACTACAGATGATAAGTTGGCAGAAAATAACTGGGAAAAAGTATATGAAATTACAAAAGATAATACACCAGTTGTTGCTGGTTTTATTAGTAAAACATTCCGTGATTTAACATGTCTGCCTGGAACCCAATATTTTTATAGAGTTGGTTCATATAACGCAAATAGTGAAATCTTTTCTGAACCTTCACCAGGAGTAACTACACCATTAAAAGGAATTGAACAGACATTAGCTGCTTCTGGTAAATCTGCCATAAGGATTGATTTATCATGGACACCTATTCAAGTTGGTAAGTATTATCAGATTGAAAGAAGTATAGATCAGACAAACTGGACCATATTAAACAGCACATTACCAATTGATGCTGCAGAATATGCAGATGAAACAGTAACTTCAGGTACAATCTATTATTATCGGGTATTAGTTATTGGTGAAGTTGCTGGTTCAAATTCTGCTTACTCAAATATTGCTTCAGCAATGACAGCACCGACTTCACCGTTGATTACTTCAGTAACCGTTATATCCGATACCCAATTGCAAATCAAATGGAATAAAGTAACTGGAGCAACAGCTTATCGAATTGAGAGATCGTTAGATGGTAATTTATTCGATATCGTAGGTAATGATATTGCAGATGCTACAACATATAATGATTCTGGTTTAATTGCTGGAACTTTATATTATTATCGCGTTTCTGCTGTCAATGCAACTGGGAATTCTGACCCGTCACCAATAATGACAGGCATTACAGCATTGTCAGTTCCACAAAATTTCCGCGTGTCCGCTTCTTATTCAAATTGGATAAAACTCGAATGGGACGATGTTGATAACGAAACCGGGTATATTATTCAGCGAAGTAAAGATCAGAGAACATGGTCTCAATTAATACCAGTAGGTTCAAACTATACTGTTGAACAAAATATTAGTTACTATAACGATATCAATGACATAACTAATTTGATTGATGGTAAACTACTATCAAATACTGCGTATTATTATCAAATTAAAGCCTATCGACCATTAATAAGTGGCGGAAAGTCTTCGAATTGGTCACAAATTGTAACCGGCACTACTGGTCCGGTCAATCCTGTAAATCTGAAAGCTACTAAAATTACTGAAAATACCGTTACACTTGTTTGGGATGAAGTGAAGCCTGTAAATGGATATAAATTATATCGTTCAACAGATGTTAAAATCCCACAATCGCAGTGGCTGCAAATCGCTGCAATTAATGCTGACACAGCGATTGCTGGAAAAGTTACTTATGATGATGAGAATGTTGCTCCTGCTACTCAATATTATTATAAAGTAGGTGCTATTACTGCCGTTGCAGAATCTTTTTCAAATCCTGTACCTGTAATGACATTGCCATCTGCACCAGTATCACTAAGTGCATCAAATGTAACTTCAACCGCTGCTGATGTTACCTGGTCGCCAGTTGTAGGTGCAGCTGGATATATTTTGCAGAGAACAACTGAACAAACATGGACAGATGCAACTAAAATTATTGAATATACTAATATTGATGCATTTACTACAAAATACAGTGTAACTGGGTTAACAGCTGTAACAAATTATTATTTCCGTGTAAGAGCAACTGATATAAGTTCCAATTCACCTGCATGGAGTCCTATTTTAACTTTAACTACTTCTCCATTATCACCAGCATTAACAATTAATGAAGTTAGGGGTTCAGAAGTTGATTTATCTTGGACAGCTGTTGCTGGTTCTTCTGGTTATGAATTGTGGAGAAATGATACTGAAGGCAAGCCTGAAGTTGGTTGGGTGAAAATTGCTGACATTCCTATAACTGATTTAAAATATACAGATTCAGGGTTAGAACCTATTTCTCATCATTATTATAAAGTTCGTGCTGTCACAAGCCTTGCAGGTCAATATTCTGATTTTAGTTCAATAAGCGAAGTCGTCACAGGACCTGGTATTAATGATTTAGTATTGTCATTCACTAATAATGTCGATGCAAGTATACAATTAAGCTGGAATGATTTAACTGGCGAAAATAATTATCAAGTATATAGAAGTAGCAATGGATTTACCGACTGGACATTAATATCAACATTAGCCGCAAATGTTACAACAACAAAGCTCGCTGGTGTTGCAGCTAATGACCACATGTTTATTCGTGTCCGTGCCATCAGAAATGGTGTTGCTCCTCTTAATAACGCATATTCCGACTGGAGTAATGTTATTAGTTTAGGTACTGCTCCTGCCTTACCTGGCAATTTAACAGCTACAGCAATTTCGCAAGTTGAAATTGATTTAAAATGGGATGCCACTACAGGTGCTGAAGATTATGAAATACAATATCGTCCATCAACATCAAATACCTGGGCTTCAATAACAGAGTTCCCAGTTGTTACAGCGTATCAGCATATTGGTTTATCCCCAGTTACACAATATTTTTATCGGGTAAGAGCACGTAATAATAAGGGTGCTAATTTATCAGATTGGTCAGTAGTTTCATTCGCCACTACTTTAGCTGGAGCAGCATCACCATTGACTGCTACTGTTAAATCAAGTACCGAAGTAGAATTAACATGGCCTGCTATTAATGGTGTAAATAGTTATCACTTGGAAGCAAGTGAAGACGGTACAAATTTTTATCCTCTGACAGATACCGCTTTTAATAAATATTCTGTCACTTCAATTGTAATAAATAATGTAACACAGGCTTTAACACCGAATACCCCTTATTACTTCCGCATGGGCATTGGCACTGTTGCGGCCGGTTATTCCTGGAGTGCTATTGCAAGTGTAGTAACTGCACCGGATCAACCACAAGGTGTTACCGCTCAAGGTATGGCTGCTAATTTAATTGTCGTTAAATGGCAAAATATAACAGGTAGTGCAGGATATAAAGTTGAACGAAGAATTAACGGATCATCTACTTGGGTAGTGGTAAGTCCTGTACCTGGTAATGTTCCTGCTAATATTACAATTCTATCTGATAACGATCCTACATTAAAACCAAGTACAACATATTATTATCGTGTTTCTGCTGTAAATGCTGACGGCAATTTATCATTACCAAGCGTTTCTGCTTCAGCAACAACTACACCAGCAAATCCTGTAACTATAACAATTCTTGACACAGACATCAAAGCTGATTCTGTTAAAATCAGTTGGAACATTAATAATACTACTGATAAGAGATGGTTTGCTGTTGAAAGAAAATTGCAAACAGAAGCAGACACAGCATATACTGCTGTTACTGCTACATTGTTAGATAGTACTGTTAGCAGTTTTATAGACTATTCAGTACTCTCAGCGACAGATTATACCTATAGAGTTGTTGCATATAATGATGCTACAGGAACTAATGGCATAAACTCTGCGGGTTATAATATTACAACAGCTACAGATGCACCTGCAAATTATATTGTGGCAACTAAAACCAGCAAATTAACTGGCAATACAGTAAATGATGTCACCAGTAACTCAGTCAACTTTACCTGGGATCCTACAAGCAATGCTTATGGATACAGAATCCAAAGCACATTAAACTTTAAAACATGGACCGATTTGCCAAATATTATTGGTTCTAATGTTACAAGTTATATGCTTACTTATGTATTGCCGTTAACAGCAGGTAATCAATATGGGTATAGATTAGTAGCATTAAACAAAGAC